>CALBVK010000066.1 GCA_937969345.1 uncultured Acidimicrobiales bacterium
CGCCTTCGGACGGCTAACGACCGAAGAGTTCGGCACCGATTACATCGGCCGCATGAGCGTCATCGATGGCGACGAGGTCTACCTGATCGATTGGCGTGCGCGGGCGGCCGAACCGTTCTACCGAGCGACTCCGCTCGAGCCGCTCGGCGTTACACATCGACGCCACCTGCACTACACCGACGCCGAGCTGACCAACTACAGCGACGAAGTCTTCGACACCGAGAACATCGGCGATCATCAATCGCTGCGGGGTGAGGCGGCGCTCCTCGCGACGCTCGCTGCGCGTTCAGATGGTCGTATGCAAACCGTCGTCGCCACGATCCAAGCCGAACAGGACGCGGTCATTCGCGCATCGGCAAAGGGTCCATTGCTCGTTCAAGGTGGGCCCGGCACTGGCAAGACCGTCGTTGCGCTCCATCGGGCTGCGTATCTCCTGTACGCCGACCGAGCAGCGCTTGCCGAGACCGGCGTGCTGATCGTCGGGCCGAGCCCAGAATTCCTTACCTACATCAGCGACGTATTGCCATCGCTCGGCGAGAGCGGTGTGGTGTCGGTGACGGCAGACCGTCTCTTCCCCGGTGTGCTCACAGACCCGGACGAATCCGAGGCGGTCGCCGACCTCAAAGGCAGCGCGGCGATGGCCACGGTCTTGTCGGACGCGGTGGCCCGACGCCAACGAACGCCAAAGGAACCGCTCACTGCGTGGTACGGCAGCCGCCGCGTCACGATCTCAACCGAAGACCTGCAGCACTACGTCTCGCTCGCCAAGCGTCAGTCCACGCACAACGCAGGCGCAGGAATGTTGCGACGTTTGGTGCTCGACCGGGTGATCTCCGAGGTCCACGAACCCGGCTTTGGTGGGCGAGACGAAATCCTCCAGGCCATTGCCGAGTCGAGCGACGTCACGCTCTTTTGCGAAGCGCACTGGCCGGTGCTCACCCCCGAACAGATGCTCAACGACCTGTTCGGATCGTCCGCTCTCCTGAAGGCATCGTGCGACGCTGCTGGACTCGATAACGATGCCCCAGAGCTGCTCTTTCGCAAGCGCGCGAGACAACGAGACCTCTGGCGCCGTCGTTGGTTCCGTAGCGACGTTCCCCTGCTCGATGAGCTCTTGTGGCTCCTCGGCGACGTGTCGGAAGCGACCGAGGTCGAGTCCGACATGGAACATCAATTCTCCGATGAGGACGATGTCTTTACGGTCGACGAAGCGCGTGGCGACGATCCCGACATCGACGGCGAGGACGACGAGGAAAAGCTCGAACCCGAACCTGGCGAACCCGAGATCGAAAGTTACGACGACTGGCGCGAAGGCGACGAGGAGCAAGACCTATGGGCATAGATAACGACGCCGTAGGCAAGGCCCTCAAGCAGGAATCCCACCTGAACTACCCGGTGCGAGATGAGATCACCGGCGAGGTCATCTCCGATCCGGACGGACTGCCGATCGCCGAACTCGAAGCCGACGATTACCTCGAGCTCGCCGACACGATGACCATCGAGGAACGTGCGGCGGGGGAGCGGGCCTGGCGCTTTGGACATGTCATCGTCGACGAAGCCCAAGATCTGACGCCGATGCAATGGCGCATGATCGCACGACGGGCGCGCGGCCATTCGATGACGATCGTCGGCGATGTCGCACAGCGCACGACAGGGGAAGCTGGGAGTTGGGACGAACTTCTGCCGGCCGAATTCGGCGAGGTCAACAGATTCGACCTCAGCACGAATTACCGGTCACCCGACGAAATCACGCCGTTCGCAACGGCCGTGCTTCGAGAGATCGACCCAACGCTGACACAGCCAATCGCTATTCGAGAGTCCGGCCATCCGGTCCGAATCGAAAGCAACGTGTCGCGAGCGGTGGCGCTCGCACACGAGCTGGTCGATGAGGTCGACGGTGGCCGAGTCGCGATTTTGAGCGTCGATCCGATCACTGTCGATCACCGACAGATCAGCTCGCTCACGCCGGGCAACGCGAAAGGCATGGAGTTCGATGGCGTTGTCGTCGTGGAACCCGCAGCGATACTCGAGCAAAGCCATGGCCTGGGATTGCTCTACGTCGCCCTGACCCGAACCACCGATCACCTAATCATCGTGCACGACCGGCCCTTGCCCGATCTCCTCGGCTAGTCCGGCGAATCGCGCTACAGGCGGTTGAAGGACCGTGGACGCTTTTCTAAGAAGGCGTTGATGGCCTCTTGGTGATCGGCCGTTCCAGCGAGTTCGCCAAAGAGTTCGGTCATGAGCGCTGCATGGTCGTCGGCCGACAACGAACTCGCCGCGTGAAGGGCGGTCTTGTTCGCTTCGATGGCGAGCGGGGCCTTCTTCGCGATGGTCTCGGCGATGGCGTACGCCGCTGCATGCGGGTTGTCGTCGACGAGCGTGATGAGCGACCACTCTTCGGCGAGTTTCGCGTCGAAGCGTTCGCCGGTGAACAACATGAGTCGAGCTCGGGTGTCGCCGACCACGTGTACGAGAGATTGGACGCTGGCGACCAGACCCATGTTCACGCCGGACGCCGAAAAGGTCGCCTTGGGAGAGGCAATACGGACATCGCAGGCGAGTGCGAGTTCTAAGCCGCCTCCGTGGCTGGGCCCGTCGATTGCTGCGATCACGGGAACTCGGCACGAGCGGATCGCCGCACATGCCGTACCCACGATCGTGAGCATCATTGCGGGGTCGTCGCTCGGTTCGGTGAGCACCCGGATGTCGGCACCGGCACAGAACCGTCCGATACCACCGTTGATAACAACGGCACGAGCGTCGAGATCGGCGCTCGCAGCGTCGACCAACGAGCTGAGCGCGGCCCAGTCGTCGGGTGGCAACGCGTTCACCGGAGCACGGTCTATCGAGATCGTGACAATGCCATTGGAAGTCGTCGAGGTGATTGCGCTAGCCATCGCCCGCGAAGGTAGCAGTCCCACATCTCGCGTACGTCATGGCGAAAGGTCTGGGAACCGAGTATGAATAGCAAATGAGCGAGAAGCAGGATCCATTCAACGCACCCTTTGGCACCCTCTTTGGTGATCACATGGCCGTGGCCACGTACGTCGATGGTGTGTACGACTACCCCGGCGCAGCGGTTCCGCTCGAGAACTTCTCTCTGCACCCGGCAACACACGCATTGCACTATGCGAGTGAGTGTTTCGAAGGCCTCAAGGCACATCGCCAACCCGACGGATCGGTTGCGATCTTCCGCCTTGACGACTCGGTGGCGCGCATGATTCGCAGCATCGAGAAGCTGCGTATGACGCCACCCCCGGCCGAGATGCTGCGCCAGCTCATCATCGATGCGACAACAGCGAACGCGTCGTTCACGCCGGATGCTCCTGGGTCGCTCTATATTCGGCCGACGTTTATTGGTACCGCGCCAAACATTGGCGCTGCGGCCACGCCGAGTACGGAGGCCATGTTGTATTGCATCAACTCCCCGGTCGGCGACTATTTCGCTGGTGGTGTTCGCCCGCTGACGATCTTCATCGAGACGGATATGCCTCGCACCACCCCGCAGTTCGGTTCGGTAAAGAGCGGTGCCAACTATGTGATGGCGCTTGGACCGACACTCGATGCCAAACGAGACCACGTCGCCGACCAGGTGCTCTTTGCGAGCGGTGATGACGTCACCGAGACCGGCGCCGCAAACTTCTTCTTGTGCGACGGCGAGCGTCTGATCACGCGAAACCTCGATGATTCGTTCCTCCATGGAATCACCCGCTCATCGATTCTGCAGATCGCTCGCGATATGGACATGGAGATCGAGGAACGGTCGATCCCCGTCGCAGAGCTCCGGGCATGGGCCGAACACGGCGAGATGTTCCTCTCGGGCACGGCGGCGGTTATTGCGCCGATCGGCACGGTCATCACCCAGGGAGAGACCATCACGATTGGTGATGGTCAGCCCGGCGGAACAACCCTCAAGCTGCGGGAAGCCCTCACCGATATCCAATCTGGTATATCGGAGGACAAACATGGCTGGCTCACCCCGCTC
>CALBVK010000067.1 GCA_937969345.1 uncultured Acidimicrobiales bacterium
GACGATCAATGTGAACATTCCCGACGCTCCTGCCCCTGACGAGATCGTGATCGCACTCGGCGCATCGGTCGGCGGGCACCCACATCATCGGATCGGAGATCGGTACATCGACCTCGAGGAGATGGGTCACGACGTCGACAACCCCGCCGGCGTCTGACCAACCCATTCGCTATATCTCAACCATGGTTGAGATGTAGTCTAATCTCTACTATGGTTGAGATATATGGAGTCGGACGCGTTGCTCACGATCGGGACACTGTCGGCGAGAACCGGTGTCGCCATATCGGCAATCCGCTTCTACGAACGCAAAGAGCTCATCACCTCGGTTCGGACCGACGCTGGCCATCGTCGCTTCCACCGTTCCGTAATCCGACGATTGTCGGTGATCGTCGTGTGCCAGCGGCTTGGCTATTCGCTCACGGAGATCCACGACCGTCTCGCCGAGCTGCCGAGTGACCGAACTCCAGACGATGCGGACTGGTCGGCGCTGGCCGGGGACTTCCGTGGCGAAATCGATGACCGGATCGAACGGCTCCTCACGCTCCGAGATCACCTCGACGGCTGCATTGGGTGTGGCTGCGTCTCGCTCGATGTCTGCATGTTGTACAACCCCGACGACGCCGCATCCGAACTTGGCCCGGGACCTCGCTATCTGATGGGCGAGACGTCGGCCGACCTGCCGAGACCGGATCGCCCGCCGAAATCCGTCACCCCAACCACCGAGGACAACTCCATGAACGAACAGCTTTGGCACCTGGCTCAGATCAACATCGGGCGACTCAAATACCCCGTCGACGACCCAAGAAGCGCCGACTTCATGGACAATCTCGACCCGATTAACGAACTTGCCGAGCAGTCACCGGGGTTCGTCTGGCGACTTCAGGATGAGTCCGGTAACGCCACGGCTATTCGGGCGTTCGATGACGAGACAATCCTGCCGAACCTCACGGTGTGGGAATCGATCGAGTCGCTCAAGGACTACGTCTTCAAATCGGACCATGCCCGCTTTGTGCGGCGACGTCGTGAATGGTTCGAGCCCATGGACGACCTGCCGGTGCTAACGATGTGGTGGGTTCGCGCAGGCCATATCCCAACGCTCGTCGAGGCGAAAGAGCGGATCGATCACCTCGTCGAGCACGGACCCACCGCTCACGCATTCTCCTTTCGTCCAACGTTCGGCCCGCCGTCTCACCCCGAGGCTACGTAGAGACAACGCAGCGCAATGGGAGCCAGCGAACTTGTCGACGCCCATAGCTGTCGAGCGGCTCAGCGCATGCCACAATTCCACCCATGCGCGAACTTCCGGCGGGAACGATCACGTTCCTGGTGACCGATATCGAAAATAGCACTGGCCATTGGGAGATCGACCCCGACGGAATGCGAGCCGCGCTTGCGTTCCATGACTCCATGGTTCGCCGGGTAATCGATGACCACGATGGCGATTTTGTCAAACACTCGGGCGATGGGTGCTGGGCCGCATTCCGGACCGCAGCACACGCTGCTGATGCGGCGATTCAGATTCAACACGAGGTGCAGAACGAACCTCCAGAGGTGCGAGACCGTCTGAAGGTGCGCATTGGGCTGCACACCGGCGAGGCTGCGCCTACGGGAGCCCATTACTTTGGGCCGGTACCCAATCGGATGGCTCGTATCAGTGACCTCGCCAATGGCGACCAGATCGTGTGCTCATCGGCGACGGCGAGTCTCCTGCCGGCGAGCTACAGCGTGCGTAGCTCTGGCTTGCACGAACTGCGCGGGATCGGGATTGACGAAGTTCATCTGCTTACCGATGAACGGTTCGTCTCCGACACCCGTCCGCTGCGGCGTCCGGTGTTGCCAACCAACCTCCCACGAATTCGAACGTCGTTCCTCGGTCGCGATCGCGAGGTCGAACACCTCCTCAGCCATATAGGTGCGGACCATTCGGTAGTGACCCTGCTCGGGCCGGGCGGTATTGGAAAGACTCGACTCGCCATCCACGTCGCAACGCTGGTCTCGCAGAGCACCGCAAAGTCGGTCGTGTTCTGCGATCTCACCGCCGTTCGTGAGCCCGACGATGTGGCGGCGGTCGTTGCGGATTCGATCGGTGCCCGACAACAGCCCGGAATGTCGTTGGCCGAATCGATACTCGACTACATCGAAGAGCGTGACGTCCTGATCGTCCTCGACAACTGCGAGCAGGTTCTCGGCGCGGTACGCGAGCTCGTGTCGCTGCTCTCTGACGCCGACCACGTGGCGATTGTTGCGACCAGTCGGTCAGCGCTCCATGTGCAAGGCGAACAGATACTCGATGTTCCGCCGCTCGATCCAACGGTTTCTGGCGTCGAGCTCTTCATTAGCCGAGCGAGCGAACATGACGCACGGTTCTCCGCAGGTGACGAGGAGGTCGACGCGATTCGCGAGCTCGTCCAACGACTCGATGGAATCCCGCTGGCGATCGAGCTGGCAGCGGCTCGGGTTCGCTTGATGACCCCGCGCGAGTTGCTCGCCCGTCTGCACAGCACCTTCGACATCTTGAGCTCGAGCCGACAAGAAGGTCGTCATGAGACCCTTCGCGACACCGTCAAATGGAGCTACGACCTCCTGACCGAAGCCGAAGCCGCCGTATTCGACCGTCTCTCGGTATTCGCTGGTGGTGCCAGCCTCGACGACATTGCAGCGGTCTGTGTCGATGGCGAGCTGGTGACCGAGGACGACGTTCCCGACATCGTGCTGCGCCTCACCGATCAATCAATGCTCGTTGGACGTACCATCGACGGCTTTCGACGATTCGAAATGTTCGAGACATTGCGGGGCTTTGGCGCCGAACGTCTCCGCGAGTCAAAGAATCTCGCGACGTACGAGCAGCGTCACGCTGCACACTTTCTCGATCTTGCGGCCCGACAGGGTGCACGTATCTTCTCTGTCGCCGAGCACGATGCCTGGAGAGTTCTCGACGCTGAGTGGGCAAACCTTCGTGTCGCGCTCGAGGTACTCACACGAACCAGCGATCTCGATCGTGCGGCTGCCCTCGTAGGCGACCTCGTCTATTACGCCACGTTCGCAATGCGTCTGGAGCTGTTCGTCTGGGCCGAGGAGCTACTCTCGGTGGAGGGCATGGCGGAACATCGTGCACTTGGCGACCTCTGCGGGGCTGCTGCGCTCGGTGCATATTTGACCGTCAGTGGCCGGACTGAGGAATTCGCTGAACGGGGGATTGCGGCCAACCCGCCAGACCCACAAGGGTGGTGCCGGGTAGCGCTCGCCTCGGTGTTCCTGAACAACGTTCACGCCGCTGAGGCCAGTGACGAAATGACGAAATCGTGGGTGGCCTCTGAGCCGAGCACGATCGGCGGGCAGCTGTGGTCGCACGGGTTCCGAGCGTTTCATCTGTGCACGCACGGAATGCCCACAGAGGCACAACCCCACGTCGAGGCAATGCACAAACTCGCCATGTCGACCGGCAGCATCTCGGCGGCGGCTCTGGAGGCATGGGCGACTGGCATGGTCACCTCCTTTGGCGACCTCAAGGGAGCGATCGCCATGTGGCACGATGCTCGTGTAGGCCCACGGTCGATGCCACGGGACCACCTCCTCGAGCACCTGCTCGTTGGGCTCATCTTGCACTTCACGGTTCATCTACGCGATGTCCCCGAGGCTCTTGAGAACTGCCGCTCGGCCCTACGTAGCGCGCTGGACAGTCACTACTACGCCGGCACGAGCCACCTGTTCGGCGTCACCGCAATCGCGTTGTGTCGTGGCGGCAACCCCGGGGCTGGAGCCACGTTGCTCGGCGCCATGACCGGCAACGGGCACCTGCCGCGACAGAACGCAGTGGATGCGGTGGCCGCATCCCTTGGCGCTGACGCCGCGAAATTCGAGGAGACCGGCCGGTCTCTCAGTATTACCCAGGCAGGCCACTTGGCGTTGGACGCCCTAGACGCTGCACTGTCCGAGCAGGCAAGTCAGGTCGGTGCCGTATGACGGTTTTCGAGCGGCGTCACCACTTCGACCCGCTCGTCATATCGGAACCGGCCGACTATGTCAGCTGGTCGGCCGAGACAAAAGCAGCATGGTTATGGAACACATTGATCGGAGGAACCGTCCACGCGCCAACGGCGTTGCCGCCGCTGGTGCTGCCGTTCCGGACCGCTCCGCTCACCGAAGCACGCATCGTGCTCAGCCCTCGGGAACTCGACAAAGCGCTCACCCGGGTATCGGATCTCATGGAGCCCGGTCGGCCAAAGCTAATCCACGCCCGTGGAGCGGTTGCGATGGTTCGCTTCATCCCCGCCGAGGGAACACCGTTCACTGGATTGCTCGGCTCCGAGGGTGCCCACGGGCTGATCCGCCTCTCGCTCGTCGCCAAGGTTGCCGGCGACGCTGCGTATACACCGGCACTTGCGCTCAAGTTGTTGATCGACGCAAGACCATCGGCCGACGTACTGGCCATGAACCACACGGTCGGCCAGGGTCGGGATTTCAACCTCTTCTCGAACACCATGACGAACGACCTCAGCAACACGCACAACGAGCTGCGCCTCGCGCAACGGGTCATGTCCTACTTCTTCCATCGAGTGTCGACCCAGCCTCGCCGAATGGTGAGCACGCACCTGGCGACCCACGGAACGACCGGATCGCCAGTCGACGCCGTCAGTGCCCCCGACCGCCTCGTCTTCACCGCGACTGATGAAGCCAAGGCCATCTTTGATGACCGAGCGGGCGTTGACTTTCGACTCGTGCTGAGCGAACTCGCAAGCGATACGACCCTGTACTCGGTCGATGGACTCACCAATGGCAGACCAGTCCCCGTCGGCACGATTGTGATGACAACACCATTTGTTTCGAGTGATGGCGGCGATCGGCTGTTCTTCCGGCACGTGCACGACCCAGCGCATCGAGTCCTCGATTAGAAGCTAATCGATGCTTCCCAGTTACTCGGCAACATTCGACTGAAACGGACCGCCCGGTTGTCGTTGCGTTCGACGAGCTGAGACTCGAGCCGACTCAGGGCTGACTGAAGGTCCTCCACAGCATCGACGAGCTTGGGATCGTCGATCCAACGCGGTGCGGTCAGTTCCATGATGTTGTTTCCGCCGACATTGAATCGGCTGGTGTGCGACGCCTGATCCATCAGGAACACGTCGGCCATCGTCGGAGCTGGTACGGGAGTGCGTAGTGAGCCGTTTCCGACCGCCTCGACGAAGCGATCGAGGTTGATGATCGCTTTGTCGTCGGGGTCTAGGGAGCCGAGAATCGGCGACATGTCGCCACAGATCTCATGCATCACGTTGTTGTACAAGAACACGGTGCATAACTCGACGAGACGGTCGAGGTCGAGCGGGGTCTCGCGATGGTCCACGTTCGGTATGAGGTTGCAGACGGTCAGATACCACGCCTGGAGGTGGCTATCGGCAGCAATCGACTCATCGTCATACGACAACACCGACAGGTATCGGCGAACCATTCCCTCGAGTTCGGGCCACACGAGTAATGAATCCTCGACGTAGGGATGATCGGCAATGGCTGCGAGTCCACGCTTCGCGATGTCCTTTGGAGGAATCCAATCATCGAGATCGAACGAACGAATACGGTTCGTGAACAGCGCCGAGGCAGCCTCGCCCGTAATGAACTTCGACGCAATGAAGTAGCTGCTCTTCACAAAGAACGCCCGGTAGGCGAAGTCGTTCACCTGGAGTGTCCCGTAGCTGAAGAAGTGCATGAACGGGCGAAGACGATGCCAGGTTGGAAGGCTGTACGCGGACAGGGCGAACGCCTGGCCAATCACGAAGTGGACGTCGAGAAGATGACGCGCAAACGGCACGCACCGGATGTCTGCTGCGTTCACAACACGTTTCGCCCGATCCCAGGTCTCATCTCCAGGCTGGTGGACAAAGTCCCCAACGCTGATATTTCGCGGCGTGAGCGCACCATCGACGAGGTCGAAGCGGGCACAGATCGGTGGCAAGACCCCGTCGAAGAGCTCGGAATAGTCGAGTTCGAAGCCATCACCGACCGCCTTGAGCAAGAACGGGTTGGGCCCTTGGGTCCGTAGACGAACGAACGTCTCGTCCGACGTCGGGTATTGCCATCCATCACCCGTCTCGGGGAAGGCACGATTCCACGAAAAGTCGGGATCCCAAGGAACGTCGGGGCGAATCGGCGAATGCGAGTAGGCGCCGAAGCCAACCTTGCCGAGCCCGTAGTAGAACGCCTTGTACTTCGAGACCAGCTGGGCTTCGCTCGGCAGCTCCTTGGGAACCATCAGCTCCTTGGGCAGCCACTCCAGACCGGGGTAGAAGCTGCACGCCGGCACGAGGTGAGGCATGCCACTGACCGGCGGTACGCGTCGCCGGAAGGTCGAATCCGTACTACCGGCGACCGTACGTTCGTGGACCTTTCGCATCCACAGAATCCATTTGACGCGCGAGATGTCGCGCTCTGCAGGCGGCGGTCCGGACGCTCGAGCGACGGTTCGCTGGTCGTCGCCGTCGATCGGACGTGGTCTGCGCCACGTGCCGAGGGCGGCGGCCAGCCCGGCGTGGTCAAGGAGGTCTCGAACCGTCCATCCATTGCGGACCGCTTCGCGAATGGCGAACACCCGTCGCAGGTGATCCTCGATCGACGATCCCGGCTGAATTCCACGAAACCGACGAAGCTGGGCGTGTGTCTCGTCGGGGGAGTTGGTCGACTCCTCGAACACCGAACGGAGCTGGCGTGCCCGTCGGCGAAGCTCGGCGGGGAGCTTGGTAAACGGCACGCGGTACGACGAAGGCATTTCGACGACCGTCGCCGCGAGATCGACGAACGACTCGAACGACTCGCCCAGGATCCCCGGAAGGAGCTGGTCGAGGTATACCCCGTCATCGTGAGCCGCAAGCAAGGCGCTTCCAAGGTCGTCGAACCGGCGCCAGGGCTCATGATCGAGCGGCTCATGCTCGAGGTCGGGCATATGCCAGCGAAGCTGATCGACGATGATTCGGCGAACCACCGACGGTTCGTGGTTCTCCGTACCTGAGACCTCGGTGGCGAGCGGGACCGGGGTGCCGGCGTGCGCATTGAACGGAAATTCGACGATTGGATCGCCGACCGCCCAAACCCGTCGAACTGAAATTGTGGCGGCAAGGGCGTCGGCAAAGGCCTGATCTCCGGCCTTCTGGGCGCTGAACGCGGTGAGCCGCAAATCTTCCCAGGGCCACTCGCGAAGTTCGGGCGGCAGGGTCGCTGCGATGTTGCCGATACTGAAGGCTGACGCTGCTTGGGTGGCGAGCGCTCCACCCAGGCTGTGACCGGTCATCGAGATCGATGTTGGCGCCCTTCCGTTGCGTTCGGCGATCTCCTCGAAGCATTGGATGAGCGAGCCAAAGGTGGACAACACCGAATCTCGGAGTCCGCCGACCACGGCCCCGTGCCTGGAGATCCGATGGTCGGTCGAGTTCTCAAGGAACTCCATGTCGGTCACCCAGTCAGGGTTGCCCATTTCTTGTACGAACCCCTGGAAGGCAGCTCGGTGGGCGCTGCCACTTTGTGAACCCCGATACGCAACATGGACGTCATAGCCCGAGGCGTGATGTCGTTCGAGGACAATACCCATCAGGCTCCATGCCGGCGGCTGTCCATCGAGCGCCCCCGTAGCTCCCTCGAACGCGTAGAGGTGATCCGTGGCTTTGGGATGAGCCCGTTCGGCAACCACGCTGATCCTCGGGTTGATCGGTCGCCCTTCGCGATGGGCGCCATACTCACAAACTGCGACATCGGCGATTGGGTCGACGAGCACGTGAGAGGCCGAGAGGTAACGATGGGAGATCCCATCGTTGAGGACTGCGCCACGCCATGGTTCGATCCGGCGATAGTCGAACAGGATTGGATCGAGTCCGGGGTTTGTCGGCCATCCGCGAGGGGCGCCAGGCCCGCGCAGCGATGGCCGCGTGGAGGCGTACTTGTGTGCGAGTGCAAGAAGGTTGTCTCGGCGGCTCGAACCAGGCCGAGCCCACTCTTCATAGAACGCGTCGAGGGGCCATAGGACCGACTGGTTGTGGATCTGGTAGGCGAGCAGGCAGAGGTCGAGCTGCTGCAGATCGTCGACGGTTGGGGTGGCGGTTCGTCCAGCGGTGATACTCACGGTGGCCGAATTCTAAACCTAGGGCAGCGCCACCGAGGGAGCCGAGCGAGGCCTTGCTTCCGAGCACGCCAACCCAATATTGCTAGAACTGCCACCGTCTTTCGCCGTTCTGGGGGTCTTGAGGAAATCTTGAGTCGAGGTGCCCGATTCACCAGCCGAAGCTCCTACTACGCAAACAACTACCCAGTACGGAGATTTCAATGTTCGGCACTAAAGGTCGGTTCGGGGCAGTAGCCCTCGCCGCAATCCTTACGGTTCAGGTCATGGTGCTTGCCCCACAAGCATCTGCCCAGAACAACACCTTCGCCTGCGACCCAGGCTTCTATCAGGTCATCTCGGGCCAGCTGTCCCAATTCGATACCGGAAACGGCGAGTACACCAAACTCGGCGCGGACAGCACCAACTACAACGCAATGGGCTACCGCATCGCCGACGGGTTCCTCTACGGAGTTCGCGGCAAGGACGTTCTTCGCATCGACTCGACCGGTGTCATCACCACCCTGTTCGACATGAACGGTCTGTCCGGAGGCTACACGGGCGACTTCGGCGACGACGGGCTTCTACACGTCAGCCGCGGCGGACGCGACTGGCGTACGATCAACGTCGACACCGGCGAGATCACCATGCGGCCAGATCTCAGCCTGTACACGGCTGTTGCAGACGTCACCAACGTCTACGGCGTCTTCTACGGCGTGAGCAGCGATGGCTTCCTCATGGCGGTCGACCCCGAGGCCGGAACGGTCATCGAAGTCGGTGCAGTATCGGGGCTCCCAGAGACCTTCATGTCGTACGGCGCAGCCTGGTCGACCGCAGGTGGCAACCTCTATGTCGGACGCAACTCCGGTGAGATTTATCAGATCACCGGTTACTCGAATGGCTCGCCAGTCGCCACCCAGGTCGCTAGTGCCCCAGCCACGAACTCGAACGATGGTGCATCGTGTTCGCTCGCCGCTCAGCCCGCCGGAATCGCCGACGTCGATGGCCCTACGCCCGAGACCGAACCATCGACCCCGGAAGGCAAACAAGCCGCGGAGACGTACGAAGAGAACTACGTCCCAGAGCCAACCCCTGAACCAGAACCGCAGCCTGAACCAGAGCCTGAA
>CALBVK010000068.1 GCA_937969345.1 uncultured Acidimicrobiales bacterium
GGTGACCTTGCCAACGTCGAAGCAGATCCGCCTCGACCGGATCTACAAACACTCGATCTACAAAGACACGATCGAGGGCGCCGATGGGGGCTTTCTGCAGCTCGGAATGAAGAAGGGCAACATTGCTGAGAACATCGTGACCGCGCTGAACGATCTTCTTCCCGAGAACGACGAGTAGCATGATCAACGTGATTCGACGTCTAGGTGTATTGGTTGTGCTCGTCTTGGCTCTGGCAGGTTGTGCTGGCGCAGAACGAGCTGCGGTGACGGTGGAAGATTCCTCGATTAGTCGGGCGGATCTCATCGAGCTCGTCGTGGCTCTCAACCCTGGAGGACCCGACGAACTCCCGGCCACCATCTCGGCTGACGCGCTGCGCGATGTAGCAAACACGTGGACACGCGACGCTGCGATTTCGTCCGCACTCGGCGAGCAAGGCATTGTGATGACCGAAGACGAACGCGTCGAAATCAATGCGCAGATCGAGGGTGCCTTCAGCAACGCCCAGATCGGCGTCTTGGCGCCGCTCAGCGGCGGATACGAAGCGCTGCAGCGCAACGTTTGGGTAGCGGGCAAGGTTCAAGAGCTCACCGAGGATTCCCAAATACGGGTGCAGGAACTGTTGGACGACGCTGAGGTCGAGTCTCGTCTTGGCGTGGTCGATCCGGAAACGACGCTGATCGTCGCTCGTTGAGCACGAGCCGGCCATGCATTCGCGTCGTTGGCCTCGGGCCGGCGGGCCCTGAACTAATCACCGCGGAGACCGCTGCACTGCTCGCTAGCACTGCTCCGGTATGGCTTCGGACCGCCGTCCATCCAGCCGCTGACGGGCTTGCGGTCGCTGGGTCGTTCGACGACCTGTATGAATCGCTCGACACGTTCGAAGAGGTCTACCGGACGATCGTGAACCGGCTCGTCGATGAAGCCACTGCGTTCGGCGAGATCATCTACGCCGTTCCCGGCTCGCCCAATGTTGCCGAGCACACGGTCGAGCTCTTGCGCGCCGACGACCGAGTTCAGCTCGATGTTCGTCCAGCAATGGGCTTTACCGATTTGTGTTGGAGCGCGCTCGGCATCGATCCAATGGCCCAGGCGGTCACGATCGTCGACGCACATCGCATCGCAACCGACGTCGCAGGCAGGCTCGGGCCGATGCTCATCACCCAAGTCCATTCAGCGGAAGTCCTCGACGATGTGATCCTTGCCCTCGATGATGTCGCGCCCGAGACCGCAACGATCCTCAAAGGTCTTGGAACCGTCGATGCTGAGGTTGAAACCGTTCCATGGGGTGAGCTCGCTGGGTCGCTCGAGCCAGATCATCTCACGTCGCTATGGGTACCCGAACTGGCCGAACCTGTCGCTGCGTCGTTCGTCCGGTTCGACGAACTCGTTCGCCGATTGCGCGCCGAGTGCCCGTGGGACCGTGAGCAAACGCACGCATCTCTGCGTCCGTTCTTGCTCGAGGAGACCTACGAAGTGCTCGAAGCAATCGATGACGTGACCGCCGACCGGCCCGACGCGTACGTCGATCTCGAAGAAGAGCTTGGCGACCTTTTGTTCCAGGTCTTCTTCCACTCGCGCCTCGCTGCAGAAGCTGGGTACTTCACCGTTGCCGATGTGGCCCAAGGTATTCACGACAAATTGCATGGGCGCCACCCGCACGTCTTTGGTGACGCTGATGCCGGCGAAACAATCGCCAACTGGGAGGCCTCCAAGCAGGTCGAGAAGCAGCGCGAGAGTGTCATGGACGGCATCCCGAACGTGCTCCCTGCGCTCCTGCACGCGCTAAAAACGCAGCGTCGAGCAGCGTCCGCGGGATTCACCGGGCCAGACCTCGCCTGGGCTCTCGACGATGTTGCGGACGAACTTCGCGAAGTAACCGAAGACCCGAGCGAGCACGAGGTCGGCGACCTCCTGTACGCCGCTGTTCAGGTCGCCCGGATGCTCGACGTCAACCCGGAGTTTGCGCTTCGTGCGGCATCGCAGCGCTTCGTCGACCGGTTCCGAATCGTGGAAGCGGGAGCGGCCGCCGATGGAGTCGGCCTCGGAAGCGAAACTCACGAGCAACTCCAGCAACGTTGGCAACAGGCCAAATCACAATTGCAGAACCTCGCGTCTGGCGATAGCTAACCCGCCCCCTATCTGAAACCCGTAGAGGGACATCGGCAAACTACACACCCACTCGGTGTAGTTTTCTTCCTGGCCGCAGTCGCTGGATCGTGGCCATTCGGAGCTACCGCTCGCTGGAGCGGCAACGGAGGAACAGACGTGTCGACGATCGAGTCGGTAGAAGGAATCGAAGTCATCGACTCTCGGGGTAACCCAACGGTCGAAGTCGTCGTAACAACCGAGACGGGAGCCAGCGGTCGAGCACTCGTGCCGAGTGGCGCGTCGACCGGGCAGTTCGAAGCTGTCGAACTCCGCGATGGTGGCGATCGCTACATGGGCAAAGGTGTCCTTACCGCAGTTGGTTTCGTCAATACTGATCTCGCCGAGGCCGTCGTCGGACTCGACGTGACCGGTCAGCGTGCGATCGATGCAGCGATGAACGCAGCCGACGGCACTGCAAACAAGGGCCGCTGTGGCGCGAACGCCATTCTCGGCATCTCCCTCGCCACCGCCCACGCTGCGGCTGCTGAGGTTGGTCTCCCGCTTTACCGCTACATCGGCGGACCAAACGCCCACGTGCTCCCGGTGCCAATGATGAACGTGCTGAACGGTGGCGAGCATGCTGACAACAACATCGACCTCCAAGAGTTCATGCTCATGCCCGTCGGCGCGAGCTCGTTCTCCGAAGGACTGCGCTGGGGCATCGAGACCTACCACACGCTCAAAGCTGTCCTCCACGAGCGCGGCTTGTCCACCGCAATTGGTGACGAGGGTGGCTTTGCCCCGAACCTCGGCTCCAACGAAGAAGCGTTGCAGCTCCTCATGGAAGCCATCGAAAAGGTCGGACTGCGCCCGGGCGATGACATTGCACTCACGATGGACGTTGCTGCGTCAGAGTTCTTCAAAGACGGCAAGTACGAGCTGGCAGGCGAAGGCCGAAGCCTCACGCCGACCGAGATGGCCGGATACCTGACCGATCTCGC
>CALBVK010000069.1 GCA_937969345.1 uncultured Acidimicrobiales bacterium
GTGGCTTCCGGCAAGCGCTCGATGGTCTCTTCGATGCTGAACTTCGAGCTGAAGAGCACGGTACTCGCGTTGAGCATGGCGGTATGGAGGGCGACGAAGAGTCCGTGGACGTGGTAGATCGGCAACACGTGAAGCAAGACATCGCCGGGAGTGAATCGCCAGATCGCGTGAAGGGTGAGGGCGTTCGAGGTGAGATTTGCGTGCGTGAGCATGGCGCCCTTGGAGCGTCCGGTCGTGCCGCTCGTGTAGACCATGGCGGCGAGGTCGTCGGCGAGCCTCGTCTCGACTTCCATCCACGGTTCGGCGTTGGTCGCTTCGACGGTGAGCTCGTCGATGTTGCCTTGGTTGATGAAGAGCGCGGGTGCCGCGTCGTCGACAAAGAAGGCGACTTCGGCCTCGGTATAGCTCGTGTTGAGCGGCACGTAGATCGCTCCGACGCGCAGCACTGCAAGGTAGATGGCCACGTTGTCGATCGACTTGTCGATTTGGACCACGACCCGTTCGCCCGGTGTCACCGAATGTCTGCGCAGTACGGTCGCAAACTGTGCCGAGCGGCGATCCATCTCGCGGTAGGTCAACGCTGCACCAGTAGTCGGCACGAGGAACTGGCGATCCGGGGCAACCGACCAGTGGGTTCGAAGAAGTTCGAAGAGATTGCCGTTCATGACGCGGACCTGCACGTGTTGCGTAGTTGTCCAATGCCTTCGATCGTGGTGACGAGCTCGGTGTCGGGACCCAACCATTCTTGTGGGTCACGTCCTGCCCCCACACCGCTCGGAGTGCCGGTGGCGATGAGATCGCCGGGGCGAAGTGTGCATACGTTCGACAGGTCGGCGACGAGCTCGCGAACAGTAAAGATGAGCTCGTCGGTATTGGATGATTGCTTGACGACACCATCGACGGTCGTTTCCACAGCGAGTCCGCTGCCGTCGCCCAATACGTCGGTAGTGGTGAGGACCGGACCGAGCGGGGTCATTGCTTCGAAGGTCTTGCCAGCGAGGAACTGCGTAGTGCGCCGCTGCCAATCTCGTACGGAGATATCGTTCATGATCGTGTATCCCGCGATGTAGTCGATCGCGTCGGCGCTATCGATGTGGCGAGCGGGTCGCCCGATCACGATGCACAACTCGACCTCGCTATCGATCGAGGTCGAGATGTCTGGCCGCGGCAACACAATGTCGTCGTGGGCACCGATGAGAGCGTCGGCGAACTTGGCGAAATAGGTCGGCGCTCCAGGAAGCTCGCGCCCCATCTCGACCACGTGCTCGCGGTAGTTGAGTCCGACGCAAAAGATCTTTCCCGGCGCCGATATGAGCGGGGCCCAGTCAGCGTGCTCGACCGCGACCCGTTCGAACGTGACGCCGTCGTGCTCGTTGGAGCGCGCGATCTCCCACAGATCATCACGAAGAAGATCGTGGACAGAGAACGGCAACCGGACGAGTTCGTCGCCCTCGACTCGGACTGCGTGCTCGCCGCCAAAGTTTCGTATCGACCCAATTTGCATGGGTCGATCCTAGGACTATGAGGCAGCTGCGAACGCTTCGTAGGCGTAGTCGACAACGGCGACAATTTCGGCCTCGGAGAGTTTCTCGCCAAAGGACGGCATGTTCTCACCACCGTTGGTTACAACCCCAACGTCACTTGCCTTGTCCGGGTGATTGGCAATGTGCTCGATCAGGCTTGGACCGCGACCACCGCTGCCATCGCTGCCATGGCAACGAGCGCAATTCGCCTCGTAGACGGCCATACCGTCAACATCGCCGACGGGCGCCGCGGTTTGCTCGGGAGCTTCGGTCTCTGCCGGGGCTTCGGTGGTTTCTGGCGCCGCGGTTGTCTCCGCAGCGGCCGTTGTTTCGGCAGCCTCGGTAGTTTCTGGTGCCGCTGTCGTGTCGGCGGCCTCGGCAGCTTCCTCAGCGGGAGCGTCGGTGGCTGTAGACGTGGATCCGCCGCAAGCCGTAGCGAAGAGCGCGAGTGCGACGAGTAGTGGGCGAAGGGTTCGTGCGGTCATCGTGTTCTCCAGAGTGGGATGAAAAGATCGTAGAGGCAGTCAGCCTTCAATCGGTAGCAGTTCCTGATCCTGTAACAACTCGGCGCGAATCGGAGAGACTCCGTTCGCTCAGCCCCACCGCAAGCGGGCACCCTCGTGGCCGGTGCGAATTGCCCAGACGAGCGACAGGATCGCGAACGCAGCGACGGCAAGACCAAGGACGAGTGAAACGGGATCCCGCCCGGTTGCCGCAGACCGCTTTGCAGCGAATACCAGGCCAATGATCGAGACGGTCAGGCCGAGGACGAAGACTCGCAGCGTCTCACCGAGACTCTTGTGCTCATCGACAAAGTCACCGTTGGTGTAGGTGTCGAGCAGTGCTTGACCGCTCTGCGCCGCAAATATCGTCGCGACGCTGGTCACGATTCCGAGGGCCATGATGGCCATACCGAAGCGCTCACGGAAACTCGGCATCACGATCATGATGAGCGCGAGGAGGGCGAGTGTCGGAATCGCGACGATTGGAAAGTGGACGAGAAGCGGATGTGCCGGGAGGCCAAAGAGCTGTTCCATAGCGACACAGTAGATCCAGAAGCCGCAGCGAAGTTGTGAATCTGTGCGGAACGATGGTCTATTCGTGCGGTGGACCGCCATCGATCGCGCTGTACTAGATCCATGCAGAAGCGTTCTCTTACCGTCGCCGCCCTCGCTCTCGTCGCTGCCTCCTGTAGTTCGGGAAGTGATGTCGCCGAGTCCACTCCAGACGCAGCGGACACCATCGAGGCTGTCGAGAACGCCGAGCCCGGCCCACCCGCCGTCGTCGATCCCGCGGACCTTCCCCGCGGCGAGGTGCGGGACTTTGGGCCAGCTCCTGTGTATCCCGACGGCGATTACGCCCCCGAGACGGCTGCGGCGATCGACACGATATTCGGCACCGGCAACATGCCAGCCATATTCACCGATGAGCAGAACGCCGCGATAGGAACGCTCGGTGCCAGCGAGGATCCACGCGTCGCATGGATCCTTATGGACATGTTGCGATTCGCTCAAGGTGCAACCCGTGCGCAGAACGTGGCTGAGGCCGCCAACGAAGTCACCGGCCTCGACGTGTCGGTGAACTCGGCCTGGGGCGACATCACCGATCGATTGATCGCCTGGGACATCCCCGCGCCACCCGAGTACGTCCAAACCAAGCAGGCGATTTACTCGAGTGTCCTCCCCGAATGGTCCCCGCTGTTTGAAGACTCCGCTGACACGATGGACTGGCGCTACGTCAGCTGGGGAGGCGTTCGCATCGACGACCGCCCATTCGATGGCACCGACGAGCCGTGTAACTGCATCCCGGCGGCTGACAACCCGCTCACGCAACCAGCGGCTGAGGCCGACTGGCTCGAAGACGATGACGTGGTGTTCGGCGTGGTCATCAACGGCGAGGCCCGGGCATACCCTCGCCAAATCATGGAAGTCCGCGAGATGGTGAACGACACGTTGGGCGGCCGAGACTTCGCCATGCCGTACTGCACGCTCTGCGGCGCTGCGCAAGTGTGGTTCACCGACGATGTTCCCGACGGAGTCGAGCGACCCGTACTTCGCACATCGGGTTTGCTGAGCCGATCGAACAAAGTCATGTACGACGTCACGACGTTCTCGGTGTTCGACACATTCCTGGGCACCGCCCAAACCGGCCCGCTCGCGGCGATCGGTGTCGAGCTCGACCAGCACTCGGTGGTTACCTCCTCGTGGGCCGACTGGAAAGCCGCGCACCCCGAAACCGACGTCCTCATAGAGGAGCTGGCCCTCGGACGCGACTTTGACTTTCGCAACGGTCGCGACGCCGACGGCCCGATCTTTCCGATTGGCGACGTCGACCCACGACTCGACGTACAAGAGGACGTACTCGGTGTCTTGAAGACCGACGGAACGCCCCTCGCATTCCACGTCAACACCGCACTCGACGCACTCGGCCGAGGTGAGACGATCGACGTCGACGGCATATCGATCATCCAAGATGGCGGCGGCATTCGTGCCATCGATGCCGACGGCAACGACCTCGGCGGTCATCAAGCGTTTTGGTTTGCCTGGAGCCAGTTCTACGAAGACACCGAACTCTGGCCGCGGTGAGTGTGTTGTCCCCTCCGGGGTCACAGTGAACGCACAGGTGCTTGGGCGATGATGGCTCTATGGCCCCTCCTCCATCCCCCCGTACCCGTGTCCTGATCGGCTTGGCATCCTTGGCTCTCGTGGCCTCGGCATGCGGCAGCGACGCCGAAGTTGTCGATGACACCGCCGTCGACAACACCGTTGTCGATGACACCGCCGCCGACAACACCGTTGTCGACGACACCGCCGCCGACAACACAGACGCCGATGCGACGAGCACGACCGAAGAGATATCGGCCGAATCGAACGAACCAGGTGGCATTGATCGCGATGGCCGAGCGTTCGTCGTCGAACAAGCGCAATGGTCCGACAACGTCACGATCACGATCGGCGAGGACTCCTTCGTCTTCGAGAGCGATGGGCTGCCATCACATGAATATCTCGAGACCTACCTCGCCGATGGTCGCGACGGCAAGTACATCGCCGGCGGCGTCGAGTCGTACAACGCCCGCTTCGAGATCCCAATAGTGCCCGAGATCGCAGACTCGCCAACAGAGACCGGCAACGGGGCGATCGGTGTAGCGATCAGCGGAGCGGTCTTCTTCGACCCATTCGAAGGGGATGGCTCGGGGACGATTGCCAACGACGACAACTCGACCATCGACGGCGTCCCCTTCATCGATGCGTGCGGTGGCCACCCGTTGCCCAACGGCATCAGCTATCACTACCACGGCATTCCGTTCTGCATCACCGATGCCGTCGACACCGATGGTGAACACTCGACGCTCATTGGGTACCTGTTCGATGGCATCCCGATCTACGGCCCTCAGGACGTGGGTGGCGATGAGCCAACCGACCTCGACGAGTGCTTGGGCCACACAGGACCAACACCGGAATTCGACGAGGACGTGTACCACTATCACGTGACCTCGACGGCCAACTACATCTCGGAGTGCCTCGTCGGCATCGCAGCGAGCAACGGCCGGTAGGTGCGCCTAGGCAACGAACGGCGGTTCGTCCTTGGTGCCGTCGGCATGGATAGCGAACCGTCCGTCGTGGGCCGCGTGGGCAGGATCATCTGACTCCCACGGCCACCCCCCGAACTGGGTTCGGTTGTAATCGTCGAATGCCTGCTGAATTTCTGCGCGGGTGTTCATCACGAACGGGCCGTAGCGCTCGACCGGTTCACCGATCGGTGTGCCTTGCATCACGAGGCATTCGGTGGGCTCGTCGCCGGATGTGATCGTGACTTCGGTATCGGGGACGAGCTGAATTCCGGTGTCCTTGCCGAACGTTTGCTCACCGATCGAGAGCCCATCACCCTCGAAGAGGTACAGGATCCGACCGCTCGTCGCCGCTGTTTCGGGCAGTGTCCACGACGCGCCAGCCGGCAATGTGATGTGCCAAACGCCGATATGGGCCTCGGGACGCGACGCCCACGAGTTCGGTGGCGGAGCAGGAGCGGTTGCCCCGTGCAGGTCGCCGGCCAACACCGTGATTTCGCCGCCACTGTCGAGCGCAATCTTTGGGATGTCCTCGCTCCAGAACATCGTGAAGTAGGCGTCGACCATCTTGTCGGCGGCCGGAAGGTTCAACCAGATCTGGAACAACTCGGTCGGGTTTGGTCGGTCGGTGTTGATGAGCGGAAACATCTCCGAGTGCACGACGCCGCCGCCAGCGGTCATCCATTGCACGTCGCCGCGCCCGAATCGCGCGGTAGCGCCCATCGAGTCGGCGTGGTCGATGAAGCCTTCGCGGCAGTACGTGACCGTTTCGAAACCCCGGTGCGGATGCTGTGGGAATCCGGGGATGGTCGACCCGTGATACATACTCCAGCCGTCTTTGTCACTGAAGTCCTGACCGATGGCGCGGCCGCCCAACGATGCCGCCGGGCCGAGTGCGCCATCGCCAGCTGGGTAGTCGTCGTTGTGGTGTGCACAGAACAGAAACGGGTCGAGCGTGGGCCACTGCATACCCAAGGGAACGGTTGCGAGCACGGGCGAAGTCTGGGGCGCATCCATCATGTGATCACCGTACCGGGACCGGCGATGACCCCACTGTCGGTAGGTCTAGGCCGTATGGCTCATGTCTGAGCGACTCCTGCCGATTGGCCAGGGTGAGGCTCTTTAGGCGAACAAACTCCATTCGACAGGCGTTCGACGCAGACCAATCGGCTGCCGAACGAGAGGCGATCCAGGACCAGGTGGCGGCACCCGCGGTTCCCCTGGATGGCTCGAACGATTTCCATGAAGCGCACGGTGATCTCGACGCGATTGAGCAGCAGCTCGCCGAGGTCCGAGAGCGCCAGAAGTTGTTGCTCGAACCAACGAAGCCGACGCGCAAGGGCAGCCTTGAGCAGCTCGACCTGCGCACGCTCATTGAACTCACCGACGACAACGACGAAGACTTCGAACGTCGCTTCGGCGAGTTCGCCGCCACCGGTTCAGCAAACAGCGACCGGTCTCGCCGCTGGATGGAAAAGCACTAGCCAGAATCGACGGGAGTGATTTGCTTCCGTAACTCATCGAGCCGAAATTCATGGTACGAAGACTGCCATGAGCACTGGTGACGACGACGACCTTGGCCTCGATAGCGCGTACTCACTGGAGACGCCCGACGACAGCCGACGGCTCTACTCGAAGTGGGCAGCGAGCTACGACGAGGACTTCATTGCCGGAACGGGCTACGTCTACCACGAGAACGTCGTGGGAGCGTTTCTCGATGCTGGAGGTTCAGCCGGGGGAGCGGTTCTCGACGTTGGCAGCGGCACCGGGGTAATTGGCCAGGCGCTCGGCGATGTCGGCGAGAAGATCGTCGACGGAATCGATATCTCTCCCGAGATGCTCGAGGTTGCTCGCGAAAAGAGGACCGTATTTGGCGAGCCTGCGTATCGCTCACTCTTCATCGCCGACCTGACGGCCCCGCTCGACATCCCCGACGACACCTACAACGGGATTGTGAGCTCGGGTACGTTCACCCACGGTCACCTCCCCCCGGACCCGATTCGCGAGCTCGTTCGAATCGCCGCTCCAACGGCGGTGTGTGCGATTGGGATCAACGCCGAGCACTACGTGGCGCAGGGTTTCGACGGCTTGTTCGGCGAACTCAGCGCCGCGGGCAAGATCACGTCCCCGATGGTCATCGACGTCGCGATCTATGAAGCAATGACCGGTGAGCATGCGGGCGACCGCGCAAGCGTCGCGATGTTTCAGGTGCTCGCGTAGCGACGTTCGTGGTGGTCACGTCGCGCTCGGGACTGGCGTTACGGAATAGATCTATCCTCGTGGACGCTGGCACTAGTGACGAAACGAAAGGGACGCCCCATGGCTGAAGTACAAGAATCGTGGAAAGAAGTGGCGGGCAAAGCCGAGGCACTCGGTTTGAAGCTCAAACTCCATCTCGAGCAAGAGCGGGACGAAACCGAGCCACGCTCGCCCGGTGACACCAAAGCCCTAATCGACGATCTCGGAGCCAAGCTCACCGACGCGTTCGATTCGATTGGCAACGCGGCCAAGGATCCTGCGGTTCACGACGACGTCAAGGATGTTGGCCGTCTGCTTCGCGATGCGTTGGTTTCTACATTCAATGCGGCCGGAGCTGAGGTCACCAACCGGACCAGCGGAATGGGTGGCGATAGCGCTCCCACCGCAGACGCAGAACCCCAAGATGCAGCTCCCGCTGCGCTCGATGAAGCCCCCGGCGACGAATCCGATTCCGGCGACGCCTAACGCAGTGCGATGCGCAGGTGAGCGCTAGCCGCGGATTGTGGTGAGTGCGTCGATGAGCTGGTCGATCTCTTCGCTCGTTGTCGTGTAGTGGACCGAGGTCCGGAGCAGCGGCGGTAGGTCGCGCTTGAGCGCGTCCCACAGCGTTGAGTCAGGAGCTGTCACCGACGCGTTGATCTTTTGTTCGCCGAGTGCCTTCTTGACTTCGGCTGGGTCCATGCCTGGAACCGAGCTGGTAACGATGCCGGACCGGTTGTCACCGAGGTCCATCGGCGTGATGCCGATGCCTCGGAGGGCATCTCGAAGTTCCTCCGCGCGGGTCTGCACGGTCGCTTCGATGCGGTCGATGCCTATGGAAGCTGCATGGTCGACGGCAGCACCGAGACCGATCCAGGCCGCGTGGTTGTACTCCCAATATTCGAATCGTCGAGCATTGGGCAGGAGTTCATACCGTTCAGATTCGACCCAGTGCGCGCTGTGATGATCGGGATGATCGGTGTTCAGCCGCGGCAGGATCTTTTCGCTCGCATAGAGAAAGCCCGAGCCGCGCGGGCCGCGCAGATATTTGCGGCCGGTGACCGACAACATGTCGCAGCCAATCTCGTTGACGTCGACGGAGAGCTGGCCGACCGATTGGCAGGCGTCAAGGAGGTACGGGACCCCTGCGGCGTTCGCAATTTTGCCGACTTCTACCGCAGGGTTAATGAGGCCGCCATTGGTTGGCACGTGCGTGATCGACACCAACGCAACGTCGGTTCCCATTGCGGCGTCGAGTGCGTCGAGGTCGAGTTGGCCGGCGTCGTCGCTCGCAATGACGTCGATGCTGATGCCGAATCGTTCCTTGGCTCGAATGTAGGAGACCGCGTTGGCCGCATACTCGGCTTCTGCGGTGAGGATGCGTTGACCCTTCTCCATCGGGAGCGCCCAGAACCCTGAGCACCACGCGACGGTTGCATGTTCGGCGCGTGCAATCTCGCCTGGTGTTGCGCCAATGAACGACGCGATCGAGGCATACACGGCCTCTTCCTGATCCTCGGCCGCGGCCGCAGCCTCGTAGCCGCCGATACGTGACTCGAGGTCGAGGTGGGCGTTTTGGGCGTCGATGACGGGCTGTGGCGGAAGCGACGAGCCTGCGTGGTTGAAGTGGGTGACGAAGTTGGTGCCTGGCGTTATCGCTCGCTGGGCGGCGACCTCGTCGTCGGTGAGGATCTTGCTGGTGTCGATGTTCATGTTCGTCCTGTGGGGATGACTTCGTAGCCGGGCTCTTCGGGCTCGTCGTCGGTCATTTCGGCCGGGAATCCCGGAGCGAGAATGCTGAGGCCGGTGGCTTCTTCGAGGCGCTTGATGATGTTCGGTGACCACTCACGTTCGCCGAAGCGTTCGATGCCATCGTCGAAGATGTCGATGAGCACCGGGCTGATCTCGAGCGGTACATCGTGGCGGTCGGCGATTGCTTGGAACAGGCCGATGTCCTTCTTCACGAGATCCATCGTGAAGTTGATGTCGCGGCTGCCGTTGAGGATGACCTGGCCCTCGGTCTCGTGCACGAAGCTGTTGCCCGACGAGATGGCGATCGCTTCGTAGGTGGTGTTCAGGTCCATGCCAGCAGCCGCGGAGGTGACCAGTGCTTCGCAGACGGTGAGCAGGTTTGCCGTGGCGAGGTAGTTGGTCATGACTTTGAGCATCGAGGCCGAACCGAGATCGCCGGTATGCAGCAGTCGGCGGCCCATGGTCTTGAGCACCGGCATGATTTTCTCGAAGGTTTCGCGCTCGCAGCCCGCGAAGATCGCAATGTTGCCGGTCGCGGCGCGATGACAGCCGCCCGACACGGGGCAATCGACAGGCTCGGCGCCGGTGGCCTTGACCATCGCTCCGAGTCGCTTGACCTCGGCTTCGTCGGTCGTGCTCATTTCCATCCAGACCTTGCCCGGTCCAAACCCGGCGAGAAGCCCGTCTTCAGCTTCGAGAACCGCGGCGCTAGCGGCCGGTGATGGGAGACAGGTGATCACGACGTCACACACCTCGGCCATCTCCTTTGGCGAGTCGGCCCAAGTGGCGCCACCGTCGAGCAGGTGTTGGGCAGCGCCTTTGTCGAGATCTCGAACCATGAGGTCGAGGCCGTTGCGAAGAATGGAACCGGCGAGCTTGCCGCCCACATTGCCGAGTCCGATGAAACCGATCTGCATTTCCTGACGTCCTTGTCACAGGGGTCGGGCTCCTCTGCCCGATCCAGGTCGCGAAAGCATGGCACGGTCTTTGCTCGCGTGTGCGAATCGGCGCGTAACTCACGACAGACCCTGCACTGATCGGTCCCTTACTACTGTGGGTCCGTGCGTCATGTCGGAACCAACGAGCGTCGAGCTTTGCTCGCATCACGTCACCGGTTGCTGCCGTCGCAACGCACCGATGATGTTGCGACGATCGCGTCCGATGTTGTTGCGTTGCACTCGAGCGATCCAGCCACGGTGTTTCTGTCAGCCTTTGCTCGAATGCAACGCGCCTCGGCTGATGCTGTCGAAGCGGTGCTTTACGACGACCGTTCGCTACTGCGCTTTCATGCGATGCGTCGAACTGTCTGGGTGTCGACGCCGGCACTCATCGAGGCAATGAATGCGTCGTCGACTCGCAAGATCGCGGCGAACGAGCGGCGACTCCTGCTCAAGTACCTGGCAAATACCGACGGGGTGCGCGATCCATCGGCGGAGCTCGACCACTTGTATGCATTGGTTGTTCATGCGGTCGCGAGCGCCGGCTCGATCACGACCCGAGAACTTGGCAAGACGTATCCAGAGCTCACGAAGAAGATCACCATCGGCTTTGGCAAGGGCACGATCGATGTTGGGGCGCACACTCGTGCGGCGAGCCTGGCCGGGTTTGAGGGTCGCCTTATCCGGGGGCGCCCGACCGGCACCTGGGTTGGTTCGGAGTATGCATGGCACTGCACCGACGACTGGACCGACATCGACCTGGACGCCCTCGACGAGCGCGACGGCATGGCGATGATGGCTCGGGCGTACCTCTCTCGGTTCGGTCCGGTCACCACGACCGACCTGCGGTGGTGGACCGGCTGGACCGCAGGAGCGGTGAAGCGTGCACTCGACGACATCGACGCGACCGAGGTGAGCCTCGAGGAGGGTTCTGGCTGGGTCTGCCCCAACGACCCGCTGCTCGATGGTGAGGCCGCAACGAACGTCGATCCGTGGGTGGCGGTACTTCCGAGCCTCGACCCAACGACGATGGGCTGGAAAGAACGGGCCTGGTACCTCGATGACGCGACCAGAGCGCGCGTGTTCGATCGCAACGGCAATGCCGGGCCCACGATTTGGTGCAACGGGCAGGTCGTCGGTGGCTGGACTCAGCGTCCCGATGGTGAGCTTCGGTATGAGCTCACCCAAGAACTCGATGCGGCGGCGATGCAGCTACTCGAGATCGAACTCGCCCGAATGACCGAGGCAATTGGCGATATTCGATACCGGGTTCGGTTCCCCTCACCGAATCAGAAGGCTCTCCTCGAGTAGATCCGACAGCGTCGGGCGTCTGGGGATGCGAGGATCTCTTGATGAGATTGAACATCGCGTCAGGTGACAAGTCCGAGTCGGTTTACGGGTACTCACGAGCGGTTCGTGTCGGCAGCCATATTCACGTTTCGGGAACGACCGCCCAGGATCCTTTTGTCGAAGGGTGTGACACGTACGTCCAGGCAAAGAACGCACTCGACATCATCGAACAAGCGCTCGCCGAAGCCGGAACAACTTTCGCGTCCGTCGTGCGTACCGTTGCGTACGTGACCGACATCGGAGACGAACCGCTGGTTGCTCGTGCCCACTTCGAGGCGTTCGAGCACGTGATGCCCGCATCTACGATCGTGCAGGTGGCGGCCCTCGACCACCCCGCTCGGACCATCGAGATCGAGGTTTATGCGATCGACGAAGCCACTCTCGACTCCTGAACGGTGAGCTTAAACGTCTCGTGATTGCTCGGCCATCCAGCTTCGCTTGACCCGACGCCAGTCCTCATCGGTGTGCTTGCGTCGCCAGTACGGCGAGATCGACGCGGTGTTGAGGTCGACGCCTCGTTCAGCGACGAGGTGCTTGCGGATCGCTCGGACTTCGGCCGCCTCGCCATGGACGAAGACATCGAAGCTTCCGTCGGGAAAGTTGGCGGAGGCGACGGCGTTCGGGAGGACGAGATCGGGGTTGTCTGCGTCGTCCCTATAGAGCCAGTGCACCGTGACCTCAGCGCTCGACGGAAAGTCGATCTCATGGTCTGGGCTGTCGACGACTGCAAACACTACGGCGTGTGCGCCGGCGGGGAGGACTTCGAGACTGGCACCGATTGCACCAAAGGCACTCTCGTCACCGGCGAAGAGGTGCCAGTCGACAGTGGATGACGGTCGATAGCTCCCGCCGGGTCCGCTGAACTGTAGACGGTCGCCGGGTTGCGCTCGGTTTGCCCAGCTACCCGCGTAACCATCCTCGCCGTGAGACACGAAGTCGATAGCGAGATGGCGCTGTGCGGCGTCCCATTGTCGAATGGTGAATCGTCGAGGCTTTGGACGCAGGCTCGGGTCCAGACCGTCGAGGTCATCGGCGTCGAACGGGACGACAACCGGGGACTCCTTTGGAAGGAACTGGGCGTTGATGTACGCGTCGGTCGCGGGCGATCCCTCGAAGGCATCGAGGGTCCCGCCCGCGAGGACGACTCGCAAGAGGGTCGGGCTGAGTTTTTGAACTTCGTGTACTTCGGCGTACATAGGCCTCCTTAGGCGTGGTTGCTGGTTTGTCTTGGTTTGTGTGGTTGCTCGGCTCACACGGGGCCCATCGCATGGTTGGAGTGGACCATCAAGGTGTTGCCTTGCGGGTCGGTGGCGACGAACGAGTCGTGTGGGTTGCCGCGCCGGATCGGACCAGTGTCGGCGCCGGCAGCTTCGAGTAGGTCTCGGGTCTCGTCGATGTCATCGACGATGACGTCCAAGGTTCCGTTGGCTTGGCTGCTCTCTTGCAGGATGAGGTGTGTGCCCCCTCGCAGTTCGAGAATCGCGGCACGCCCCATGTTGACGACGAGACGCATGCCGATTGTGGAGTAGAAGTCGACGAGCTCGTCGACATTCGTCGCGGGGAACGACATGTGGCCAATGCCGAAGCGTGGCCGTGGGTCGTCGTTCGTTGGGGAGGTGTTGAGTGGTGTTGTTGTAGTGGTGAAAGCCATGTGGCGATGCCCCTCTTCTGTAGTTGTTAAGCGTACCTAACAACCTCAGGTTGGGATAGTTCATTCCACATTCGGACGTTCTGTCGTGATCGGACCCGTCCTTGTCGGGTTTCGACCCGTGACGCCTCGCGACTATCGACTCTCCAGACGGATCTGTCGAGGAAGCTCACCAAGATGACGCTTGACGAACTTCGAGAAGTTCGATGTGTCATCGAAGCCGAAGCTTGACGCAATGCCCGTGATCGATCGATCCGTGTGTGTCAGAAGGCGACGAACCTCGAGGGCGACGCGTTCGTCGAGCACTTGCTTGGCGGTTTGGTCAGACACCTGTTGGCACGCCCGATCGAGTGTCCGAGAGCTGTAGCCGAGATCCCGAGCGAGGTCGGTGACGCCGGGTCGTTCGTACAGGCGTTCCTCGATACGTTCACGGAAGGCCAGATATGGGGCCGGAAGGTTCGATGAGCTCGGCAGTGACTCGGGCACCTCGATGGCAAGGCGCAACAACAACGTGCACAGGAGCGTCTTCATCAGATCCACGTGGCGCTCGCTGTCGACGAACTGATCTTGTTCGACACGAAGGTCATCTATCCATCCGAGCACGCGGGCCAGTAGCTCGTCGTCGACGTTCCAGCGGGTGGCGTCGGTGCTGCCCGGATACCACGATCGCCCCTGGGGGTCGGGGTGGTGAGATGTTGTCGGCCATATCGCCATGAGCGCGTCGAAGTCTGAGGACAGGTCGAATTGATGCACTTGGCCAGGATGAATGCGCAACAACGTTCCTCGCTTCATCGGGATTGGTTCGAAGTCGACGTGGTGTGTGCCGGTCCCAGAGGTGCAGACAACAAGTTGGTGAAATTCCGATCGTTGTCGGCTTCCGGCCTCCCGGTTGCTAATCCGGGGGATCAACTCGGAACGATCGAGGACTTCCACGGGCAGATTCGGATGTCGTCGCTGCGGGGAGTAGGAGATGCCGACTGGCTTTCGTTCCGAGAGATGTCCAGATTCGACCATAGTCAGTCACTCTAGTACCGAGCTATTCAGGTCAGGCAAGTGCAGGATTATGGAGCGTCATCGTTGGTTCTTCTTCAGGCCCAATGTCCTG
>CALBVK010000070.1 GCA_937969345.1 uncultured Acidimicrobiales bacterium
GTTCATGTCTGGTAGTGCAAGCCGTGTGGTCAAACCCTCCCGGGCGGCAAAGAAATTCAAGAATCCACTAATGCAACTATCTGTTGCATTAGTGGGGGTGGTCAAGTACGTTGCAATGCAACAACAAGTTGCGATAGAAACGAGTCAACAATGAAGACGATCACCACCACCCACGAGATCGACGCCACGCCTGAACAGGTGTGGGACGTCCTTATCGACTTTCCCTCTCACGAACGCTGGAACCCGTTCTTCTCCAGCGTCGACGGCGAGGCCGTCGTTGGACAGTCGATCACGATCACCGCACGCAAAGGCGAAGGCGACGGCATGTCGTTCAGCCCGACCGTCCTTGAGGTGGAGCCTGGCAAGATCCTTCGGTGGAAGGGCAAACTCTTCATCGCCGGCATCTTCGACGGCGAACATATCTTCCGCCTTGAAGCGCTCGACGGTGGTCGGACGATGTTGCATCACAGCGAGAACTTCAGCGGAATCTTGATACCGCTCATGGGCAAGGTGCTCGCCGACACCGAGCGTGGCTTTGCGGCCTTCAACGTCGGGTTGGCCAACGAGGTCGCCGCCCGAAACACCTCGACCAATAGCGCATGACCGAACCGTCACACCGCCGAGGCAAGGTGGTCGACGACAACATTCTTCGCGCAGCGATCTCGGTCATCGAAGAATCGGGCACGCTGCTGATCAAAGTTGACCGCGTGGCCGAACTCGCCGGAGTCAACAAGACCACCATCTACCGTCGGTTCCCCAACCGCGACGATCTTGTGCTCGCAGCAATCCTCGCTCAAGCCGAAACCGTCGTGCCGATCCCCGACGCTGGTTCGCTACGCGGTGACCTTTGGGAGATCGTGGTCATGGTCCGCTCAACGGTTATGTCGAGTCTTGGCCGAGCGTTGCTTTCGGCATCTGCGGCCTCGCCCGATCTCGATCAGCTCCGACCCACCTACTGGCAAACCCGCTTCGAAGCAGCCGCGAAGGTCATCGATCGCGCCGTTGAGCGAGGGGAGTGCTCGCCGCCCGCCGACCCACAATTGCTCATCGAATTGATGGTCGCCCCGATCCATTTTCGGGCTACCCAGGTCGGTGTCGATATCTCCGACGAGTTCCTCGCCGTCCAAGTCGATCGACTCGTTGCTGCACTTCGATGATGTCCCCATTTACCGATCGCATCGCTGAGCTCTGCGACGCTGCTGTCACAGCGATGTCGCCGGTGTCCGGTGGCGACTTCGCAACAGCCTTCTGCGTCGACCTCGACGACGGCCGGCGCGTATTCGCAAAGACGCACACGAACCCGCCACCTGGGTTTTTCTCAACCGAGGCTGCTGGGTTGGCCTGGCTCAGTGAAGTTGGGGCACTCCCAGTCGCTTCCGTGGTCGCTGTTGCCGACGACGCCCCAGCGTGTCTGGTCCTCGACTGGATCGAGCTCGGCGAGCAGCGCTCGCAAGACGGGGAGGCCGAGTTCGGACGTGGACTTGCGTCGTTGCATTCGTCAGGTTCAAGACGTTTTGGGCGCGAGGACGGTCGAACGACCGGTAGCCAGGCTCTGCCCAACGATCCCTGCGACAGCTGGGAAGAGTTCTATAGCGAGCGTCGCTTGTTGCCCCTTGCCAAGATCGCATCTGATCGCGGGTCGCTGCCAGCAATGGCGATCGAACGATTGATACACATCGCTGGTCGGCTGGCGGACTTCGGAGCGGCGGACGAACCTGCGGCCCGATTGCACGGAGATCTCTGGGCGGGAAATCGGGTGGTTGACGAATCGGGGCGGAGTTGGCTCATCGACCCCGCAGCTCACGGCGGCCATCGAGAGTTCGATCTCGCAATGATGCGGCTCTTTGGGGGATTCGGCGAACGGTGCTTTCGGGCATATCACGAGGTCTACCCGCTGAGCGATGGATGGGAGCGTCGTGTTCACCTCCATCAGCTCGCGCCGCTCGTGGTTCATGCCATTAAGTTCGGAGGCGGGTACGTCGGGGCCGTCGACTCAGCGCTCGATGGTCTGAAGTAGCCGCGCCGAACTTTGGACCCGGAGCACCTACGATTTCGTCATGGAGGGACTTGAGGCGACGGGAATCGAGCTTCGACCTGCCGCGCCACACGACGCCGACTTAATCTGGCGAACGCTCTGTCTGGCGAGTGATTGGGCGAGCGACGACACGCCGTCACATCCCGGAGATATCCCCGACGCTTACTTCGCTGACTGGGGCAAGCCGGACGATATTGGGGTGCTCGCGTTCCTCGGAATCGAGTTTGCCGGCGGCGCCTATCTCCGGCGCGTAGGGCCTGCGGACGGAACCTATGGATATTTTGAGCCCGATTTTCTCGAGCTGACGATCGGGGTTGAGCACATCCACCGGGGGAGTGGCATTGGGCGCCTGATCCTCGAGGTGCTCAAGGCCAAAGCAATGGAAGAGGGCGTTGCCGGGATCAGCTTGAGCGTCGAGACCGGAAACACCGTGGCCCGAGCGCTCTATACCTCTGCTCGGTTTGCGGTC
>CALBVK010000071.1 GCA_937969345.1 uncultured Acidimicrobiales bacterium
GTACGAAAACGCTGTTGAGAACTACCCGCTGCTCATCGTCAGATGTGGTTGCAAGACCTATCAGGTACCCGACGACAACACCAGCTTCCTCAGCGACAACGACAAGAGTTGACGCGTCCGCCAGGTCGGGCACCTGGACAACCAGATCCGGCACCTCAACGAGCAGTGCCTCGATCAAGCCGTCGACCGTCGCGACATCGTTCTCTCCAGCGATTCGGATCTCAGCCATACCCTGATACTAAATGCTCGATGGGATCAGCATCGGCGTGACGATACTCACGCAGGGGCCAGGCCTCGCAGAATGTCGAGCCGGTTGGCGGGAGCATCGGGCGAAACAAAGTCGGGGATCGTGTTGGGTGTTCGCCGAGGCCGTGAGAGAAATTCGACCGGCCACTCAGTGACACGGTCTCCGGTCCTATGCACGTATTGTCCGGCCTCTTCCTCAGAGATCCACTCTCGTTGCAGAACGAGGGCCAGCGGTTCCTTAGTTCCCGGATTCTGATCAGAGAATGTCTTGGCTTCATCCCACGAGGCGAATGCGTAGAAGTAGTCGCTGCCATCGTCTTGGTCGGGAGCGCCGCAAGCGGGGCAACACCAGACGCGATATTCGAGAACCTCGTCCCAGACGAAACCTGCGCCTGACTTGGCGAGCGTCGGATATGAACCGACCATCGACTCGGACAGCACTCCAGGTGGAAACTCGTTTGCCATGAATACGAAATCGGATGGATGGCGACTCGACCTAAGCCAAAATAGTTGGAGGCTCACGGCAGAAATGAATTGCTCTACGACCGCTGTGCTAACCCGTCGGTGCGTCTCAGACAGCGGCAATCGTTGATTTCTCAACCTCTGAGCCCGAGAGCAGAATCGAACTGCTGACCTATTCATTACGAGTGAATTGCTCTACCAACTGAGCTACCCGGGCGTGCCCCAAAACGGTAGCAGCTCGTAAGCCAGATGCCGCCTGTTGTTCTTGCTTACCCTCGGCTTGTTTTTGGCCGATGATGAACCAATGGGTGACATTGCAATCGACTTGGTCGGGGACGCCGAACCCGACCACACCGACTGGCTGCTACAGCTGCGCGCCTCGGTGGCGGTCGACATTGCCGAAGGCCGCCAAGTCGACATGGTGCTCTCGGACCTCGCGACGGCGATCACCAAGCGAATCCACCGCTGTTCCGCAGCCATTTTGACGCTCGAAGCTGACGACACGCCCAAGGTCCGGGCCTCAACTACACCACCAGAAGTCGACCGGCTCATGCACGGCGCTCAACGCCGCAACTGGTTTGGATCCTGGTCGGCGGCAATTACGCGCCAGAGCGAAGTCGTTGTGTCCGAGATCGCAGCGAGCAGCCTGTACCGAGAACACAGCGCACGCTTCGTCGAACACGGTCTCCTCGCAGCTCGCGCAAAGGCACTCCGCGGACGGCACAACCTGGTCGCCGGGGCGTTGGTCGTCTACCTCCAAGACCCGCGGGTCCTCGACGACCACGAACTCGACATCTTCGACGAGGTCTCCGATCTCGCCGCACTCGCCATTCGCCGCGACCAACACATTCGCGAATACCTCGACCGCATTCGCCACGATCCGCTCACCGGACTCGAAAACCGCGATGGCCTTGAAGACCACCTGCGGGCGGCACTCGCAGCCAGCCCGGCCGACCAACCCACCATCGGCCTGCTCTTTGTCGACATCGACGACCTCACCCTCGTCAACGACTCCCTCGGCCACACCGTCGGCGACACAGTGATCGCAACGACAGCCGCACGTATTCGTGACCAGCTCATGCGATCCGACACGGTCGTTCGGTTCGGCGGTGACGAGTTCATCGTGGTCCTCGAAGGCATCCAAAGCGTCACCGATGCGAGGTCGGTCGCCGAGCGGATACGCCGCGCGATCGGCGAACCCATCGACGTCTCGGGAACCACGCTGTCGACCACCGTGTCCATCGGCATTACCCTCGGCCGGCGCGGCACCCCAGCACTTCAACTCATCGACGAGGGCCACGCAGCCGTGGTGCGAGCCAAACAAGATGGCCGAGGCTCAACGGCTGTCCATGACCGAGTGCTCGATACCGGCGCCGGAGAACGGATGGACCGCGAGCAACTGCTTCGTCAAGCGGTGTCCGACGACGAGTTCGTCGTCTTCTGGCAGCCGAAGGTCAACCTGTCGACCGGCAAGATCGCCGGCGCCGAAGCTCTCGTACGTTGGGAACACCCCACGCTCGGCATCGTCGGACCAGATCAATTCATCGCGACCGCCGAACGAGCCGGCCTCATCGACAAGCTCAGCGACTGGGTACTCAACCAGGCCATCTACGAAGCCAAGTCGATGACCCAAGTGCGTCCCGACTTCAGCGTCGCGATCAACCTCAGCGCCACCCAACTCGCTCGCAAAGACATCCACGACGTGATCACCAGCGCGCTTGACGCAAACTCACTCCCCGCCGAGAACGTGATCATCGAACTCACCGAATCGATCCTCGCCAACAAGTCGGTCGTCGAATGCCTCCACGAGCTCAAACGGGGCGGCGTTCGGATCGCCATCGACGATTTCGGCACCGGCTATTCGTCACTCGCCTACGTACAGCAGCTGCCAGTAGGCATCGTCAAGGTCGACCGGGCGTTTCTCGAGGGTCTGCAACCCGACGGCACCGGCGCACCAATCCTCAGCGCAGCGGTCGCCATGGCCCAAGCGCTCAATATGTCGACCACGGTCGAAGGCATCGAGACCGCCGAGCAACTCACCGGGCTCCGGACCCTCAAGGTCGATTGGGGCCAGGGTTACTTCTTTGCCGAACCCGGGCCGAAGGAAGCACTACTCCGCCAGCTCAACGACGACGCGAGCTGGTAGATCAGCGCTGGTCGAACAAGACGTGCCAGCGCGCTTCGAGCGCGTGGAGCGTCGCCGCGATCGAGTTGTCCAACGATGGACGGTCGACGCTGTAGTCGTCCTTGACGAAGTCGTCGGCGGCCAAGATCAGCTCGACATGAGTCGACACGATGCCCGACGACATATCAGCATCGCAGGTTAGGACGCCGGGAGGAATGAGATCGTCGACGGATTCGCGCTCGACGGTATCGAACGCCTCATCGATATTCTGAGCGACGCGACCCCACGACAAACCCAAGCGAACATGGCGGCCAAGATGATCGGTGACGGTGTCGACGGGTGAAAGCTCCAGCCTCACCTGACGAGAGTCGCTGTTGTGATCGAAGAGCACCCGATGGTCGCTGTCGCGAGAGGTCAGATCCATTGCCACAAAGCCGCTGTCGGCAATTGCGGTGATACACGCGCTCAGCAGGAGCTCGTCGACTCGCATGACCCACTCGATCCGGCGTTGATGCGAGACGGACTTGCGGACCATCTCTTCGAATCGTTCGGTCAGCGCAACGTGCGCCGCGCTGAGCTCTTTCGCAGCGGGTGCATCGACGTGAGTTTCGGCTGGCGCTTCAGCTTCGGCGCTTGCAACCGCGACCGAATCGACGGGGCCATCAGCCTCGACCGCACGCCACGAACCACCGGGCGTAGCTTCGGTCGTCGACTCGACGTCGGCCGTTTCCACCGACGAGACACTGGGGATAAGCACCGACTCGCGCTCGTCGGCCAAGTCCTCTTCGCGTTCGATGCCATCTTCTTCTTGGTTGCTGTCGCCCGTGTCGTCTGCAGCGTCGATCGAGGCGGACTGTTGCGGCTCAGGCGAGGTGGTGCGACGAGTTGCCGAGGTGAGTGCGTCGATCCGAGCGCCGACGCTTTCGAGCGACATCCGGGCGGCCATGATTGCATCGAGGGCGTCCGGCGACGGAACCTGCGGCTCGCTTGCGGTAAGCCCGACTTGTTCCCTCGCCCCCGAGCTGAAAAGACCCGTTAGCGCAGCGGGGCCTGGTTCGTCCGCCTCCGGGGCGCTCGCCTCGCGGATCGGCAGCCCAAACGAGAATGCTCCTGGCTCGCCACTGGGAGGTTCGCCGTCTGCCGCTGCGTCGTCAGCAGTGTCAGCACTGTCGGTCTCGACGGCGTCGGCAGGCTGTGCTGCGTCGTCGAGGATCTCTACGACTCCGTCGTCAGCAGAATCCGGGACCGCTCCATCGATCGGGTCTGCGGCCGGCTCGATATGGGATTCCTCGGCTGGTTCATCATGAGCCACAGCCGCTGGCGACTCGAACGGCACGAAATGATCAGCGGCAACGAATTGCTCGACGACTGGATCGGGGAAACCAGCGGCGACAGGCTCGGTCTCTTCCATATCGACGAACTCGACATACAACGGTTCTTCGACCGCGCCTTCCTCGGACTCCAAGGCATCCGCAGGAGCTAGCTCTTCCTCTGGCTCGACTCGCGCTACCGGCTCAGCTGGCTCAGCGAGAGGCAACGGTTCGGCATCGGTGGCCGTCTCGGCATCGTCGAGTGCCGCGATCTCATCGGCGACCACCGTCTCATCGGCGAACACGACGTCTCCACCAGACGCGCCCCATCGGGTCATCACCGCGTCGTCGGGGGTCTCACCAAGCGCACTACTCCCAACAGCGTCGCCTTCCTGAGCCGAGGCCGGTGTAAGCAATGCCACAAGATCAGGGTGACTATCGAACCGCATCCAATCGGTCGCTCCAGCCCACCACACCAAGACGTTCGACGCTCGCTGACCCGACACCACGCTGGCAACGATCAGCCGCAGCGGAACAGGACCGGTCGAGGCGCCGTCGTCGACAACGAACGATACGTCCTCGTCAAGATCCGGTAGCTCGCTCAGCACGTTTGTCGTTTCTCCTCTTGACTGCCCCAGAACGGACAAAAAGAGCCCGCAATCACTCAGTGATGTCTAGCAAAGATCCATACCCTTGCCGTGTGATTCCTCTGATCTGTATCGACGTCGACGGC
>CALBVK010000072.1 GCA_937969345.1 uncultured Acidimicrobiales bacterium
CGGCTTGTGATGCTTGCGAACGCTGCTGGGAATCGGGCACTGCTCCCCCTTGGAGTCGTGGCTACAGAAAAAGCTGCCTCACGTTACACCCCACTCCGATCTTCCTACGAGTGGGACGCTGACCCGCGAACGGTGCTTATCGCCTGACGTGAAGACGACTCGAAAGCGACGCGTCGACGACGTCTTGGTGGTTTCGTACGTAGCTGTTGGCCACGTCGTTCGCCGGCAGGTGATCCCACGACCGCAAGCCAGCGGTGGCCTCGGTCGCACGGTGGATGGCGTGACGATTACGTTGGCTCGCCAGAACGCGCTCGGTGATCGCATCGCTGTCCCAACGCTGTGCTACCTCGGCGGCGAAGCTCGCTGCGGTGTCGGCATAGGCGGGATCGGTTGCGAGATTGGTGCGTTCGAGCGGATCTGCGATGACGTCGTAGAGCAGTGGCTCGTCGGTGTCGCAATGGATGTACTTCAGGTTCTCTCGACGGATCATGTAGATCGGACGAGACGTCATCTCTGCCATGTATTCGCCAATGGCCTCATCGACATCGTCCGTGCCACCAGTGGCGAGCGGCCACAGACTCCGGCCATCGAGGTCGGGGGCCGAATCCGCCCAATCGCCGCCATCGGTCGCGATGTCGAGCAAGGTCGGCAGCAGGTCCAAGTGCGATGCTGCGTGGGAGATGGTCGTGTTCGCAACGCCGGGGCCGGCCATCACGAGCGGCACGCGAGCGGACCGCTCGTTGAAGGTCATCTTGTACCAGAGTCCACGGTCGCCGAGCATGTCACCGTGGTCGCTTGTGAACATGATGATGGTGTTGTCCGCGAGTCCCGTCTCCTCCAAGGTCGCCACCAGCTGTCCGAGCCAGTGGTCGACGTAGCTGGTGTTTGCGTAGTAGCCGTGGCGAGCGTTGCGAGTTTGTTCCTCGGTGAACCCAACGGTGTCGGCCTCGATGCCCGTGCGGATGCGCTGGCTGTGAGCGTCGAGAGTTTCGAGGTCGATGGCGTCCGGAAGATCGATGTCGTCGTGGTCGTAGGTGTTCCACCATTCGGGGCGAGCAACGTACGGATCATGGGGGTGGATAAAGGAGGCGACGAGGAAGAATGGGCGGTCGTCCTGGTGGTCGCGAGCGAGATCGAGCAGGCGACGCCGCGAGGTATAGCCGACCTCTTCGTCGTAGTCGATCTGGTGGGTGGTGACGGCCTGTCCAGCCTCCGCGAGCGGGTCCATGTTGTGGTACCACTTATCGATCCGGTCACCCGATTCCGCCCAATCCGGCGTCCAGGCAAAATCTGCTGGGTAGATGTCGGTCGTCAGTCGTTCCTCGAATCCGTGCAACTGGTCGGGTCCAACGAAGTGCATCTTGCCGGACAACACGGTGCGGTATCCGGTTGCCTGAAGATGGTGGGCAAGGGTCGGAATCGACGCCGGGAATTCGGCCGCATTGTCCCACGCTCCAATCGCGCTGATCGTTCGTCCTGCCATCATCGAGAACCGGGCGGGGGCGCACAAGGGCGAGTGGCAGTAGGCCGCGTCAAAGCGGACCCCACGCTCGGCGAGCGCATCGAGGTGCGGAGTCTTCACCACCGAGTGCCCGTAAGTGCCGGTGAAGTGTGGGGCCATTTGGTCGGCCATGACGAGCAGTACGTTTGGGCGGGTCATGGCCGAACTGTACCTCATGATTGAACGATCGTTCAATTGTTGCCGCTCATACGTCTTCTCCCAACGAGCATCGGCGTGACACTGTGGGGGAAGCACCGACGCACCGAGACGGAGGACCGATGGATTTCACAGCGATTCTTGACCTCGCGAACTCGTGCGCCCGTGAGACCGAGGAGCAGGGCGCTTTGCACCCAGCGGTTGTGGCCGCGCTCACCGAAGCCGGAATACTCCGACGATGGGTTGCCCGCGATTATTGCGGCGGGGCGTGGACCGTGGCTGATGCCCTCGCCGAGATCGAAGCGCTGAGCCGAGCCGACGGAGCGACCGGATGGTGCACGATGATCGCCAACACCACAGCGCTCACCTCCCACCACCTCGACCCGGATTGGGCCCGCGAGATCTACCAGGATCCAGCCGGATGCACGGGCGGGTTCGGCATGCCCGCAGCGACCGGGGTCGTGACCCCCGATGGCCTCGTCGTGACCGGCACGTGGTCGTGGGGATCAGGCACCGACCATTGCAGCTGGATTGGTGGAGGCGTCCGGGTCGTCGATGGCGATGGCGCTCCGACGACTACTGACGACGGAGCGACGACACCGTTCGTCTTCTTCTCCCCCGATCAGGTCGAGCTGCTCGATACCTGGCGGGTGAGCGGCCTGAAGGGCACGGCCTCAACCGACTACCGGGTAGACGAGGCTCTCGTTCCTGCCGGGCGCTGGGCTCAGCTCATTGGCGGAGCACCCCGCATCGACTCGCTACTGGGGCACTTTCCATTCTTCGGCGCACTCGGTGCCGGTGTCGCAGCCGTCTTGCTCGGCCTCGCAATGCGGGCAACGGACGAACTGGTAGCCCAAGGCACACACTCGTTCAGCGGATCGTCCAAGCCGCTGGCCGAACGTGCCCCGATCCAAGCCGACCTCGCCCGAGCTCAAGTCGGAATCGCCCAAGGGCGCGCCCACCTCATCGCAACAGTTCTCGATGTCGAAGCGTCGGTCAACGCTGGCAACCCGGCTACGGACGAACAGCGGGTCTCGCTTCGAGTGGCCGCGTCGGGTGCGGCCGCCAGGGCCCTCGAAGCTGTCGATCTCTGCTACCACGCTGTTGGTGGTGCCGCGATCTTTGATGACAACGCCCTCCAGCGAGTGTTCCGAGACGCCCATGTCGCTCAGTCGCACGGCATGATCGCTCCCCGCACGTTCGAAGCATTCGGTCGTTATCGATTTGGCCTGCCGACGTCCACCGCACAGTTCTGATCGCACGGTCAACGTTCTTGCGGGCACGGCCGCCAAAGGGTTACGGGTTCTCATATTCCCCAGCTCTGCAGGGTGATTGGGTCTATAAGTCGATGCTCGCCAAGGCGCAGCTCGAGATCGCCGGCGGTGACCGGGTACTGCTCAACACCGAGACGAGCCACCGGGCCAGGGCGAACCACATTCTCATCGACCAGCCATCTAACCCCGTCCCACACCAACACCACATCGGTTTCAAAGAACAACATTTCGGATCGACAACAACGACCCGAGAGAACAACTCGACCGTCCACACCGTTGTCCTCGCCCGCCCAACATCTGGCTCAAGCACCGGGACCTTCACCGTTAACGGCCGCACCACAAACCACGTAGTCGCCGGCGGCGCCGTTGCGAGCGCGTTACGAACGGGCGCCAACTCGGCATCAACCAACGCCCGCAACGCACGACGTCCCGCAGGCGTCGTTCCTTCAGTGGTCAACTCGGCGAGCTCAACGTCGTCGCCGTACAACATGTGCTGGGTTTGAGAGACCTGCGCCACCGCCACCTTCGCGGCTGATGCCTCGGTAAACGACGCCGGATTATCCGACATCAACATCACCTGCTCAGACTCCGAGCCAGATGCCGCAGAGTCCGAGCCAGTGTCGATCTGGCGCTCAGCGATCGTCGCGGTCACCGTCTCTAAAGGTTCCCTCGTGGAGGGAAGGTCAGGTGAAACCTCCGGCGCAACAGTGCCACACGACATCAACTTGAGTTCCCGCAGGTTGAGCCAACGCCATCGTCATTGCGACAACCACACCAGTCACCCCAGCGAGTCTCTTCTTCCTCGTCTTCATTTTCGACCATCACCTCTGTGAGGCCCCTGTGGCCGCACTCACCAACCACAGACGCCCGCACCGAGCATCGCCACACTGCTGTTCAAAGCCTCAGCCGTCATTGGAGTGCTCATGATCGCGATACTCGCCCTGACCGCGACCCACGCCGGGACATCCGCTCCCTCCGACATTGC
>CALBVK010000073.1 GCA_937969345.1 uncultured Acidimicrobiales bacterium
TGACATCCATCCCGAGTACCGCCCGGTCGTTTTTCAAGACCAGTCCTCGGGCGACAACATCATCGTTGGCTCAACGATGCAGACCAACGAGACCATCACCGTCGACGGTGTTGAGTACCCACTCGCCAAGGTCGAACTTTCTTCACGTAGCCACCCGTTCTTCACCGGTCAGATGAAGATCGTCGATACGGCCGGCCGTGTCGAGCGCTTCGATACGGCCGGCCGTGTCGAGCGCTTCGAGCGCCGCTATGGCTCTCGCAAGAAGAAGGCCGGAGCTCCTGCCGAAGAAGAAGCAGCGGCACCAGCTGCAGCTGAGGAAGCAGCTCCTGTCGAAGCAGCCGAGGCTGCTCCGGCAGAGGACGCAGCTCCAGAGGCTGACGAAAGCTGAACAACGAGCGTCTCGCCGAGCTCGCTGCGGTAAAGCTGCGCGGCCTCGTTCGCGAACATCTCGAGATCGACATCGCCGAGGCATCACGCCTCGGCGGTGGCGCGTCTGTCGTCGCGAACGGCGAGGGATGGATCTACTTTCCGACCGTTACTCGAGGTGTGCTCGGAACCGCAATCATCTGGTCGAACGCCAATGACTGTTCGGCCACCAACCTGATCGTTGATGAAGGGGCCGGCGAGCTTGCGCACGCGGCGCAGTCGTTTGCTGCTCCTGCGCCGAACATTTGGCAGGCGAGTGGCCGCGAGATCGAGCGTGCTGCGCCGGTTACTCCCCATATTCCTCCGCCTCCGAAGTGCGCCGACTTTACCGCAGAGCTGATCGCTGCCGGTCTCGATGTTGTTGCCGACCACGGCGTGTGGCTGGGAGAAATCAACGGCCTCGAAGTGGCACGAGTGGGCATGCGCGACGGCGAGTGTTCAATCGATATCGGCGTTGGTGCATACGACCAGTTTGCGTCGGCTGCGATCAGCCCCAATCGCAATGTTGCTGAATCGCTCGGCGTGGTGGTGTCCATGGTGGCCCCGCATCGCGTCGCTGGTGGCGAACCACACGCGATTGGGCGCCTCGTTCGTTCTCGATGGCTTCGGGCTCAACTCATTCGCGAGCCGGGTCTCATCGGACTGGACTCGCTGAACCCCATCCCGCTGCTGCTCGAACGACCGGGCCTAAACGAGTCGCAACCCGCTGCCGCCCTCGGACTTCGCGGTGACACCTCGGTGCTTGTTGCGTGCACGGTTGGGCTCGATCTTGGCATCGCAGAGACGGCTGCTGGCCTTGTCGCGTTGCACGAGCCGGACGAGCTGGTTGTGGTTGTTCCTCCCCGAGACCAGCATCAGCGCATAACCGACGCGGTCGACGCACTGAATCTGCCATCGCAGGTCGTAGCGATCGAGGGCGAGTGGGTCTCTAGCCGTTAGGTTGGACGGGTGCTAGAACGCCTCGAATCACTCGAACGGGAATTCCATGATGTGGAGGCGCGCCTCGGCGACCCGCAGCTGATTGCGGATCAGACGCGATTCCAGGCGGAGGCGAGGCGTCACAAGGAGCTCGACGCCATCGTCACGATCGGACGTGCTCTTCGCAGCGCAACCGAAGATCACGAAGCTGCCCAAGAGATGTTCAATGAGTCCGATGGCGACGATCGCGAGATCTGGCGGGAAGAGATGACCCAACTCGAGGCCACGATCGAATCGACGACCGCCGAATTCAAGCTTGCGCTCTTGCCCAAGGACCCCAACGACGACCGAAACGCGATTGTGGAGATTCGCGGCGCTGAGGGCGGCGAGGAAGCAAACCTCTTCGCCCGTGACCTCTTCGACATGTTCAAGTCGTTCGCTGGTCGAATGGGTTGGAAGTTCGAAAAGATGGATGGCACCGAGTCCGATATGGGCGGCTACACAACGGTGACCTTCAGTCTGTCCGGCGATGGCGTCTGGAGTCGCATGAAGTTCGAAGCAGGTGTGCACCGAGTGCAACGTGTGCCAAAGACCGAGTCGCAAGGTCGCATTCACACCTCGTCAGCCACCGTGGCCGTTCTTCCCGAGGCCGAAGAGGTCGAGGTGCACATCGACGAGAACGATCTGCAGATCGACGTGTATCGAGCATCGGGACCTGGTGGTCAGTCGGTGAACACGACCGACTCGGCGGTGCGAATCACGCACAAGCCAACCGGTGTCGTGGTTGCGATGCAGGACGAGAAGAGTCAGCTGCAAAACAAGGCAAAGGCACTTCGTGTGCTTCGCAGCCGCATTCTCCAAGCCGAACAAGACCGTCAAGCAGCCGAAGCTAGTGAGCAACGCAAGAGCCAAACCGGTGGCGGCGGACGATCCGAGAAGATCCGTACCTACAACTTCAAAGAGAACCGAGTTTCGGATCACCGGATCAACCTCACGGTGCACAACCTCGACAAAGTGCTCGCTGGAGAGCTCGACAGCGTCTCCGATGCGCTTGTGACCGACGAACAACAGCGGCGGCTCGCCGGGGACGATGACCGCTAGCGCAGACGGGACCGATCTCGATGGCACCGTCTCGTGGGCGGCATTGCTCCGCGAGACCGAGATGCTGCTCGAACGTTCCGAGGCATCGGACAACCCAGCGCGTGAGGCGAAGTGGATTCTCGAAGAGGTTACGGGTGCCTCTGGCTCGGAGTTTCACGACGTGCTCGATGAACGTGCGACGGTTCGCGGGGTTAACCACCTCGACGCACTCGTCGCCCGACGCGCTGCTGGCGAACCAATTCAATACGTGCTGGGGCATTGGGCGTTTCGTTCGCTCGACCTGATGGTCGACCAGCGGGTGTTGATCCCCCGTCCCGAAACCGAGATTGTGGCCGGACTTGCCCTCGAGGAGCTCGACCGGCTTCGCCCCGATGGCGGAGGAACCGTGGTCGACCTTGGAACCGGCTCGGGAGCGATTGGGCTATCGGTCGCCGCTGAGCGGCCGGTGAGCCGGGTTCTACTGACCGACGCAAGCGAGGATGCCCTCGTGGTGGCGCGAGCGAATTTGACCGGACTCGGCCTCGCTGGCCGAAGTGTCGAGATCTCTCAAGGCTCGTGGTTCGACGCGGTGCCGGAGCGGTTCAAAGGCGAGTGCGACGTGATCGTGTCGAACCCGCCGTACGTTCGCACTGAGGAGGCGTTGCCCGATTCGGTGACGAAGTGGGAACCCTCAACGGCGCTGCTCTCGGGAAACGACGGCCTGGACGATCTGCGGGTCATCGTTGCCGGTGCGTCGGTGTGGTTGCGTCCCAAAGGCGCTCTGGTGTTGGAAATGGGGACCGGGCAAACCGGCGCTGTTTCGACTATTGCCGAGATGGAAGGATTCGAGACCACTGTGCATCATGACTACGCAGGACACGACCGGGCGGTCGTGGCTCGACTGCCATGACCGACCTTGAGCGAGATGTCGACCATGTCGTACGCGCACTTCGCAGCGGAGAGGTCGTGGTGATACCGACCGATACTGTCTATGGACTGGCAGCCGATCCAACGTCGGAGTCGGCAATGAAGCGCCTGTTTGAGCTGAAGGAACGCCCCGAGGGGGTTCCGGTTGCGGTTCTGGTCGCGTCCGTTGCCCAAGCCGAGGAGCTGATAGCGCTCACACCGGCTGTGCGGAACCTTGTAGATGTGCACTGGCCGGGAGCGCTCACGGTGGTTGGACACAGCGTCGGCGCTGAGCTGCATCTCGGCAGCGTCGACACCGTCGGCGTGCGCCTGCCCGACCACGGGCTCATCCGAGCGTGTGCTGAAGCGTTCGGGCCGATCGCTGCTACAAGCGCCAACCGACATGGCATGCCGACGATTACCGACCCAACGGAACTCGTCGAAGCCTTTGGCGACGATGTCGCAGTGATCATCGACGGGGGAGTGCTCGACGGCACTGCATCGACCGTTGTTGACGCAACGGTGGAGCCAATCGAGGTGCTCCGTCAAGGCGTCGTCCATCTCGACCTACAGAACTGATTCTAAAGCATCGGGGTTTCTGTGCCGAGTTCGTGAAAACATAGAACGTGAGTCACCACACGACGGTGACGAGGAGAAGTCTTTTCATGAGCAATGTCGATCCAGCAGACATCCCAGTCGTCATCCTTGCCGGTGGCAAGGGAACGAGAATCCGGGAAGCATCTGAGTCGCTTCCAAAGCCAATGATCGATGTCGGCGGCAAGCCAATCATGTGGCACATCATGAAGACGTACGCAGCGTACGGCCACACCAAATTCGTTCTCCTGCTGGGGTACAAGTCATGGACCGTGAAGGAGTACTTCCTTTCGTACCGTGAAAAGACCAGCGACTTCACCGTCGATCTCAACAACGCCGAGCGCACCTTCCACGGCGAATACGGCACCGAGAACTTCGAAGTCACTTTGGCCTACACCGGGCTCGACACCTTGACCGGCGGTCGTCTGTCTCGCGCGAGCAAGTACCTCGCCGATGCGCCAGCGTTCATGCTCACGTACGGCGATGGCTTGGCCGACATCGATATTCCTGCCTTGCGCGACTTTCACTTTGCACACGGCAAGATCGGTACCGTCACCGCCGTCCACCCAACGTCACGCTTCGGTGAGCTTGAAGTCGATGGCGAATCCGTAACGGACTTTGCCGAGAAGCCAGATCTGAACACCGGCGTAGTCAACGGTGGCTACTTCATGTTCAACCGGGAGTTTCTCGACTACACGACCGATGACGATGGGGACATGCTCGAGTCCGATGCTCTTCAGCGTCTGACGAAGGATGGCCAGCTCGGGTTCCGCCTACATAAGGGCTTCTGGCGTGGCATGGACACCTACCGTGAGTACGTCGAGCTGAACCGCCTGTGGGACACCGGCGAAGCGCCGTGGCGAGTCTGGTAGTACGGGTCTAGGCGGCGGCTGACGTCGGAACGACGTTTAGCGCCGGAATGACTTCGTAGCTCTCCATGGGGTACCAGAACAGGTAACCCTGAGCGAGGTCGCAGCCGAGGGTGCGGAGCACGCCGTACTCTTCTGCTTCTTCGATGCCTTCAGCAACGGTGACGGCGCCGAGTGCCTGAGCGAGCTTGATCATTGCATTCACGATCTCGCGCTCGCGCTTGTTGGCATCGTCGGCGAGTGGGATGACGAAGCTGCGGTCGATCTTGAGCACGTCGAATTCGTAACGACGAAGGTAACTCAGCGATGAGTAGCCGGTACCGAAGTCATCGATGGCGAGGCGCAGCCCGAGCTCGCGGAGGGCTCGAATCCGATGTGCAACGAAGTCGGTGTCGTCGATGAGCACCGACTCGGTGATCTCGATGGTGATCCGTGCCGGGTCGACCTTGGTTTCCTTGAGAATCCGGCTGACCTTCGTAATGACGTTTTCTTCACGAAGTTGATGTCCCGACATGTTTACGCTGACGGTGAAGTCGTCGTACCCGAGGCGGGCCCACTCGACGACTTGCTCACACGCAGTGCGGAGTGCCCATTCGCCGAGCTCGGTGATCATGCCCGCGGATTCGGCGATCGGGATGAATGTGGCTGGGCTGATGTTTCCGCGCGAGTCGTCTTGCCAACGAGAGAGCGCTTCGAGCGAGGCGATCTCGCCGGTGTCGATGTCGACGATGGGTTGGTAGGCGAGACGAAGCTTCTTGGTCTTGAGTGCATCTTGAAGCAGGTTTCGAAGTTCGATTCGCTCCGAAACTTCTTGTCCCATTGCTGCTTCGAACAAGACGACACTTCCTCGAGAGGTGGTCTTGGCGGTGTCGAGGGCGGTGTCGGCGTCGCGGAGCATGTCGATGCCGGTCGCGGAGCCGTCGGTGTTGAGCACGAGTCCTGCGGTTGCTCGAAGTGAGATAGACCGACCAGCCGTGGTGATTGGTTCGGTGACATCTTCGAGAATTCGTTGGACCACACGCTCGGCCTCGAACGAGCTGTAGCCATCGGGCATAAGGATGCCGAATTCGTCTCCGTTGAGGCGGGCAACGATGTCGTCGAGGCGAACCGACTGGCGGATTCGATGCGCGATTTCGATCAAGACCTGGTCAGCGGTGACGGTTCCGTAGCCTTCGTTGACGAGGCGGAAGTCGTCCAAGTTCACAATGGCGAGCGATACCGACGAAGCCGAAATCGAGGTTCGACGTAGCGCCGTGTCGATCTCGCGGATGAACGCGGTTCGGTTGAGCTGCATCGTGAGGGGATCGATGGTCTCTGCATCCCGCAGGTTGCTTTCGAGACGACGCTTCTCGGTCACGTCGGTGATGTTGATCACGATGCCCTCGATGCCTTCGACGTGGCGCATGTCGGTGAGGACGAGGTCGAGAAGGCGGATGGAGCCGTCGAGATGCACGGCTCGGATCTCGTGTTCCAAGTGAGAG
>CALBVK010000074.1 GCA_937969345.1 uncultured Acidimicrobiales bacterium
TGCTCGTTGCGAGGATGAATGCACGGACGTCGTCGGATAGTCCATCCATTGCTTCGACCGCCAGGTACTCGGTGAGGTGCCTCGTATCGCCGGCGAACTGGGCCAGCTGGGTATCGATATCGGGATCGTCGCGAAGGGTCAAGCCGGCGAGGTACACGCCGACCGGCCAACCCTCGGTTCGGCCAGCGAGTGCTTCGAGCTGATCGCTCGACAGCGATTCCATCCCGAACGTGCTGCGAAGAAGCGCTGCGGACTCCTCCGGAGTAAACGCAAGTTGGTCGATCCTCGCCTCGGTGAGCAGTCCCTGGCCTCGCAACCTGCCGACCGGCAATGGAAGGTCCCCGCGAGACGTGCAGATCATCCGCAGATTGCTGATGGGGTGGCGAAGCCAATCACTGAGCTGCCGTTCGATCTCGGGATGATCGATTGCGTGCACGTCGTCGAGGACGAGCACGACCGGATCGCCATGGGCCTCAACCGACGCACGAAGCGACAACGTTGCCGCGTCGACGCCAGCGTCGGCCAGATGACCATAGGTATCGGCTGCGCCCTCGACGCCGGCCGATTGAAAGGCTGCGGCAACGTAGGTCCAGAAGCGTGCGGGAGTGGCATCGGCGGGCTCGAGCAAGAGCCACGCCATCGGCTGATCGAGTTCACGAACAAGTTGGACGGCGGTGGTCGTCTTGCCGTAACCGGGCGGAGCGACGATCGCCGTGAGTGCCGCCCTGGAACTGCCGAGCGCGGCCACGAGATCCGGACGACCGACCGCGTCGACCGGAAGCATCGGCGGTTTGAGCTTCGCCCAAACCAGAGGAATCGGTGGCGCGGTCACCTAAACAGCCTGCCAACCCCGACGCCAGAACGCCTCACCCGTCGGCCCGTTTCACCCAATCGGGGCACAGACGGGGTGCTCGGGTGAGCGTGGGTGATTGCGTTCTGTGGGCGATGCGTGAACGTTACGAATCCGGTTCGATGACGTTCAAACAACGGGGCACCACCCCTCGAAAGGACATCATGGAATTCAAGAAGAACGTCGAGATCAAGGCCTCAGCTGATCGGGTTTGGGAAGTCGTCGCACACGAATTCGATCGGGTTGGCATGTGGTCGAGTGCGGTCGCGTCGTCGGGACCGAACCTTGACGCATCGGTACCGGAAGGCGCAACCGTTGGTGGGCGTGTCTGCGCTACGCCAGGTTTCGGTGACCTGAAGGAGACCTTCACCCAGTACTCCGAAGAGAACAAGCAGTTCACCTTCGTTGTCACGGGGATGCCGTCGTTTATCACGTTGGCGCAGAACACCGTTCGAGTTCGACCAACCGGCGCCAATACCGCGGACGTTTCGCTCCACATCCAGATGGAGACCAACGCTGTTGGCAAGGTCATGGGACCGATGTTCTCGATCAAGCTCAAGGCCACCCTCAGCACCTTTCTCGACGAGCTGAAGAACTACATCGAGAAGGACGAGGTATCCGCCAAGAAGCGCAAGCAGCTCGCCAAAGTCGCCGCATGAGACTCCCCACCTTGCGGCGATCCTCGGAGCCGGTCGTACACACCGCGCGGCGCGGCTCCGAGGGTCTGGTGGTGCAGCTGCACGGCTACGGCGCCACCGAAACCCAATTCACGACGTTGCTACCACTCGACATCCCGGTCGTCACCGTCACGCCGCGAGCACCTCTTGCCGTCGACCCCGGTTACGGCTGGTGGCGGCCAGAACCGTTTGGCGAACTCCTCGATATGGCACCAAGCGACGGCGTCAACACTGCGGTCGAGAACGTCGTCCGAGCTATCGACAGCGCCCAGAACGAACACTGCTACACCCGGGATTCGACCGTGCTCATCGGATACAGCCAAGGAAGCGCACTGGCCCTATCCGTGGCGGCTCGTTACCCGGAACGAATCGCCGGGGTCGTAACAGCGGCAGGGTTCCTGCTTCCGAGCGAGACCGTGGCTTCAGCACACCTCCCACTCGACGTGCTGTTCATGAACGGCAGCCTCGATCCATCAACTTCGCCCGAGGCACATCGAGCAACGGTGGAACGCCTGACGGCCGCGGGCCATCGCGTCTTCGACCGGGTCGACCCGGTGCCGCACGTTATCGATGCTGCTCAAGTCGAGCACGTTCGTCGGTTCGTTGTCGAGGTACTGGACGCTGGTCGTTCAGTCAGGGATCGGGGTGTGGTTAAACCGGAAGGCGTTGGCTAAGGCGTCTCGGCCGCCGTGTTCTTCGATCAACACCGCTTGGCTCGCAAACGCCGCGTCATTCACTGCTGACGTGTCGCAAATGTCGCTCATGGTTCTTGCCAAGGCAGCCTGTTCGGTCGCGACCGTCGGTGAGCCGCCGAGATCGTTGAGCTCATCGGGGTCCTCGACGACGTTGTAGAGCTCGGACGGGAAGTCGACGTGTTCGATGTACTTCCATTCGCCCGACCGAATCGCAAACGACCCCGTGATCGACCCCCCATCGTGGTACTCGCTGAATCCGATCCGGTCCGACTTCGGCTGGTTCGCCCGCTGCCATAACGACTCGCCCGGCCCGTCGTACATCTCACCAACCGCCTCGCTCACGGTTGGTGCTATGTCGATGAGATTCACGTTCGCGTCCACAGTCTGCCCAGCCGGGACACCAGGCCCGCTGATGATCATCGGCACAGCGACCGAGTCTTCGTACATGAAGGACTTGCACCACAGACCACGGTTGCCGAGGAGCTCCCCATGGTCAGATGTGTAGATGATCCTCGTGTTTGAGCGCTCCCCGCTCGCGTCGAGCGCCGCGAGAACACGTCCGACGTTGTGGTCCATGAACGAGCACAAGCCGAAGTACGCCGCGCGTGCCTTGGTGACGGTGTCATCGTCGAAGTGGTCGCCGTAGTTGAAGAAGGTCGCCATGCCCGAGACCGCCTGGTTCAGATGGTCGACAGGCCCGATCTCCGGCGGTGGAATTTCGCCCAACGGATACATCGCCGCGAACTCATCGGGTGCCGAAAGCGGATAGTGCGGGGCAACGAACGACACGAAAGCCGTCCACGGCCGATCCGCACGATCGGAATGGCCAAGCCAGTCACAGGCCGCATCGGTGACCCGACGGTCATAGCGGGTGTAGGTCGTCTCGCCGATCCCGACATCGTTCGCCAGCTCGGCCGATTCGTCGTATGGAATCGGCTCGCGACGCGGCACCCCCTGCAGCCACCCCACTCCCCCAGCAATGAACATCGGGTGATGGTGCTCGACAAACCCATCGTCGTCGGCACCACTCCGATGATGGAGCTTCCCGAACGATGCGACATCGTGACCAGCGTCGGCCGCCAAGTGAGCCCAACTCCGAGGCGTACCCGCATAGGCCTGGGCAGAGTCCCACGTTCCGATCTCATGCACCCATCGACCCGTTGCGAGACTCGCCCTGGCCGGCACACAGATCGGAGATGGCGTCCAACAGTTCGCAAACACGGTCCCAGCAGCCGCCAACCTATCGAGGTTGGGCGTCGACACGATGGGGTGACCAGCCACTCCAAGCGCCCGCCGTTGGTGCTCATCGCTCATGATCACCAACACATTCTCCATAGCGAAACCCTACGCCAGATTTGTGAGCGATTTTGCAGGCTCAGCGAGCGCGATCGCTCACAAATCCAGCGACTAGGTTGGGCGGATGGACAAAGCCGATTACCTCGACGCACTGACCGCCGATAGCGAGACGTTCCTCGCCACCGCAGCAACCCTCGACCCGGACAACCCGGTCGCTGTTTGCCCTGGCTGGTCGGTCACGGACCTCGTCGCACACACCGGTTTCGTCTGGGGGTTTGCCACGGCCAACGTTTCGGCAGCCGGAGACAAGACCGGCCCAGCCAACCCGAAGCCACCAGAAGACCCGAGCAAGCTCATCGAATGGGGCGCCAGTGTCCGCGCCACGATGCTCGAGGTGCTCGCCGAAGCTGATCCTTCTGCAGACGCGTGGAGCTTTGCGCCGAACAACCAAACCGCAGGCTTCTGGCAGCGGCGCATGTGCCACGAGACCATGGTGCATCGTTGGGACGTGCAAAGCGTCGCCCTCGATATCGACCCGCTCTTCCCTGTTCGCGCCGCCGACGGCATCGATGAGTATCTCCATGTCGGACTCCAGTTCTCCTCTGGCCGACCGAACCGGGTGTATCCAACCCAGTCCCTCCACCTCCACTGCACCGATACCCACGGCGAATGGACCGTCGTCGCAGACGCAGACAACCACCTGACGATCGCCCACGAGCACGCCAAGGGTGACGCCGCTGTTCGGGGCGAAGCAGAGGAACTCTTGCTGTGGCTCTGGGGCAGGTCGAAGGAAGTCGAAGTCTTCGGCGACGAATCGGTCGCAGCTGCATGGCGGGAACTGGCTCCATGAGCAGCCCAGAACTCAACCTGGACTTCGTTCGTTCCCAATTCCCCGCGTTCACCGAGCAATCGCTCGACGGCTGGGCGTTCTTCGAGAACGCAGGAGGTTCGTATGCGAGCCGCCAAACCATCGACCGTCTGAACCGCTTCTACACCGAGACCAAGGTACAGCCGTACGCGCCGTACCCCGCAGCTGCCGCCGGCGGCCAGCAGATGGACGACGCGTACGTTCGCCTCGCCGCGATCATGAACGTCGGAACCGACGAGGTCCACATCGGGCCATCAACGTCGCAGAACACCTACGTGCTCGCACACGCATTCCGTGCGCTTTGGGAGGACGGCGACGAGATTATCGTTACCAACCAAGATCACGAAGCGAACTCTGGCGCATGGCGCCGCCTTGGCGATCGCGGCATCACGGTCAAGGAATGGGCACTCAACCCAGCGACCGGCATGCTCGACCCCGCCGACCTCCAGAACCTCATCACCGACCGGACGAAGCTGGCAGCCTTCCCACATTGCTCGAACATCATCGGACACGAAAACCCTGTCGCTGAGATCTGCGCGATGTTGGCCGATGCCGGCGTGATCAGCGCTGTTGACGGCGTGTCGGCTGCACCACATGGTCTTCCCGACGTTGGCGCACTCGGCGCCGACATCTACCTGTTCTCGGCGTACAAGACGTGGGGTCCACATCAGGGCGTCATGACTGTCCGTCGTTCCGTGTGCGACTCGTTGCCGAACCAAAGCCACTACTTCAACGATGGCGAGATCACGAAGCGACTGGTGCCGGCCGGGCCCGACCATGCTCAGGTCGCGGCGATGAACGGTGTCGTCGACTACCTCGATGCCGTACACGAAGCACACTTTGACGACGGCGCTCCCCCAGACGAACGCGGCCGCCGGGTCCATGACCTCTTCCGGGCACACGAAGCACAACTGCTCGCTCCGCTTCTCGACTTTCTGAGTCAACGAAGCGACGTTCGAATTCTCGGACCAGCCGACGCTTCCATCCGAGTACCGACAGTTGCCGTTATGCCGAACAAGAACCCAATGGAGGTAGCTGTTGCTCTGGCCGATCACAAGGTGATGGCTGGCGCCGGCAACTTCTACGCCGTGCGCGTGCTCGAAGCCATGGACATTGCACTCGACCCAGGTGTGCTGCGGTTGAGCTTCGTCCATTACACGTCAGCTGACGAGATCGAGCAGTTGATGAACGCGTTGGACGCCACCCTGTAGCGGCTAGTTCTTACTCGTTCTTCAGGGAGGCCTCAGGCCGCTGCGTCTGGGCAATGCAATGGTGTGGCCATGATGTCGCTCCGTGCCTTAGTTTCGATCCCCGTCGTCTTACTTGCGCTCACCGCTTGCGGAGGAACCGAGGAAACAGCTGTCGCCGGTGTGGCGAGCGCCTCCGACCTCGATGAGAGCATCCAGGACGCGGCGGAACTTGCCACCGAAGCCGCAGCCGAGGACGGTGATGGTGAGGTCACGGCCGAAGAAGCGGGCCTTGCCCTTGCGGTCTGCATGCGCGAATCGGGCTTCGAGGATTTCCCCGATCCCGAAATCGACGAGAACGGGAACGTCAACCTCAGAGCAGCGATCACCGCAAGCGGCGTAGATCTGCAGGCTGATGGCTTCCGCGATCAAATTACGCTTTGCCGTGACGAGGTCGGAGCGGACAACTTCGGCGCGGGCAATCGCGGCGAGCAACGCGAAGCAATCCAAGAGCAGCTCTTGAGCTACACCCAGTGCCTTCGCGACGAAGGCCTCGACGTCGGCGACCTCGGTGCCCCTGGAGAGGGCGGCCAACAGGCCGGTCAACAGGGAGGCCAACAGGGTGGTCAAAACGCCGATGGCAACGGTGCCGGAAACGGTCCGGGCCGGGCGCAGGGCAACGTAGGAACCACCGAAGGGCGAGGCGCCCGAATTGCTCAGACCCTTGGGCTCGACGTTGAAGACCCGGCCACCGCCGAAGCACTCGAGGCGTGCGATGACGTCCTCGTTCAGGCCTTCGCTGGTGTGGGCGCCGGACAACCCGCCGCCGACAACAACTAACGCGGATTTAGGAGAACCAACGTGGACACACACGCTCCGTCCAGATGGCCCCTCGCGCTTTCGATGCTGGTGCTCGGTGCCGCAATCGGTGCCGGTGCCCTCTGGTATCTCAACGATGACCGCTCGACCGCCGCCTCGACCGAAACGATCGACGTCATCACGACAACACTCGCGGCCGAATCGCGCGACCTGACCTCATATGCGGAGTGGGCGGCGACATTGCAATCGGGGACATCAGCATCGATCGCGGCGACAGCGCGAGGCACGATCACCGCCAACGCCAACGTCGGAGACCGGATCGAGCTCGGAGACGTTGTTGCCGAAATCGACGGCAACCCGGTCGTCGCGCTCTACGGGAACGTCCCGCAATTTCGTGAGCTCGACGTCAACACCGAATCCGGAGCGGACATTCGCCAGCTCGAGGAGAACTTGGTAGCGCTCGGCTACGACCCAGAAGGAACTGTGACCATCGACGAGAACTACACGTTCTACACCGGCGAGATGGTTCAACGCTGGGAGACCGATCTTGGTATCGAAACACCCGACGCTGCCGTCGCGGTCGGTCAGCTTGCCTTCATTGCCGGTCCAAGCGAAGTTGCAACCCGCACAGCCGTGGGCAGTCAGGTCACTCCCGGGCAATCGCTGGCAACAACGGTGACCTTGGCCGCAAGCGGCTTTCTGACCTTGCCGACGAACGTTACGTCGATCAGCGAATTGATCACCCCTGGCAGCGAACTCACCGACGGTGTCCAGGTCGGTATCGCCGAACAGACCGGCGAGCTCCTTCCAATCGTGGCCGTAGCCGGAGACCCCAACCTTGACCGAACCGACGCAATCGAGGTCTCGTTACCGGTCGACGCCGTAGTAGTAGAAACCGTTCTCGAACGAACCGAGTGGCTTGAAGCAGGCCAACCGCTGCATCGATGGGAAGCACCACAGGGGAGCATCGAACTCGAAGTTGACGTCGATGAAAGTGACACGTTTCCACTCGGCCTCTCGGTCCAAGTCGAGCTGCCAGACGGTCAGCTGATCGACGCAAGTGTCGACACCGTCGACGACGTTGCACGCACCGTCCAAGACGGACAGGACACGCTGACGATCGTCGACGTCAGCATTCAACCGACAGGCCCGGTCGAGTCCGACTTCACCTCTGGTCCAGTCATCGTTCGGGTCCAAGACGACTCGATCCTCGACGCCACCATGATCCCCGTCCGGGCCCTCGTCGCTCTCGCCGAAGGCGGGCACGCCGTCGAGGTTGACGGTCGTGGACTTGTGGCCGTCGAGCTCGGCGCTTTCGACGAGGGTTGGGTCGAAGTAGTGAACGGATCGATCGATCCCGGCGACGCCCTCGTCGTCCCCTCATGAACGTCACAGGAACGCCACCGGACGACTATCCCGCGCTCGAACTGATCGACGTCGTCAAGGAGTACCCGGGCGCACCGCCAGTGCGCGCCCTCGATGGCGTGAACCTCTCGGTAGCCCAAGGTGAGCTCGCCGCGATCGTCGGCCCCTCCGGCTCGGGCAAGTCGACCATGCTGCACGTGATGGGCACGCTCGACCGCCCAACGAGTGGCTCGGTGAGAATCGCGGGCCATGAAGTGTCGTCGCTCTCGGACCGCCGCCTATCGGCAGTCCGCAGCGCGCTCGTCGGATTCGTCTTCCAGCAGTTTTTCCTACTCGACGGCGACTCGGCGATCGACAATGTGGCGACCGGCCTGCTGTACAGCGGCGAGCCGCTCCGAAAGCGTCGAGCCGCTGCTGCGACCACCCTCGACAGGGTTGGCTTGGGTCATCGTCTTCACCACCGGCCAAACGAACTCTCCGGGGGCGAACGTCAGCGCGTCGCGATCGCACGAGCCCTCGTTGCTCGACCGGCCCTGGTGCTGGCCGACGAACCCACGGGCAACCTCGACTCAAAGACGAGCGACTCAATTCAACAGTTGCTGCACGAGCTACACGACGAAGGTGCAACCATCATCGTTGTTACCCACGACAACGATCTCGCAGACTCGCTCCCCCGCCAAGTCCGCTTCCGTGATGGCCGTATCGAACACGACAGCGCATGGGTGAGCCAATGAGCACTCCACACAAGCTTCCTCGGTCAAGCTCGTTTCGCGTCGTCGATGTCATCGGCACCGCCGCAGGTGGCCTCGGCTCTCGAAAGCTCCGCACCGTACTCTCTGCGCTCGGGATCACGATCGGCATTGGCGCCATGGTCGCCGTTCTCGGACTTAGCCGATCTGGTAGCGCGGAGCTCGAGGATCGAATTGCTGCCCTTGGGACCAATCTTCTGCGGGTGACCGCAGGTCAGGGATTCGGCGGCGGCGATGCGACATTGCCCGAGGACGCCGTTGCGATGATCAGCAGAATCGGTCCCGTCGAGTCGGTCTCCGCCGTCGGCACGGTCGATCAGTCGGTCCTGCTCAACGATCTCGTCAATCCAAACCAGACGGGTGGGCTTTCGGTGAAGACCGCTGAATCCAACTTGGTTGTGGCGTTGAACGGAAGTGTTGACGTTGGTCGCTTTCTCGACGACACCACGGGTACCGCAACGACCACCGTTCTCGGATCGGTTGCGGCAGAGCGGCTAGGGGTCCGAGATATTGATGGCACGCAGGTCCTTATCGGTGGCGAGTGGTTCACCGTCGTCGGCGTTCTCAACTCCTTCGACGATGACACTGACGATGTCGATACGTCGCTCTTCAACGATCTCGACCGAGCTGCGTTCATCGGTCCCGATATCGCCGAGGCGCTCTTCGAGACGCCCCGCAACCCAGACACGATCTACGTACGCTCGAACGAGGCCTTTATCGACGACGTCATCGGAGTGCTCCCGGGCACCGCCGACCCCGAGAGTCCCGAAGAGGTTGAAGTGGTTCGGCCGAGCGACGCCCTCGAAGCTCAAGAGGCTGCGTCATCCACGTTCGACAATCTGTTCCTTGGTCTCGGTGCTGTCGCGCTCCTCGTCGGCGGTATCGGTATCGCGAACGTCATGGTCATCGCTGTTATCGAGCGGCGCAACGAGATCGGTCTTCGACGAGCGCTCGGAGCGACTCGAGCGCACATTCGTCGCCAGTTCTTGCTCGAAGCTCTCTTGCTGTCCGCGCTCGGCGGTGTCGCCGGAGTCCTGCTCGGTGCCGCAGTCACCGCCCTGTGGGCCGACCGTCAGGGCTGGCGAGTGGTCATCCCTCCCGAAGCCATCGGCGGTGGACTGATCGCCGCCGTGCTGATCGGTGCGCTCGCCGGACTGTATCCAGCCGTACGGGCCGCCCGCCTCGCTCCAACCGAAGCACTGCGCGCGTCATGAAGAAGACAAACACCGCTCTCCGAACCATTCTCCCCATCGCGGGTGCGTTGGCCGTTCTTGTTATTGGCTGGTTCTTCGTCCGGGACACCGCTTGGTGGGCGGACGTGACCGAATCTGCTGAGGCCGCCGAGACGTTGCCGAGCGACCTCACCAACGTGCTGTCGACGGCGACCGTGACCCGAGCGAATGTCGCCGACGGTGGAGAACTCACCGGTGCGTTTCGGTATCAAGATCGGGTCGAATTCGTTCACCGGGTAGACCCGATCGAAGTCACGGTGACCGAACAGGTTGGAGGCGGGCGCAACGCTCAGACCATCACCACAGTTATCGAGGAACCGGACGAGCGCGCAATCACCGGCCTGCCAGCGCCAGGACAGATCATTGCCCCCGGCGAGGTGCTGTACGAGACCGACTCGACCCCGGTGTATGCCGTCGATGGCGTCATTGCAGCGTGGCGCACGATGAAGGACGGCGTGCATGGCCCCGATGTGGCTCAGCTGCACACGTTCCTTGTCGACAATGGCTGGGCTGACTCGTCACTGATTGGCAACGAGTGGCTGCCTGCGACCACGACAGCAGTCCAGGCGTGGCAAGAGAACACCGGTCAGATAGTGACTGGAACGGTGGAGCTCGGCGATATCTGGTTTATCTCTGGTCCCATTCGTATCGCCGAGGTTGTAGCGACCGAAGGACTTATCGTCACCGACGAAGAACCGCTATTTGTCTACACCTCTCAACAACGAGCGATTGAGGCGACGGTAGATGTACTGCCCGAGGGACTCTTGGACGCCACCGATATCGAAGCGCAGCTGCCCAATGGCAGCGTGGTTCCAGCGCAGCTCGTCTCGGTGCGGGGCAATGAAGCCGGGTTTGACCTGTCCTTTGACGTCGATCTCACCGGCCAAGACATTGCATCGGTCAACGGCGTGCGAACGACGCTTACCTGGACGGTCGACGAGATCATCGATGCGCTCACTCTTCCCCCGGAAGCGCTGCGGCGAACCGATGCCGCGGTGTACGTTGTCGATGTTCTCGAAGGTGACGTCATCCGGACCGTCGAGGTCAACGTCGTCGGCCAAGCGGGACGAGTTGTGGCCATCGAGGGTGTCGACGAGCGCGCTGAGGTCCTCGTCCCCTAGCGATCGAGACCCGGTCCGGGCTCTCCATGCACACGACGGTACTGTCGGGACATGAATCGCTTCGTCGTCGCCACTGCCATCACGCTTGCACTCATCACCGGAGCTTGCGGAAATGGCCAAGAGAGCGAAGCCGGCGAGGGGACGGTCGATTTGTCGGAGGATGCCGCCGCAGCGACCGAGACGGTCAAAACCACCGAGGCCTCGACCACGACGACCTCGGTCGCCGAGACAACCACAACCGAAGCTCCTCCAGCGTTTCAATTTCTTGACTGGGGCGAATTTGCGGTTGGGGTCTCCACCTTCACCGTCGATGAAGGTTCCGAGCGTCCTCTGACCGTTGAAGTTTGGTATCCGGTGGGCGATGGGACGACCGGCGAGCCGCGCCAATACACCCTGCTACCCGGCGTCTATTACGAGTCGCCCTCGGCCATTACTGCCGAGACGACGGCAATCCCCGACAGCCAGTTCCCGCTCGTCGTGTACTCCCACGGGAGTGGTGGCCAACGCTGGATCCACTCGAACTACACCGAGTTCATGGCCAGCCATGGCTACATCGTGGTCGCCCCAGATCACACCGGAAACACCTTGTTCGAGCGGTTTGCGGGGACGGACATCGACCCT
>CALBVK010000075.1 GCA_937969345.1 uncultured Acidimicrobiales bacterium
AGCGCTTTGATTTGCGGCTCTTCTTGGCCCGTTTGGGTGTCGCAGTAGTCGTGCTGCCCGTACCGGTGACGACCGAAGGAAGTGGCACGGTTGGAATCCATTCGACGCCGGTGAATCCGAGCGACCGGGTCATGATCAGGCCAATTCCGGTGGTCGAGAACAACATGACGAGTCCGACGAGACTGCGCGCGGCGAGCAGTGTCAGGAATTGCACGAAAAAGAAGAATGCGATCAGTGCCCAGAACGGAATTCCGAAGAACGAACGGGCTTGCACGTTGGCGGCAGCAAAGCCCGCAGCCAACCCAAAGAACATGATGCCGAGGCCGATCTCGAGGACTCCCTCGCCCGTGCCCGCAGCGACCAAGGCCCCAAGGACGGCCGGGATGATGGTCAGCGCAACGATCAGCGAGGTGTATGCGCGCCGGCCGATCTGACTCTCGAATTGGGTGCCGATTAGGTAGAAGAAGATCATGCTGATCAGCGCACCGAACACCCCTGGGATCGGGATGAGGTGCGTGACGAACCGCCAGATTTGGCCACGGGTGACCGCCCGCTCGTCGAGCAACAACCAACCGCTGAGGGTGCCGATGCCACCTTCGGCCACGTACAGGAGCAGGCCGAGGACGCTCATGCCGACGACAAAGGTCGTCGTGGTGACGGCGATAGGGCCAGCCATGAACCACGGGTTAGCGCCCGCACCTCGAGAGAAGGGGCTTTGGAATGAATATCGATCAGCCATCGCCCAATAGGGTAGTGCACGATGGCGGCAATCTCTGGTCCCTCCGGCACGGACCTACGGGATTTAGCGCGGCCGTCGAGTCGGGGCTGCGACCGATGTTGTCGTCTTGTTCTGACTGGCTCGTAGCTGGCCACATGCAGCGTCGATGTCGGTTCCCCGATTTCGACGGATCGTGGCATTTGTGTTGCGGTCGAGCAGCCACTTCTGAAAGCGGCTGACACCCGCCGCGTCGGTGCCGACGGTCAGGTAGCCGGGCGTTGGGTTGAGCGGGATCAGGTTGACGTGTGCACGCAGTTCCTTGCACAGCGCCGCGAGCGCGATTGCCTGCTCTTCGGTGTCGTTGACCCCGTCGATAAGTGCCCACTCGAAACTCAACCGTCGACCCGAAGCCGCAACGTACGCTGCACAAGCGTCGGCGAGTGCGTCGATTGGGTACCGCTTATTTAACGGGACGAGTTCGGTGCGTAGCTCGTCGGTTGCGGCGTGAAGCGATACCGCAAGGCTTACGGGTAGTTGTTCCTCGGCCATGCGACGAATACCGGGCACGACGCCAACAGTGCTCATGGTGATGTGTCGTGCGGACAGTCCAATGTCGCCGTGGATGCGGCGTACCGCCCCCCACACGGCGTCATAGTTCGCCAATGGTTCGCCCATTCCCATGAACACCACATTGGAAAGCCGTCGTGGCCTCGCAGCCTCACGTGCCCGTACGACCTGTTCGACGATTTCCCCCGTGGTGAGGTGCCGACGAAAGCCTTCTTGGCCTGTCGAGCAGAACCCGCAGGCCATGGCACAACCGGCCTGGCTGCTGACACAGACCGTGGATCGGTCCTTGTAGTGCATGAGTACGGTTTCGACGGCGTCTCCGTCGGCGAGCCCCCAGAGCCACTTGTGGGTCTCGCCACCCTCACTTATTCGTTCGATGCGGTGATGTAGCGCCACGGGCAGCAGGGTGTCGAGATCCGAGCGCAGACCCTTGGGAAGGGTCGAGATCTCGGCGATATCGAGGCCGTCCTCGTACAAGCCCTTCCAGAGCTGCTCGACTCGATACTTCGGGTGATCCGAGAGCAGCTCGCCAAGGGCGTTACGGTCGAGTTGGTAGCGGGTTTCGACGGCGCTCATGGGTTGCTCGGGTTCTCGATTGGCGATCGGTGCCACAGAGTATCGGTTCGATACGTGGTGAAACCGATTCGTTCGTAGGTGGCCACGGCGGCGACGTTGTCGCTCTCGACGTAGAGCATTGCGGTGGTGAGCCCGACATCGGCGAGGTAGGTGAGGCCGGCGAGGGTCATTGCCTTACCCAAGCCTTGGCCATGGAAGGCCGGGTCAACGGCGATTACATAAATCTCTCCGAGATTTCGAGTGTTGCGGTTCTCTCCGAGGTGTTCGGGATCTCGGTGAATCTTGGTCCAACAAAACCCAGCGAGCACACCATCGATGTGATGAAGCAAAAACCCATCGGCATCGAACCACTCAGTAGCCATATCGCGGCGAACCGCATCCGACGTAAGTCCGGATTGCTCAGGATGCCAATGAAACGCGCGGTTGTTCACCGCAACAAATTCGTCGATGTCATCGTCGGTGAACGGACGCGTCACCAGCGTCGTCGCAGCGACGGGCAGGGGAGCTCGCATCTGCAGGAGCGTGCGGTTGCTGACCAAACCACGGCCGGTGAGGATTTCACGCCGCTCGTCGTTCGTGCCATGTACCCAAATCGCAGCGTCAGGACCAGCGTTGTCGGCGAGCGCTAGGGCATCGGTGAAGGTGGTCGTGGACTCGTCAGGCGTGAACGTGAGATGCACGGTTGGCGCCGAGCCCGGGGTTTGTTCGACGAGAAACTCCACGCAGCAAGGTTAAGCCAACACGGAGAGGAATGACGTAGAGAATTCTCTGCCCATTTGGACAGTTTCGAATTCACAAGTTCGATGAGTCCTGTTAGTTTTCTTTTTAGCGCCCCTGAGCTCCGCCGCAGACGGGGCGCTTGTGCAGCACGATTAGAGGGAT
>CALBVK010000076.1 GCA_937969345.1 uncultured Acidimicrobiales bacterium
TGTCGACATGTAGGCGAACGATCCAATCTCGATCGTGTACGTACCCGTCTCGCCTACGGTTACCTCGAGTTGGCTGTCGAGGCTGCTCGCCAAACCAGCCTCGAAGTCAGCGTCGTCGTTGAACCCAACCTCCTGGGACGAGTCGTCGAACATCGTCAGCGTCGTGTCGAGGAACGATGAGGGATCGGTCTGCACGGTGATCACCACCGTGTCGCCGGCATCGAGGTCGATATAGGCGAGGTCGTAGGCGCCAACCTCGAGTGAGTCGTCGACGATGTAGACATCACCACGGGGCACGTCGATTTCGAAGATGCCCTCTTGGACGGGGTCGGCCGACTCGATTACCTCGAAGTCTTCGTCGTCCATCATGTCGTCGAAGGACTCGTCGAAGAGGCCCTCGTCGTCGAGGTCGGCGAAGAGGTCATCGAAATCGTCGCCGTCGGGACTGATCGAATCTCGGCCGATCGCCTCGTCGATCGCGTCGTTGAATGCGTCCATCGTGTCGAATTCCTCGACGCTGGTCAGGAACTCGTTGAGTTGGTCGTCATCGAACGAAGCGAGGGCGTCGAGATACGCATCCAACGTCGTGCCGATCGGCGAGATGAACCACTCACCATCGGTACGTCGGGTCGACATGGAGATGCCAGGAAACTCGGTTGGCCAGTCATCGAAGGAGTTCTTATAGAACGACAGGGCGAGCTGGTCTTGGTTGGTTGGAAGTGAATCTTCGAGGCAGCCGGATTCGTCGGTACCATCACTTGCGCTCAAGGAGTATCGGGAACACTCTCCGTCGAAGTCGAAGGTGATCGAGCCTTCGCCAGACTCGCCCGCGGCGCTACCTGATCCAGAGATGGTGTAGCTGTCGGGGTCGATCTCGATGAGCATGTTGAACGACTCGCCGTCGATCACACCCTCGATCGACCACCTCGTGGTCGTCGCGCTGAGCGACCCTCGACCACCAAAGTCATCGGCGATGACCTCGGCGGAGAGTTCGTCACGAGCGTAGGTCATGGTGATATCGACATTGTCGGCTTGGACGTCGATGGTGAATCCTCGCACGTCGACGATCGCATCGTCACCGTCGGTCTCGACGTCAAAGTCAAAGTCGCTCATACTCCATCGATAGTTGTCCGCACGAAGGTCGGCTTCGATGCCGTCGAGTTCGAACTGCGCATCCGTGAGGAACAACGGGGAGTAGCGGTACAGCGCTGCCATCTCGTCGGGGTCCATCCGGCCGATGAGACCTTCGAGGTCCCATTCAACGAGCTCGCCGAACATTGCTTCGACAGCGGCTTCAGGCGATTCAGAGCCGAGTGCCGGCGGTGCTTCTGACGCTCGTGGCAAACGCGCGTCGGTTTCGAGTCGAGCAGCTTCGGCCACGCTGAACCATGCGGAAAAATACCAACGGCCGTCGCGCTCAACGAACGTCAACGGAATGTCCGATGGTTCGATCTGCTCGGTCTGACGAGCCTGATCCTCCATGTCGGCACCGAATTCGTCGCGCATCAGATCGCTAAAGGGGAACTCTGCCGAGTTGAACTCACTCGCGACCTCGCCGCCAGTGAAGTAGACGTGGACGATGTCGGGGTTCTGCGCCAGCGGCTCGACGCGATAGGTGACATCGGTGAACTCCCAGTCGACACCTTCGACGTTGGCTGGGTCGACCTCGTCGTCGAGCAGACCGAGCCGCACGAGCTCGGGAAGCAGTTCAGTGATTGCGGGTTCGACCATCGTGCGACGTTCGCTCGGCTCGATCAGTTCGCCGATGGTGACGAAGTCTTCGTTGCCGAGTGCCTCGATCATCGCGTCGACGGCAGCTTCAGGGCTCTCGGCACCACCCGATGCGCTAAAGGCCGTGAGGGCAAAGAACCCGCCGCCACCCAGAAGGACGAGTGCGCCGAGAACTGCGGCGACCCACGGAAGTTTGCTCGACCGCTGCGGAGCTTCTGGGGCGAGCGGAGGTTCGGTCAGGCCGTAGTCACCGGACAACACCGGACTCGCCGGTGTGGCGAACGATGTCGGCGCGCTCGATGACGCAGGCGGCGGGGGCGGAGTGTGCCCGCCGCCGATCGCGTTTCCGATCACGGGTGGTTGCGGAGCCGACGGGATCTGCGGCGCTTCAGGGTGCTGCCACGGCGAGGCGGCGGTCTGAGCGGGCGCCACGGGTGCTGCTGGAGGGGACGGCGCTGGAACGTTCGTGTTATCCCATGGCACCGGGTCGCTGCTCGACCCGGGATTCTCGTTGTATGTCATGTTCCGCCAACTCCCGATTTCACAGACGACGTACCAATACTGTCGGCATCTGAAACACCCGCCTATAGGGACTTCACCCGGTTAGCCCGCAGGCAATGTCTCCACGTCGGCGTGGCCGATCATCCCCGACGAGATCGCATGTTCAACCAAACGACTTCGTCGATCGATCGCTTCGAAGCCTTTCTCCCCTCGAAGGCCCCGCACCCCTTCGGCCGACAGTCGGGCGCATAGATAATCGAGCTTGCGGTCGAGCTTCTTCGCCGACCAACCCAGGCGATGCGCAACCGACGCGTTTGCGGGAAGATCGCTCGTCGAGACGGTCGAATCGAGAATTGAGCGCTCTGCAAGAGCGGCGAGAAGCATGCGCTGCTCATCGTTCAGCGGGACGATTCCGAACTGGCTTGTCGCCATCGAGACGTCGCCATCGTCGTCCACGACGGGTGGCATGAGCGGCTCTTGGCCGGGCAGTGTCCATCCGAGTTCGTAGGTTGATGGACCGGCATCGAATCGAAGCACGCCCGTCGGTTCGGTGATCGCAGAAACCGCCTCGGGTGGGAGACGGGTCAGTCGCCCGGTGTTCCCAACGAGCGTCAGGTTTCCGTGCCTGCTCTTATTCGCAAGCCACCACACGTTGTCCTGATCGAAGAACGTGCCGACGATGCGGTGCATGTACTGGTTAGCTTCGTCGAGCTCGATATCGCCGCTGCGACCGAATGTCACGACGTCACCAGGTGCGGCGACCGTTAGCTCATCGATAAAGAAGATGTGGAGTTCGCTCACAGTGCGCCCTTCTACGGAACGGAGTCGACGGTGGGCTGAGCCATGGTCGGTGTTGCGAGCACCATGATGGCAAAGACCGTGGACAGACCTGCGAACACCACGCCGAAGATGGCACCCCATGCGATTCCAATCTCGTCGACGGCGCTGCCAGCGACGAACACGATCACCATGACGAATCCGATCGGAACGAGCAGAGCCGCGGCGAAGCGATGCCGACCCGCCGCGGCGAGAAACATCGCGACGGAAACGAGAAGCGGCGCCAAGAACCAGCCCAAAAGGACCAACACCTTGACGCCGCCATCGATGACATCGAGTGCGCTCGCGCTGCTGACGAGGTCGATACTCGAGCGCTCCTTGCCGAGCAGGTCAAACCATGGCAATACCAGCGAGACCACACTGAGAAATCCGGCGATCAGCGCAAACGCGATGAGCAGGCCGCTGCGTCCACGCACGATCGCGGGTTAGCTGAGAGCGCTAATCGCCGCGTCGTAGTCAGGCTCGTCAGCAATCTCGGGGACGAGCTGTTGATGAACGACATTGCCAGACTCATCGAGGACGACAACAGCACGTGCGCAGAGGCCTTCGAGCTTTCCGTCGACCATGCCAACGCCGTAGTCGGCGAGAAACTCTGGGCTCTTGAACGTCGAAACGGTCTGCACGTTGCTGATGCCCTCCGCCCCACAGAAACGGCCCTGCGCGAACGGCAGGTCGGCCGATACACACAGCACGGTGGTGTTCTCGAGTGACGCCGCTCGCTCGTTGAACGTCCGGACGCTGGTTGCGCATGTTGGCGTATCAACCGAAGGGAAGATGTTCAATACGACGCGCTGACCAGAAAGGTCTGTCGAGCTGACCGAGCTGAGGTCGTTGCCGGTGAGGGTGAAGCTGGGAGCAGCTCCACCAACCGCGGGAAGGTCGCCAGAGGTGTTTACCGGGTTGCCGCCAAGTGCAGTTTGAGCCATTGCTGTTCTCCTGAGATCGAGGTTCGAGGACACGTTACTCTGCGAACAATTCCTTGCGCTTCCCCACCGAGCATCTGTAGACCGGTGGCATGGAAACACCGCTCTCTGCCGATTTGGTAGAAGCCGCCGCACACGAGCTCACTCGAGCCCGGCGGCTGATAGAACAAATCAGCGGGCTCGGCGACGCCACCCCACACGATGTTCGTAGCGCCCACGCCATTGCAGACCTCCACGCCGAGCAGCTCGGTTGGAACGTTGTTGGTTGGAAGATTGGTTGCACATCGGCCGAGGCCATGCAGATTCTCAATAGCCCCGGCCCCTTTGCGGGCCGGGTGTTTGACGGAACCGTGTATCAATCATCGATCGTGCACCACGATGCGATGATCAACCCGGGTCTCGAAAGCGAATTCGCCTTCATCCTTGGTCGAGACCTCCCGTCGCGCGGTGCGCCCTATTCGGTCGATGAGGTTCGGTCCGCCACAATCGCCATCGCCCCCGCTATCGAGCTCGTCTCCCCCCGTTTCGACGATTTCACCGGGGTTGGTTACTTGAGCTTGATCGCCGACAGCGGAGCGAACGCCGGCGTCGTGTTCGGCGAACCCGTACCGATCGAACGATGCCCCGAGCTTCGAGATGTCACGGTCGAACTCGACATCGATGGCACCACGGTCAAACACGGGGCAGGAGATGCGATCCTCGGAGATCCGTGGCGCGCCCTCGAATGGCTCGCCAACCACCTGAGCGCCCGCCAAATTGGCCTACGGGCCGGTGAGTTCGTCATGTCCGGCACCTGTACAGGCATCGACCCGTTGCCACCGGGATCGGTCGCAACGGGTCGATTTTCGGGTCTTGGAGTTGTTTCGATCGAGCGGACGAGACCGGCTGTTGTCTAGCGCAGGGCCGCGAACTCCGCTTCGAGCTCGTCGGCGGACTTGCGGGTCGGAGCCAAGATCGTGCCACCGAGAAGAACGAGCACGATGAGGGCTGGTCCTGCGGTCTCGACGTGGCCACCGCTCCACAGCTTCAGCGCTGTCGAGGTGACGATCGCTACGGCGAAGATCGAACCGAGGCCGAAGTTCCACGGGCGTCGGGCTGCGAGCAATGCCTTACGTTCGACACGTGCGGCGAAGTAGACGATCGGGGCGAGGATCGAGGCCGAGGCAATAACGGTCGGGATCTTGAACATCCACCAGTCGATCGAACCAACGACGTGCTGTGGCATTCCGATGGTGAAGTGCATGATCGCGGTACCGATCACGGCTGCGGTCATGTGCCAGAGGTAGACGCTCATCGCAACGGTGTTTGCACCAACAACTGCGGTCCAGGCCTTGGGACGAGCAGCAAGTGCATCGGAGATGCGAGGCGCTGCGGCGATAGCGGTGAGACTGAACGCTGCACCAAAGGTCATCAGGCTGAGCGTCGGAGGGGCCGTTGGCGAGTTGTCGACACCGGGAATGTTGACCATCGAAATGATCCACGGGCCACCCGACAGAACGAGAGCGACCGTCGCTGCCCAGAAGCCGGCGGCGAGCGCCATCAGCGAGCGACCGGTTGGCAGGAGACCATCACGCCACGCCATTCCCATGACCTGAAAGATCAACCAACCAAGTACCCAGTTGGTGTGAGGAATGACCGGGACATCGGCGATGCGAAGCAGTTCGAAGAACATGAACGCTGCGCCGATGAGCACTGCGAAGCGAGCGGGATTGCGACGGAATGCGGGAAGTACGAAAGGGGCGAGGGCGGTATCGATGGTGTAGTTCGCCAAGAACCACAGCGGGATAGCCCCGGCGTGCATTGCGGTTGCGACCAGCTCGAGCTGACCCGCTGCCGCGCCTGCTGCAAGCACAACCAACCAGGTTGCAGCGAGCACGACAGCGGGAGGAAGCATCCGGCGAAGCCGGGCAGCGATCCAGTCCTGCGCACGACCGTCGTTGCGGTTGTGCGAGTCAAGGGACATCGCTGAAGAGAAACCGCCGACAACAAAGAAGAGCGGCATGACCTGAAGCAACCACGTCGCCCAGCTGAGCGACGGGACGAATTCGAGTGCGTTGCCGCCGATGAGTTCGCCTTCGGCGTCGCTCACGGCAACGAGTGCGAGCCAGTGGCCAAACGCTACGGC
>CALBVK010000077.1 GCA_937969345.1 uncultured Acidimicrobiales bacterium
AGCGTTCTGTTGTTGATCTGCGTAGTGACACGCAACCCATTGCCCCGCACGTACTTCACGGAACTCCGGTTCTTCAGATTCGCACCGCTCCGTCGCAATTGGGCATCGGGTGCGAAACCGACATCCGCTCGGCGGATTCGAGGGGCTTGGTATATCACCCTCAAGAATCACGCGTTTGCGCGATCGTTCAACGATCGGATCTGGGACGGGAACCGCCGACTGCAACGCCTGGGTGTAGGGATGCAGTGGACGGTCGTACAGATCGTCGACCTCCGCCAATTCAACGATTTTTCCGAGATACATCACCGCGACGCGGTCCGCCATGTGGCGCACCATACTGAGGTCGTGGGAGATGAATAGGTAGGTCAGCCCGAGCTCTTCTTGGAGCTCAAGAAGCAGATTTACCACCTGCGCCTGGATCGAAACATCGAGTGCCGCAATGGGTTCGTCACAAACAATGAAATCTGGATTTAGCGCAATCGCGCGAGCAATACCGATGCGCTGGCGCTGCCCACCACTGAATTCGTGGGGATAACGGTTTGCATGTTCGGGAGCCAACCCAACGAGCTTGAGGAGCTCATGGATTCGAGCCTCACGCTCCGCTGACAGCATCTTCTTGTGCGCTCGGAGTGGCTCGCCAACAATGGAGGCGACGGTCATTCGAGGGTTGAGACACGCGTGCGGATCCTGGAAGATCGTCTGCATGCGGGGACGGAGCGCTCGAAGATCCGAGCTGCTCAGCGCCAACACATCGTTGCCGGCAAAGTCGATCTCGCCACCGGTGGCAATGTCGAGCTGCAAGATAACGCGACCGGTCGTGGTCTTACCGGACCCACTCTCACCGACCAAACCAAGCGTTTCACCGCGATAGATGTCGAACGTCACGTCGTCGACGGCCTTTACGACGCCCACCTTGCGCTTGAGGAGACCGGCGCGAATCGGGAAGTGGCGCTGAAGGTCCTTGACCGTCACCAGAACCTCTTTGGGCTCTCCGGCGTTCGACTCGGCTGCGTCCTGGGTCATCTCCGCGGTCATCGAGGTTCCCCTTTGATGAGGTCGAAGTGGCATGCCACCTTCTGACCAATAGCGACCTCGACAAACGCCGGGGTCTCGGTATAACACCGGTCGAAGGCATATTCGCACCGAGGCGCAAACGAACATCCAACCGGCTCGCGCAACATGTTCGGCGGTTGCCCATCGATCGACACAAGATCGTGGCCCTGTTGGTCGAGTCGTGGCAGCGAGGCGAGCAAACCCCGCGTGTACGGGTGCTGTGGGTTGCTGTAAAGCACGTCGACGCGGGCTTCTTCAACGACTCGTCCGCCATACATAACGAGAACTCGGTCGGCGAGGCCGGCGACGACAGCGAGGTCGTGGGTGATCCATACAACAGCCGTACCAAGTTCGTCTTGGAGCCGGCGGACTTGGTCGATGATCTGGGCCTGGATCGTTACGTCGAGTGCCGTTGTTGGCTCGTCGGCGATGATGATTTCCGGTGAGCAGGCAATGGCCATAGCGATCATGACTCGTTGGCGCATACCGCCCGACATTTCGTGGGGATAGTTCTTGAGACGCTGCTTTGGGTCGGGGATACCGACGAGGTGCAACAGCTCTTCGGCGCGTTCTTTGGCTTGAGACTTGGAACTATCGGTGTGGAGAAGGATCGCTTCGGTGATCTGCTTGCCGACCTGGATGACCGGGTTCAGCGAGGTCATTGGGTCCTGGAAGATAAAACCGATTCGACCGCCGCGGACTTCGCGCAGACCTTGCGCATCGAGCTGCAGCAGGTCCATGTCGCCAAAGCGAGCCGTGCCCTCGGTAATTTCGCCAGGAGGCATCGGGATAAGTTTGAGCAGAGACATCATCGTGACGCTCTTCCCGGATCCGCTCTCGCCTACAACACCGAGGAATTCGCCGGCCCGAAGTTCGAAATCGACGCCATTCACCGCATGGACAGTGCCGTCTTGTGTGCGAAAGCGCGTGTGCAGGCCATCGACATCGAGCACTACTTCGTCCACGTGGTTCCCACCCCTTTTCTACGGTTTACTAGCGAAGACGTGAACGTTAGCCGCTCGTTACCAAGTGGCAAATCGGACAATCGATGTTCACACACCTGACATACGCATTGCGGTTGGAAATCGGCATCGCCGTTCAGGATCGACATAGTGTCGGCACATGCAGCCAGCACAACTCGACGAGTTCACCTACGCCTCCGACCCGCAGCTCTCCCCCGATGGTCGCCACGTCGCCTATGTGGTCACCCAGATCGACATGGAGTCCAACGTTTACCGCAGTCGGATTTGGCTGATCGGAACCGAAGCTCGCGCCACCCATCGGCCGTTGTCCGCTGGAGAGCACCGAGACGGTCAACCACGATGGTCTCCCGACGGTTCGACACTGGCCTTTACCTCGACCCGCAACGTTGACGCCGACGGCAACAAGAAATCGACATTGCACCTCATGCCATTCGATCAGCCAGGCGAGACCGCGCTCATTCACACCAGCGACGAAGCCATGTCCTCACTGGCGTTTTCGCCCGATGGACGGTGGCTTGCCTTTGGCATGCGGACGAGAAGTGACGACTATGCAGTAACGGATGCGGCTGCTCGAGAACCGCGCAAGATCGAGAACATGCTATTCATGTTGAACGGCGAAGGCTTTATCTCCGATCGACCAGCACACGTGTACGTCGCTGCCCTCGACGGATCGGGCGAGGTTCGCAACCTCACTCCTGGTCGACATGAGTGTGGGCGTCCGAGCTGGTTCCCCGAAAGCGATCGGGTAGCGATCGACTATGACCCGCTCACCAGCACCGGAGAAGCCCGCGTTGCGATCGTGACACTCGATGGAGCGCTTACCCCCATCTCGGACCCGGTCGGTTCGGCGTCAGCTCCGGCGGTATCGCCCGATGGCCGTTACGTCGCCGTTACGGGCTCCGATGACATCGAGACCCTGTTCGAGAACGCACACGTCGGAGTTCTCCCACCAACAGGCATCACCGCGCCGACGTGGAAGACGAGGAGTATCGATCGGACGTGGTCTCCGTTCATGACCGCCACCTCACCAACATGGGACGCACTCGGCCTCATCGGAGCGATCGAAGACCGCGGCAACATTCACCTTTACCGGATCGATATGGACGGGGCGGACCCCACGCTGCTCATCGGCGGCGATCGCAGCCTTACTGCGTGGTCGACAGGATCGGTGGATGGCGCCAATGCCATTGCCTTCGCTGCCACGGACCCAACAACCCCGAGCGAAATCTACCTCTGGGTCGCGGGTGAAGAGCGCCAGCTGACCGCAGTGAGCGCCAGCTGGACCGCTCGCACGAACCCGGTTGCTGCGGAACACTTCCTGGCACCGTCGGGCGCCGAGGACGTCGATGCGTGGATCTATCGCCCGAAAGACTTTGACCCGACCAAGACGTACCCGATGCTGCTGAACATTCACGGCGGCCCGTTCACTCAGTACGGCAACTACTACTTCGACGAGTTCCAGATGCAGGTGGACGCTGGCTACGTGGTCGTCTGTTCGAACCCGCGCGGTGGATCGGGTCGTCACAGCGATTGGGGCAACGCAGTGCGTGGACCCAAGCACAAGAAGCCCGGCACTGGTTGGGGCTCGGTCGACTACGACGATGTCATAGCGGTCACCGATGAGGCCCTGCGGCGCTTCGACTTCATCGACCCCGACCGGCTTGGCGTCATGGGTGGTTCCTACGGCGGATATATGACGTCGTGGATCGTGTCGCACACCGACCGTTTCGCGGCAGGGTGTAGCGAACGAGCAGCGAACAACTTGCTGAGCCTGGAGTTTGGTTCAGACTTCGCTGGTTTCTTCAACGGCGAGATGGGACCTCATCACTTCGATGATCCCGAGGAGTACCTGCGGATGTCGCCGGTGTCCTACGTTCGAGACATCAACACGCCCTTGCTCATCGTCCACAGCGAAGACGACCTGCGCTGCCCGGTCGAACAAGCAACCCAGCTCTTCGTCTCTCTGCAGATCCTGGGCAAAGACGTCGAGTATTGGCTCTTCCCAAACGAGTCCCACGAACTCACCCGCTCCGGTAGCCCCAAGCATCGGCAACGCCGTGCCGAGATCATCCTCGAGTACTTCGGACGCAAGCTGTAGGCCCCGTGCGTTCCTCGCCACGGGGCGCCACGGGGTCGCGTCTCATCCTCCATCCGAAAGTCTGCGGGGTCGCGTCTCATCCTCCATCCGACTAGTAGCCCATCTCTCCACATCTCTCCGTAACAGCGCATCGTCGTGATGCCGGCGACAGCCACTGGTCGTGTGTCCGAACGAGCTAACTGGCGAGATTAGCGACGCAAATGTGGAGGATGAGACGCGACCCCACTGGGACTGAAGTGGAGGATGAGACGCGACCCCAGTGGTTACACCAGTGGTTAGCAGAGCGAGGAGAGTGCCTGGAGTGGTCGAGCGCCGATGTGGGTGATGATCTCGGCCGCGGCGCAGCTGCCCATTCGACCGGCGACGTCGAGACTTTGGCCTTGCGCAAGCCCGGCGAGCACGCCTGCCGCGTAGAGGTCACCAGCGCCGGTGGTATCGACGCGTTCGTCGACTTCGACGACCGGGATCTCGAGGACTTCGTTCGGCGTGATGATCATCGAACCAGATGACCCCATGGTTACACACGTTGTCTCGGCCATATCGCGAAGCCTGCCGATGATGTGGTCACGATCGTCGGTGCCAAGCAACGAGTAAACCTCGTCGCGATTGCCAAAGAGCAGATCGACCCGGTCCGCAATGAGGTCGAGCCATTCGTCGCGATGGCGATCGACGGCGAACGGATCGGACAGCGTCAGCGACGTGGTGACGCCGTTGGCCTTCGCTATACCCATGGCATGTCGAATGGCTTGCTTGGCCTCCTCGAGGTCCCAAAGGTAGCCCTCGCAATAGAGAACCTTGGCCTGGGCAACGAGCTGCTCGTCGATGTCGTCGGTCGTCAGAACCGAACTTGCTCCAAGGAACGTGTTCATCGTGCGCTGACCGTCGGGGGTGACCTGGATCAAACAGCGGGCGGTCGCCGGCCCACTGCTCGCCGGGGTGACGTCGAACTGCACGCCTGCTTCGCGAATGTCGTGAATGAACACGTCACCGAGCGCATCATCGCGGACCTTGCCGATGTAGGCCGCTGTCTGACCGAAGCTGGCCACACCGACCATGGTGTTCGCGGCGGATCCGCCAGACTCTTTGAGCCCGGGTGGCATGAGCTCGGTGAGCTGCTCGGCGCGTGGCTCATCGATCAGCGTCATCGAGCCGCGGTTCAATTCATGGTCGGCAATAAAGCTGTCGTCGACCTGTGCAATCACGTCGACGATGGCATTACCAACACCCACGACTTCAGCTGTGCTCATGTTCCTACCCTGCGACTAGCGATCTCTTGCGCCAGAAGCGATCCGGCACACGGCCCTCGAAGGTACCATTCGCCAGACACCACACCACGGTCTCGCAATACATCTCCCTACACGCCTCAGGGACACCGACGTAGTAGAACCGCTACGTCACGCCCGATCACACCGAGGAACCCATGTCTTACCGACTTCCCCGCACAATTCTTCCCTCCGCATATTCGATCGAGATCTCGCCCGACCTCGGAGAGCACAGCTTCTCTGGAACGGTCAGCGTGAACGCCGAGATCATGGAGGCCACCGCCGAGCTTCGCTGCAACATTGCCGACCTCGAACTCTCCCAGGTCACCATCGATGGAGCCGAGGCCCCGTACACAATCGACGAGGAGAGCGAGCAGCTGATCGTCGATCTCGGACAGGAGCGCGCACCGGGACCAATCACGTTCGCCGCGTCATTCTCCGGAGAGCTCAACGACGCCCTGAAAGGGTTCTACCGGTCGACGTTTACCGACGACGACGGAATCGAGCACACCATCGGCACGACACAGTTCCAGTCGACCGATGCTCGTCGGGCATTCCCCTGCTGGGATGAGCCAGATATGAAGGCCACGTTCGCGATTACGTTGACCGTCGATCCGCAATTCACCGCGGTCAGCAACGGCGCAGAGGTCGGGCGCTCCGAACTTCCCGACGGCCGGGTGGCTGTGCAGTTCGCGACCACGATGAAGATGTCGACATATCTTGTTGCCTTCGTCGTCGGTCCACTCGAGATCTCCGAGACTCGATTCGCTGGAAATGTCCCTGTTCGAATCGTCCACCGTCCAGGCAAGAGCCACCTGACGACGTTTGCGCTCGACGTTGCCGTAGCTGCACTCGAGTACTTCGAGGAGTACTACGGAATCGCATACCCGACCGACAAGCTCGACATGATTGCGCTGCCCGACTTTGCAATGGGGGCAATGGAGAACCTGGGTTGTGTCACCTACCGAGAGATTTTGCTCCTCGTCGATCCGGACTCGGCAACTCAGCCAGAGCTACAGAACGTGTGTGACGTCATCAACCACGAGCTCGCGCACATGTGGTTCGGCGATCTGGTGACTATGGGCTGGTGGAATGGCATCTGGCTAAACGAAGCATTCGCGACCTTCATGGAGATGAAGGCAACCGACAACTTCCGACCCGAATGGCAGCGCTGGACCAGCTTCGGCATCAGTCGTAGCGCGGCCTTCGACATCGACAGTTTGGAAAGCACCCGTCCAATCGAGTTTCCCGTCATCTCACCCGCCGATGCCGAGGGCATGTTCGACCTGCTCACGTATGAAAAAGGAGCGGCGGTAGTACGAATGCTCGAACAATGGCTCGGCGAAGACACGTTCCGAGACGGCATCCGGCACTATCTGAACACCCACGCCTACGGGAATACCGAAACGCACCACCTTTGGGACGCACTCGAGGCAACCGCTGGCCGTCCCGTCACTGCGGCGATGGAGACGTGGATCTTCCAAGGCGGCTACCCGGTGATCGAGGTCGAGGGCGAACACATTTGCCAGCGCCGCTTTACGTACTCTGGCGAGGGCGGCGCGGCGACGTGGTCCGTTCCGGTCCAGGTCCGCGATGACGCGGGCACCGTCACCACCGTTGAGCTACACGATGAGCGGACCGAACTCCCGATGTCTGCGGCCAGCGTAGTCACGTTCAACAACGCTGGTAACGGCTTCTATCGGGTCAAGCTCGACAGCGAACGACTCGCCTTGCTCGGCGAGCAGGGAGTCGATCGACTTGAGGCGGTCGAGCGGTTCGGACTGCTCGACGACACCTGGACGATGACGCTCGCCGGCGAGACCGACCTGGCAGCGTTCCTTGCCCTGTTGTCCGCGTACGCCAACGAAGACGACGTATCCGTGTGGCAGCGCGCTATCGGAGCGCTCGGGTTCATCGATCATGTCGCCGCAAGCGAGGATCGCAACGCTCTCGGCGCACGCGTCGAGCAACTCATCTCGGGTGCGCGAGACCAGCTCGGAGCCGAACCGGTCATCGGCGAGTCCGAACGCACATCGCAACTGCGAGGCACGTTGCTCAATGCAGCGGGAACGCTAACACCCGCCGGATCGCCCGCTCGGACCACAGCGATCGAACGCGCTCGCGAGATCCTGTCGATGGAGGCGCCTGACGCTGAGCTTCGATCGGCATCGGTCAAGGTCGTATCGGCCAATGGAACGAACGAGGACTTTGCCACCTTCCGGTCGGGATTTGAGTCCGCTGACGATCCTCAGGCGGAGATTCGATACCTCTATGCCCTGCCGGCATTCCCGGGAGCAGAGCAGATACAAACGGTTGTCGACATGGCACTCGATGGTTCTATCCGATCGCAGAACGCACCGTTCGTGCTCGCCCAAGCAATGATGAATCGCGAGCACGGTCCAATGGTCTGGGCACAGATCGCGTCGTCGTGGGACCAGGTGAACGAGCAGTTCCCGGCGAACACGATCGTGCGAATGCTGACCGGCGTTCGGTGGCTGACGGACGCCAAGTCGTCCGCCGATGTTGCTGCGTTCTTCTCGGGGCGTGACATGCCGCAAGGACAAAAGCAGGTCGATCAGCATCTCGAGCGTCTCGCGGTCAACGCTGCGTTCCGCTCACGCGTCGTCGACGGTCTGAGCGCCGCGCTCTAACCCATGTCCAACCCGAGGAGACGCATCTCCGCTCCATTCTCCGCGTTGGTCGACAACGAGGTCTTTGCCGTCGACGAACGGTCAGTACAGCTGATCGTCCGGTCAACGAGCGACGGCGTGATCGTCAATATTGATGGCCGAAACATGTCGGCGAACACGACACATGGTGTTGCGATCATCAATGTGGACGACCTTGAGGCCGACACCTCCTACCGAGCGACAATCCGCACCGGCTCGGGAAGTGCACTCGGCCACCTCGACGTTCGTACTCGTCCAACGCTGGGCCCGATTCGGGCCCGGTTTGCGACCATTTCAGACGTCCATCTGGGCACCGACTCCTTCGGTGGCGGCCGCTCAATAACCGACGATTACGCAGAGCCGTACCCGCTTCGGTGCGGGCGTGCGGCAGTGGCAGAAGCGAGTCGATGGGGCGCCGAAATACTGCTCGTAAAGGGTGACCTGACCGACACCGGGGCTGCCAGCGACTGGGATCTGGCGCGCGAGATGTTCGCCGGCGTGACGATTCCGTTCATGTTCACGCCCGGCAATCACGACGTGTGGAAGTCGAGAGATCTCGATCCGGCCGATGGCGCTGGCCTGCTCGGACTTCCCGACGCTGCCCTGCACGTTCATGACCTCAACGGAATCCGCCTGGTGCTCGCCGACACGAGTAGACCCGATCGCGGTACTGGCGATCTTGCCCGTAACGCCGATGCGCTCATGGATCTTTCAGCCGTAGACCATCCGGTTTTTCTCGGCCTACACCACAACATTCAGCGAGCGCCCGTGACGTGGTTTTGGCCACCGGGGATTTCGTCGACGAATGCCATGCCGGTCGTCGAGTCGCTCGCGTCGGTCAATCCGTCTCTCTTCATCAGTTCGGGCCACACCCACCGAAATCGCGTGCACAGGCTCGGCCCAGCCGGACGTGTGCCGTTCACCGAGGTCAGCGCAACGTCGGACTATCCGGGTGTGTGGGCAGCCTACGAAGTTGGCGAGCGCGGAGTCCGCCAGACCGTCCGGCGCATAGCTCACCCCGACGCGACCAGCTGGACAGAAAAGACCCGAGCAGCGCTCTTTGGGGTATGGCCGCGCTGGTCTCAAGGCCGGCTTGCCGATCGTTGTGTCGACCTCCTCAATGAGTAGCCGGCCACTCCCCGAGCACATCGCCGCGCTGCATCGTGGCGCGGTCGAGGCCGGAGAGGCGTACTACTTCGACCCTGATACCGGATTTCTCGTGATGACCGAGCTACATCACCTCGCACGGGGCGAGTGTTGCGGCAATCTCTGTCGACACTGTCCGTTCAGGACCGATCCGACATCTGACCTTCGAGATGAATCGTGAAGGCTCGCTGCGCCCCTGGGGGCACGTTGCTGATGGTCACGATCGTCCCCGACGATCGCACCTCTTCGACGACGCGTTCGAGCGCTGCGGCCCCGGAGTAGTCCAGTCGTCCAACGCCGGTGAGATCAATGTCGACATGGGCGATCTCGACGTGCTCAGCAAGGAGCGCTCGAAGGACGCCGTCAATACGAGGCACGGCGGCGAACCAGAGCACCCCCTGTGGTCGAATGATGAGCTTCTTGGCCGACACCTCGTGACTGACGGTCACGCTCATCTCCCGGTAGAGATGTACCGCGAGTGCGAGAACGATGCCGACGAGCACCCCCCGTTCAACCCGCGGAGCGAGCGCGAGCGTGGCAATCAATGTCCCGACTCCAACGACCGCTTGGGCCGGCGACTCGCGGAACAACCCTGCGAGCGATCGAACGTCGATCAACTTGGCGACGCCAGTGATAATGAGCGCCCCAAGCACGGCTGTGGGAAGGTTTGCGAGGAGCGGCGTGAGCGGCAGTGCGGCGATCACCACAAGGCCCGTGATCGCTCCCGACCAGGCGCTAGAGGCCCCAGCTGCGTGATTGAGGGAGCTGCGGGAGAAGGATCCGCCGATGGGGAAGCCTCCCGACAAGCCCGACGTCAGGTTGGCGACGCCCTGGCTGATCATCTCCTTGTTGGCATCCCATGGCGTTCGCTCTGCGGTTGCAAAAACGCGGGCGATCGAGGACGGCTCAGCGAATCCGATCAGGCCGATCAGCAGCGCAGCCGGTAGGAGCGTTCCGACGCTCGCCCACGGGAAGGATGCCGAGATCGACAGGAACCCACCGGGCAAGTCGCCAATGGTTGACCCGGAGTAGCCCGTGATCGACGAGACGATCACGCCGCCGATCACTGCGAACAACACCCCTGGAAAGAGCTTGTGGATCTTTCGCCCGCCGACCACTGCGACAACCGTCGCGAGGGCAAAGGCCATGCTCGACAGGCGCCACGAACCAGGCGAGGTCAAACTGTCGAACGCATTGGCGAGCACCCCGCCACCGCCTCCCTCAACTCCGAGCGTCTTGGGGAGCTGGCTCGAGATGATCAAGAACGCAGCTCCCGTCGTGAAGCCGGTCAGAACAGGCTCGGAGAGTAGGTAAGCCACTCCCCCGAGTCGGAACAGGCCAAGCATCACTCGGGTCAGGCCAACGAGTACAGCGAGCAAGGCGGCGAGTCGGACGTACTCAGGTGAGAACGGTTCTGCGAGCCCTTCGAGCGCGCCGTAGGTCAGGAGCGCAGTGAGTGCCACTGGTCCGGTCTGCAGGTACTTCGATGACACGAAGAACGCCGCCAAGACGGGCGGAAGTGCTGCCGCGAACAGGCCGGCCTGCGCTGGCACCCCAGCGAGGTCGGCATAGGCGAGCGCTTGGGGTATGACGATGAACGCCACCGACGCACCAGCGAGCACATCGGACGAACTCGGCCCGCGGAACGCACTCACTTCGACAGGGTCACGAGGTCGCGGTGCTCACCGTCGCCCGAGTGTCCAACACCTCGCTGCTGTCGTTCCCGAAGGTGCAGTCCAATGAAGATGCCGGGGATCGCAATCAGGCTCAACATCGCTCCTGAGGAGAACATGACGAGCGCTGGCGCTGGGCAAGTGCCTGCGATGGCCCATCCAATTCCGAACAGCGCGCCGCCCTTGATGTGGTGGGCTTCGGGCTTCGAACGAGACAGGCGAAGCTCGCCTCCAAGCGGTGTGGTGAATCCGTTGCGTTCAAGCAACCAGAGCAGCGGTGCCGAGACCACGATCGCCGATGCCATGAACAAGAAGATGTCGGGCTCGTCGAGTCGCAACATCGCGTGGATTGTGTCGTACTCGTGCAGGTTCATTGCTCCGAGCACACCGCCGAACATGGCCCCAAAGATCAGGCCGATCACGTTCAACTTCGTCGTGTTACTCACAGGGCACCGCCGGTTGCGACACGGAGGATAAAGGTCGTGAGTATGGCTGTTGCCATGAACGTGGCCGTAACAGCAAGGCTCGCTGGCGACCGTTGCGCGGTACCGCACATGCCGTGCCCCGACGTACAGCCGCCGGCGAGTGCGGCTCCGTAGCCGAGCAAAATCGCGCCGCCCAACACCAACGGGATGGTCACGCCGAGCGGGAAGACTTCACGAAGTGCGTCGTACCCCGAACGGACGCCGGCGTCTTCGCGAAGGACGCGGGTGACGAGTAGGCCTCCGACGAACAGGCCAACGAAATACCAGACCCGCCATTTGACCACTCCCGCCTGCCGGCGAAACAGTCCCGATGTCTGGACGTACGCGCCGCTCGCCCCGAGCGGTTGGTTTGCGAGGACGAACAGCCCAACGATGAGCAGTCCGAGTATTGGACCGCCAATGAACCAGGGCAGACGGTCTGGTAGTAGATCAAACATATGGATTCCTTGTACTAGAGCAGGCGAGATTACGCGGGTGCGTGCGCTGCGCTCCAGGCCCCATAACCCCCGAGAAGGTCAGAGATGTCGGTGAAGCCGGCGCCGATCATGCGGCTGGCAGCGATCGATGACCGGAAACCGCCCGCGCAGTACACGATCGTGGGCTTGACTGGATCGAGCTCGCCGAGCCGTTCGTTGAGACGGGTAAGCGGTATCAGGATCGCTCCATCCACGACACCGCCGTCGGTTTCGCCCGGCTGGCGGACGTCAACGACCTGCAGGTCGGCGACGGTGTCCATGGCCTCGCGCATTTGTGCAACGGTGACACGCGAGTTTCGAGCGACAAGGTCGGGGTTCTGAGAGAGCGATCGCGATGGCTCGAAGAGGCAGCCGATCACATTGTCGAAGCCAATACGAGCAAGACGAACCTTCGCTTCGAGCTCGTAGCCCTCTTCGGTGACGAGGATGATCTCCGCTTGTGGCGACAGAACTCCTCCAGCGAACTCCGCGTATCGACCAGCCAGACCAATGTTGATCGCCCCGGCGATATGACCGAGTGCGAACTCATCGGGAGAGCGAGTATCGAGAACAACTGCGCCGTCGGCCTGACGAGCGACGACATTGGCGATCGACATGGTCTCCGGTGTCGCATGTTCGTCGAGCAGAGGCCGGTTTTGGCGGTTGAGCATTGCGTCGTAGGAGAAGTATCCGGGAGGTGCGGTCTGACCGTCGGTGACGACCTCGATGAATTGCTCCTTGGTCATGTCGGCAACGGCGTAGTTGTTCTCGCGCTGCCTTCCGATCGTGCATGAAGTATCCGAAGACAAGTTCTTTCCACACGATGACCCAGCACCGTGTCCGGGGTAGAGGATCGTCTCGTCGGGCAACGTCATCAGCTGAGTATGGAGCGAGTCGTACAGGTCACTCGCCAATTCTTCGCTCGTCACACCTTTTGAGGACAAAAGGTCCGGACGTCCGACATCGCCGATGAACATCGTGTCGCCGGTCAGCACAGCATGCGCTGGGCTATCAGCGTTTTCGTACACGACGATGCTGATGGACTCGGGCGTATGACCGGGGGTGTGCCGAATCTCGAGCACAACTTCACCGAGCTCGATTCGTTCGCCGTGACCAAGCTTGCGAGACGCGAATTCGGTTTCGGCCTTGCTGCCATACGCGATGGTTGCGCCAGTCGCTTCGGCGAGTTCGAGGTGACCGGAGAGAAAGTCGGCGTGAAAGTGGGTCTCGAGAACGAGCTCGATGGTCATTCCGTGCACGCTCGCGCTGTCGAGGTACGGCGCGATATCGCGTCGTGGATCGACGACCACGGCGCGGCCAGTGGATTCGTCTCCGATGAAATAGGAAGCCTGCGAGAGGCAATCGAGGTAGTGCTGTTCGAAGATCATGAGGAGCGAGCCTTTCGTCGGGTGGGTCACGCGATGTCGACGTTATGCCGACGGTCACACCATTGTCCAAATGTACGTACATTTACCCTAACAGGACTTTCTCAAAGCGCAAGGGCCGCAGAGGCCGGTCCCGACGAACCAATGCCGGGCGCAAGTCCCGACAACGACATAGTCTCGGCAAATGGAACTCGACCTCACCGCAGAAGAGATTCGGGCGCTCTGTTCGCTAATCGAAAAAGAGCGGACAACACCCGACCAATACCCCCTAAGCACGAACTCGCTTCGTTCGGCGTGCAACCAAAAGACGAGTCGCGAGCCCGTGATGGACCTCAGCGAAACCGATATCGATTCCGCGGTCATGGGCTTGCGTGAACGGGGTCTTGCTCGAAGTGTGAAACCAGCGGGTTCTCGGGCGTGGAAGCATCGCCATGTCACGAGCGAGGTGCTTCCACTCGACGATGCCGAGATCGCGGTGCTTGCTGTCCTTGGACTTCGTGATGCCCAGACACCGGGCGAGCTACGTCAACGATGCGATCGCATGCATCCCTTCGACAGCGTCGAGGAGGTCGACTCGACGTTGGCGGCGTTGGCTGCCCGCCCCACTCCCCTCGTCCGCAATCTCGGGCGAGAGCCAGGGCAGAGTCAAGATCGGTGGGTGCATTGTCTTGGCGAGGCAGCCGTTCCAGCATCACAAAGCCGACAGCGTGCCCACGCGGCGACCTTCCGAGCGCTCCATCAGTCCGGTTTCTTTGCTATGCCCAATCCGTGGGATCGCGGTTCGGCGCGAATGATGCAGGAGGCTGGCGCCCTCGCACTTGCAACGACAAGCGCAGGGTTCGGCCGAACGATCGGAAAGGACGATCAGCTCGTCACTCGAGACGAGCTCGTTGCTCACGTCGCTGACCTCACGAGCTACATCGACGTGCCGCTCAACGTCGATAGCGAACGGCTCTTTCCTGAAGCACCAGGGGGTATCGCGCGAACGATCCAGTTGCTCGCAGAGGCTGGCGCATCGGGAGTTTCGATCGAGGATTACAACCCGAGGACCTCCTCGATCGACTCGCTCGGTGCAGCGACAGAGGCGGTTGCGATCGCCGCCGCCGAGTGCGCGCGCCATGACATCGTCCTCACTGCTCGCGCCGAGAACCATCTCTACGGCGTCGACGACCTCGATGACACGATTACCCGTCTGACCAGCTTCCGTGAGGCTGGGGCCGAGTGTCTGTACGCCCCTGGCCCGAAGAACCTCGACGATATCGAGCTTCTGGTGAGCGAAGTAGGAGCCCCGATCAACGTCCTCGCCTTCTCCGATGGGCCGTCGAATAGCGACCTCGCGGCAGCTGGGGTCCGGCGTGCCTCGAGCGGGTCGATCATCTTCAACGCTGCAGCGAGAGCGGCACGGCAGTCGGCAATCGACTTTCTCGCTACTGTCTGAGCATGACAACCACCGAACCGGTACATCTCACCGTCTACTCCGACTTTCTTTGACCGTGGTGTTATGTCGCGACCGTGCGTCTCGACAAGCTGGTAGAGCAGGTCGGCGACCGCATCACCATCGAATGGAAGTCCTTCTTGCTTCGCGTCGAGCCCAAGACGGGTGACCGCGAGAAGTTCATCGAGTACACCAAGAGCTGGCTAAATCCGGGCGAGCAGGAGCCCGACGCGTCGTTCACGGTGTGGGCGAGCAACGAGGGCCAACCCCCGTCGAGCGTCCCCGCGCAAGTTGCCCATAAGGCCGTTCGTGCGTTCGCTCCCGATCGTGCTGACGACTATCACCATCGGCTGCTGACGGCGTACTTCAGCGAGAATCGCAACATCGGTGAAAGCGACGTTCTGCTCGACCTCGCCGAGGAGATTGGTATCGACCGCGAAGGCCTTGCGACGATTGCCAGCGACAACCACGATGCCTTTTCAAAGATGGTCATCGACGAGCACAACAACGCAATTCAGAGCAATGTCACCGCAGTACCAACCGTTGTTTTCGAGCATGCGTTTGCGGTCCCGGGTGCACAACCCATTGAAACCTACGAGCGATTGATCGAACGTATTGAAGAGAAGAAGGGATCGGCCGGAGAGGCGTGACCGACTTCTCCATCGCTGTCTAGGAAGTAGACAGCACATTGACTACGGTGGCGTACCGACCGGCGGGCTGATCCACATACCCATGACTTTTTCTTTCGAACCACAATTGATCAAGCAGGACTCCGCGGTGCCTCTGCGGATGATGGTGGGCGGCTGGGTCGTTGGCGTAGCTGCGGTCCTGTTTGTGGGTCCCGTCGCCAACACGTTGATCGCGCTGATGGGATTCACGCTCGTCGCAGGTGGCTTGGTAGCACTCACGCTCATCGCACCCCGAACTTGGCGCATGGTCCTTGGCGCTGCGACCGGTGCGATCTCTGCCTGGCTCGGGTACAAGTTCGCGTTTCCTGACCGCTTGGTTCCGGCGATGGATGACCCATTCGAACTGCTCGATCGGGATCATCTCGCGGCGGTCGCGATTGGACTCGCCACAATGTCGATCGGCATCGGCGGGTTACTCGAGTCGATACGCGCTCAAGCGGCACCGGGGACGTCCCACATCGCCGTTCGGGTACTTCTCGTTGCGATCGGCATGGTGATTGCGGGCGCGGTGTGTTCGATACTCGGAGTCTCATCGGGCATTGCAATCGTCGTCACATTGGCCACCGCTGCAGGTCTGATCGCCATGGCATGGCTTCGTCGGGAGCGTCCGAACAGCGCCTTTACACCACGGGCGTAAGCACTGCTCGTGTGTGGGTAGCCCCGAGATAGCGTCTCGCAGCGCTACTGTTCAGCCGTGCGCGTTCTCGTCATTTCCAACGACGTCATCCCCGGATTCGGCGTCCCTGTGGCGGCCCCTGGCATTCGGGCCGCCGGATTGGCCGAAGGCCTACGGGATCACGCCCACGATGTCACTGTTCTCGTCCCAGCAGATCTTCTCGCGACGCTGTTTGGACAAGCGCTTCCCGACCCTCCGACCGGTGTGATCATTGCGCAACCTCCGGCGATCCACGACATCATCGTCGATGGCAACTACGAGGTTGTGGTCTTCATCAACGCCAACCTCACGCCCCACTTACGCCCCATTCCGGGCGTTCACTTCGTCTACGACCTCTTCGCCCCGAAACTTCTCGAATCGTTGGCTTCGACCGGCGCTACTCGCCCATGGCAGGAAGGGTCGGCGGTGAAGTCGCGTGCGATGGCACTCGCCGATTCGGTGTGGGTTAACGGTCATCGAAAGCTTGGGTACGGACTTGGTTGGCTCGTCCGTCCTGACGTCGACGCGATACGCACCCGCGAATTCGGTCTGCCGTCGATCGTCGACGCCTCCGTCTCCGACCGTCTCTCAGTCGTCGAGATGCCCGTGCCTCTACCGAATGGTTTGTCCAGCACTGCTCCCGCTCGCGAAGGGCCGGGGATTCGACTGGGTATTGCTGGCTACGCCCAGGCGTGGAGCTCGCTTCCGGCCGTGCACCCCGGCCACCAGCTGCTCGTCGACCACGGCTTTGAACTTCATGCCCTCCTACCGGGACACTGGGGAGGCACCCCGTCGAGCACGCCCTCAAATGCGCTGCCGGCACGCACTGTCCACCATCACGGGCCGATGGTCTTTGAAGAGTTCGCGCGGTGGGTCCAAGGAATGGACGCAATGGTCGACGTCTTTGCCGCAACCGCAGAGCGCCGCTTCGCCATGATCACACGGAGCGCGGTCGCCCTCCGGTTGGGAGTCCCTCTCATTCATGCGGTCGACAGCGAGATCTCCGACATCGTGCAGCAGCATGACGCAGGTTGGGTCCTGAATCCCAACGATATGGACGCATGGGAACGCGTGTCCCGCGAGAGTAGCGATCCCACAATTCTCCAACGCAAACGCATTGGCGCCATGGAGGCATCGACGAAGCGCTTTGCACCGAAAGCGGCGTTGACACACGCAGCCGACGCCCTGAAGACCGCATCCGAACGCTCATGAGTCCGTCTTCGATCGACGTCCTCGTCCCATTTTGGGGGCTCGCCGGTGGGGTCATTAAGATCCTCGACTACGCCGACCATGCCGCACAGCTCGGACGACGCGTTCTCCTCTGGGCGCCCCCGCTCCCCAACGACGACCCGTTGGTCATGAAGCTGCCCGTCCTAGGGCGTCTCCTCGACTCACCGAACGTCGACCTCCGCCTTCTCGACGACCTCGCCCTCGATCGAAGCGACGTGGTTTTGTTCACCGATCCCACCCACCACGAGCTGATCGAGCGATCGACGACTATCGATTTCGGTCCACGTCTGCTCCATCTGATCCAGGGCACCCGTCATGCAAATCCGCGTTGGCAGGACGGGCGCAACTATCGGCTACTTCACCGTCCGATGTCCAGGATCAGCGTTTCACACGAGGTCACCACTGCGATCAAGCCGCTCGTCAACGAGCGCTACCCGGTACATACCATCGTCGAAGGACACGACATCGACTACTTCTCGCATCGGCCGACCACCGGACCGACGGTCCCTGGTGTAACTCGAGTTCTCTACACGACATGGAAGTCCGACCTTGGCGACCGAATCCAAGAACGACTGTCGCACATCGACGGCAGCCATCGGATTGCCTGGATTGCGGTTCGCGAACCGCTCAGCTGGCCGACGCTTCGTAACCGATATCACGGCGCCGACATTTTCCTGTGTGCTCCGGGTCCCGAAGAGGGTTTCTATCTACCTGGGCTCGAGGCTATGGCAGCAGGCGCTGCGGTCATCACCGCGCTCGTCGGCGGCAACGCGGCGTATGTCCGCCCCGGACATAACGCGGCGGTCGCTGGGTACGACGATGTCGATTCCCACATCGAAGCACTTCGCACGCTCGTCGCCGACGTGGATCTACGTGCGTCGCTCGTGGAGAGCGCGTTTGCCACAGCACAGCTCCATCGTCTCGATCGCGAACGCGACGAGTTCGCCGCGGTGCTTGCCACCGTGGGCCCCTAGCCCCTCCGCTACGCTCACGAGATGGACGACCTCGGCCTCACCCCCGTTACGCCGATCACCGATGACGAGAAGGCCGAACTGGACTTCCTGCGATTCGAAGCTGCCCATCTGCAGCGGCGACTCACCGAACTGGAGGGGGCGCTCGACGCTGCCGAGATCGAGCGAGACACGGTCCGCCACGAGCGGAACCTCATGGCCCAGGACTTCGCCTGGACGCTCGAGCGTCTGAACTCCTCCCCTATTGGAGCCGCCCTCCGCCGCACGGCTGGCTTCCAGCGACTACTGGACACCTGGGGCGACGCGGCCTCGTGACCGGGTTTCGCTATGCCGGTCGGTCCGGCGACGACGATGCAACTCCGGGCCGGCTCATTGTTGCTCGTGTCCGGGCCGCCGATGTTGCCTACATCGACGACCCGCTGTCGTTTCCGTGGGAACTCCTCGACGAACGTTCGCGTTCATGCCCTCTCGTCATCGATCTCTCGGACTGCACTCCCGATGCGCTGGTTGCGCTGCGCCCAGCGCTTGGCGCTCTGACCGAACACGACCTCATCACCAAACGCTCCGACCCCGGTAGCCCGGCGGCCGAACGCTTTGCTCATCTGGTTGGCGCCACCTATTCGTCGATCGCTCCCACCGACAAAGAGAGTAAGGCGACGAAGGCACTCAAGACCATGCAACGGGCCGAGGACAACATTGTTCGCCGGACCGCCACCGACTGGCAGACCCTGGTTATCGACTTCGATGATGTTGGCTCAATCGACTGGCTTACGACCGATTGGACCGACACCAGCGACGAACGGCCAGCGGCGTTAGCCGTCCGACTTTCGGGCGAGACCATCCGATCGATATCCATCGGGTTTCAGGCGTTTGGTCAATGGCTCATCTCGGCGACGGCATGCACTGCGATAGTGGGAATTTGGGGAATCCGCGAGAACGCTGGAGCACCGCTCGACCGGGCAGTGGTCGTGCTCTCAAAGGGCGCGCCGTGACCGCCCCGGTGCTCGTCGCCGGTTTTCATCGCAGTGGTACCTCCGCTGTGGCTCGTGCGCTACATACCGCAGGGCTGCATCTCGGAGATGAGCTACTCGGCGCCGAAGCGGCAAACCCCTACGGACACTTCGAAGACGTCGACGTCATCGCCGCTCACGATGCTGCCTTAGCCCGTGCCGGGCTCACGTGGAAATCTTGGGCGGACCCCCGGCCGGCAGCCGACGGAGAACTCCGCGACTGGATTGAGGCGCTGGTGCGACGGCGAGGGCGGAGCGGAAGACCCTGGGCCATCAAGGATCCGCGCCTATGCCTCTTCCTTGGCGAATGGCTGGCGGCCTCGCCATCAGCAAAGGTCATCGTGGTGTTTCGGCGACCAGCCGACGCCGTTGCTTCGCTACACCGACGCCACGTTCGTCGATTCGTCGACACGCGGGGCATCGACCCTTCGGACCGTTCGTTCTGGGAGACACCCGACCTCGGCGTCCGGCTGTGGCTCCACTACCACGAGCAGCTCCTTGCTCAGCTTTCGTCTGCGGATCGCATGGTCGCAGTGAACTTCGCCGACCGGAAGGTGATCGAAGAACTACCAGCGATGCTGTCGCAGCAGTGGGACATTCCCGTCACCACGACCGATCCGGTATTGCTCGATCCGGCGCTCGGCGGGGAGACGACCACGAATATCGAAGTACGAGATCCGTCGCTCATCACGCGTACTCGACACATCTGGGACCAACTTTCAGCGCTTACCCCAAAAGAGATGTGAAATGCTCGCCGAGCGCCTCAAGAACGATCGCTGACACGCCGATAGTGCAGTCATGGTGGAGGCGATCAACGACCGAAGACAACGAAATGACGGATCTCGCAAGATCGTTCTGATCGATCTCGAGAACATGCTGTTTGGGCACCATCAAGGCTCCGATGCGCAACGACGACCCGATCGATCTGCCGAGATCCTCTCGCTCGCCCAAGCGCGTCGCCCCGGCGACATGTTGATCGTTTGGTGTAATCCACACCTCGCGTTCCTTGCGAACGAGCATTTCCCAGGAGCCAAGATCGTTACTGGCAAGGGTAAGGACGGCGCCGACCAAGCACTGATCGACGCTGTCGATGCAACCCACGCCGCCGACCGCTACAGCGAACTCTGCATTGTCTCGGGCGATCATGCATTTAGCGAGATCGCGCATGCGGCGCGCCGCGCTGGACTCCGCGTCCGCATTGTTGCACCACACGCAGGGCTGAGCACCGCCCTACGCGTGTACGCCGACACCACCGTGATCCTCCCTGAAGCCCCCGTCGTTGACGAACCGGCCGAAACAGTCACCGATCTCGAGCTAGCGGAGATCACCGACCTCGAAGTTTCCGACGCGCTCGACCACGAACGCCCAATGGCGGCCTAATGAATCGGCGCTTCTTTCACCGGGTCGACATTCAGGCGAACGGCGAGCTGCTCTGGGCAACCAAGTCACGGTTCGGCCGAGTCTCCAACCACCGCGACTTCATCACGACCGTCAACGTGTCCATGGACGGTGCCAAGATCGTCCTGAAAGGACGGCACACGTTCCCACCAAACGCCCGTGCACGGCTCAAGTTGGGAATCGAGTTCTGCGAAGTCGAGGTCCTCGAGGTTCTTCACAAATCTCGTCCGGACAGTACTCAGCTTCGGCTGCTGTTCATCTCGCCGAACGCCCGGTTTGTCTCCGTCGTTGAAAAGTGGATGCCGATCGACGCCCAGGGCCGCGACGAATTCATCTCCGCCTGGACCTAGACCTCGCTAGTCGGGCGTCGACCCACCTACTTCTTCTTTTTCTTCTTCGCCGGCGCATTCATCTTTGCCTCGGCCGCCACCTGTTTCTTGGTCGACGCCCACGAACAGATCGGGCACTCGACAAGATCGTGATACCGGGCCGGACAATATTCGCGTCCGAAGAAGATGATCTGCAGATGACGTCGGTTCCAGGTGTCCTCGGGGAAGACAGCCTTGAGATCCTTCTCGGTCCGCTCGACCGTGGTTCCGTTCGACAGGCCCCAGCGGTGTGCGAGCCGATGAATATGGGTGTCGACCGCAAACGCCGGAATGTCGAACGCTCCGGCCATGACGACGCTCGCGGTCTTATGACCGACGCCGGCAAGCGACTCAAGAAAGTCCCAGTCAGGAATGATCTCGCCGCCCGCATCGAGGATCTGGTGGGCCATCGTCGACAGGTTGCGGGCCTTTGTCGGAGCGAGGCCGATCTCCTTGATCAGCGCGTGGATCTCATCTGGCGAAAGCGCCGCCATCTTCTCGGGAGTCCCAGCAACCGCGAACAGGGCCGGAGTGACCTCGTTGACCTTCTTGTCCGTTGTCTGTGCTGATAACGCAACGGCCACGGTCAGCGTGTACGGATCGGTGTGGTCGAGCGGTACGGGAGTCTCCGGATAGAGCTCGTCGAGCATCTCTCCGATTCGATCGGCCTTCTCTGCGCGCTTCATATCGGCGCACGATAACCCGAGCGACTCTGGTCGGGTACCGAAACGCCGAAGAATGTCTAGGCCGATCGGCCCTAATGAATGGCCGGACCACGTCCGATCGGGAATGTGGCGGGATTGCCCCTGGCCACGCAAAGGATTGATGAATATGCGAGCCGAACTCATCTTGGATCTACATGGCGTCGGTGCCGACGTCGGACGAGCACGGGGCCGAGATGTCTCGGTGTTTCCCGCGCTTGGAAACATCGGACAGCTTTGGCGCCACCTGGGTGTCGATATCAGCGCAATCCATGTCGTCGCTCCAGGAATGTCATCACACGACAACCACGACGCCAAGACCTTTGACGAACTTCATACCGCAGCCTGGTGGAAGACCGAAGCGGTCTTTCTCGAAGACCAGACGTTCGATGCTTCGCTGTCATTTTGCGCCCTCGGCGAAGACGGGCCGATCGGTCTCGACGAGCTCGTGACAACAATCGCGCTCTCTCGTTCGGACGAGCTTGAGAAATCGTCCGACGCCGACCTGGTGATCGTTATGAGCAATTCGCCAGAAGTCGCCCCGGCAGTCACGTACGCTCGTGGCGTACCGGTGATGATCGCCGGAACGATCATTGCTGACTCGGGTCTCTCTCACGCTCGCCTCGACCTCTCATGGATGGGTCTGCTGAAGGATCGTTTCGCATCCTTCAAATTGAACGACGTCGAACTCCGCGATGGTCGTCCATGGAGCAATGGCGTTGCTATCTGCACTCCCTTTGATCGCACCGATGGTCGCGATGCTCAGGTTGGTGAACTGCCGTCGTTTGCCGAATCGGTTGCGCTGTTCGACCCCGAGTACTTCCACGTCGAAGACAACTCGACATCACCAGATGACGTAGGTATTGCGTCGGTAGTACACACCCTCGGCCTCGGCACACTCGTGCACATCGAAGATGTCTCGACGCACCGAGCCAAAACGGCGAACACGACATCTGCGGCCACCTTGTATCGCTATGCAGCGGACAACCCCGATGCACCTATCGTGGTCGCTTCTACTCGTCCCGGCATGATCGCGTTGACCTCTGCCCTCGATACGTACCAAATCGACAACCCAGAGCGCATTCTCCGGCTATGCCTGCCCGACCGCGAGCACTGGTTTGACGAAGCAGGGTTCGCCTCGGCACGTCCTGCTTGTCGCATCGTGATCGAGCAAACCCTGACCGAGCCGCTATTTGGCGAGGACGAGGAGCGAACCACCACGAGTGACTCCGACGGCCCGACACTGACGTTGTTACAAGGTGGCGAGGACGACAGCGACGCAATGCGGCGCAGCACTTCACCAACACTCGTCCTGTACGCGAACCCAAACACGGTTCGCGACGACTCTGAACAATGGCGACAATCGCGTCAGCGTCGCTTTCTACTTCTCGGCGCCAACGGCGCAGAAGCCACCCCGGCCCATCACGGCGACGGCACGTTCCTCCCGATCTCGCTAGGAGGTTGCACGGACTTCACACTTCGCCGGCCGCCACTTCGACCTGGTTGTGTTGTCGAGGGTGTACTCAGCGCCAGCGGCGATCGTTGGGTCGTCGTATCTGATCCAATCGAGCGTCGTCGCGCATCACGCGCTGGCACAAACCGGACCAAAGCCGAAGCCGGCAAGCCCGCCGCCGCGTAGATCAGAGCCTTACCCAGCCATGCTCGATCTCGAGATCGGCCTGCGCATACCCCGGGTCCTCGGGTAGGAGCACTTCATAGGCGCCTTCTGGATCGTTGACACGAACGCGGCGCGCTTCGGGGCGCAATCGAGCGGCCTCCAGGACCGCCTCGACGTTGTCGTAGCGACGCAGGCACGCAAGCATTCGATGCGTCACCGACATCAGCGGGAAGTCATCGCTGCGCCACAGCTCGAGGGCTTCGCTTGGGGACACCCAGCGCGCATTCACGACCTCGCTCTCGTCCGGAGAGACGCGCTGGCCCGCCGGTGCGGCCGCAACGAAGAACCGTGTATCGAATCTCCGCGGTGGCCCGAGTGGAGTGACGAACCGGGCGACTTCGTGCAGCGCTGCCAGGTCGAGCTGCAATCCGTGCTCGGCAAGCTCCGTGAAGAGCGCTGCGCTATCGGCCTGGACACTTCTTCGAACGGCGGCCAACTCGTCACTGCTCACTCCTGATGACGCAGCTTCGTCAAGCAACAAGAGTCCAGCCTCTTCGATCGTCTCTCGTATTCCCGCAATCCACCAGGCGAGGCCACCTCGTTCGACCCCCAACATCTTCGAAGCCTCAGCGTCGGTTCGGCCTGTCGCGAGCTCCGGGTCGGGTCCGCCATCTTCGGGATCAACCCGTCCGCCCGGAAACACCCACGCGCTTGCCCCGAACGCAGCGCGGGACGCTCGCTGCACCATAAGCACCTGGAACTCGGGCTCGTCACGAACAATCATCACGGTCGCTGCGTCTCGAACCTCGACCTTCTCGGGTTCCCCGTCCGCCATGGAGTGCTGATACCGAGCCATGGGTTCAGTCTTGCCGACCTGATGCGTTTTCGGCGGACCCTTGCACGTCGGCCCGGTTCGTCGGCAGACTAGGGCCATGACCCCGCTCGAGATTCGTCCAATCGAGGGAGCGGGGGCCGAAGTCCGTTACGTCGATCTGACCGCGTTGACGCTCGGCGACTGGAATCAGATCGAAGCCGCGTTTGCCAACTACGGCCTGTTGATCTTCCGAGATCAGATCTTCACTGAATCCGACCACCTGAATTTCGCTCGACGTTGGGGGAACATCAACGTCAACCGGTTCTTCACCGCGCACCCTCGGTTTCGCGAAATCGCGCTCGTCGTAAAAGAGGCAACCGATACCGAAAACATCGGCAGCGGCTGGCACGCCGACCATAGCTACGACGAGGAGCCGGCCCTCGGCTCCGTTCTGGTTGCGCGAGAACTACCCAGCAGTGGCGGCGACACGTTGTTTGCGTCGATGTACGCGGCGTTCAACGCACTGAGCTCGAGCACACAGCGAGCGCTCGAAGCCCTCCACGCAACCCATTCAGCGCGACGCTCGTTTGGCACCGCTGCCTATGTCGACGGGGAGTCCTACGAAGGCCGACTCGGCAACGCAGACCTTGCGGACTCGATGGCCGACGTCACCCATCCGGTCGTGATTCGTCATCCGGTTAGCGGCCGCAAAGCGCTCTACGTCAATCCGGAGTTCACGACAGGAATTGTTGGAATGGAGGAGAACGAAGGACTGGCATTACTCAACCAGCTGTACGAGCACTGTCAGCTTCCAGAGTTCGTCGGTCGGTGCACGTGGGAATCGGGCACCGTTGCGCTCTGGGACAACCGGGCCATGTGGCATCTGGCGCGCAACGATTACCCCGGTGAGCGACGCGTCATGCATCGCGTGACGATAGAGGGGTGCGCGCTCGAGCCAGCGGTTCGCCCCGAAAGACCCGACCCCACGTTGACCCAACGAGCGGGTCGAACGTTGGCAGGAGGGCTTATCACCGCAGCGATGACGGGGATTGCCGAGGTTCTGGAACCGGAGCGGACTCGTCAGGACATCGAGATTGTGAGCGAGGCGCCCGAACGCGAACCCCTCCCCGACCTCGACTTTGGCAACTTGCCTCCGCTCGACTGAGCCACCTGGCGGCCAATCGTTTGACTCGGCGTGTTAGCTCGGCTTGGCCACCGAGGCGGGTGGTGGCCCCCATGATTGTCGGACGATGTCGATCAGCGCCCGCATTCGTGCGCCGGCGTGCCAGTACTCACCTCGCTGCGAGGGCCGTATGGTGCCGTCCGCCAGCTGCCAGAGCGCTATCGCGAAACGCATCGCGGCCTTTCGCACGCCGAAGTGCGTCGCCAACAAGAGCACCGTGTTTCGCTCCTTGAGGTAGTCGACAGTTCCCGTCGGTGTGTTGACCTGCGGGTTGATCACGCGTGCTCCGCGCACCAGCCCAACGTCATAGCCAGCGTCTTGTGCACGCAAGCCAAGGTCAGCCTCTTCGCAGTACGCAAAGTACCGCTCGTCGAAGAGGCCAATGTCTTCGAGACATGTGCGAGAGGCGAGCATCAACGTGCCATGTGGGTAGTCGACAACTTCGTATCCGGCAACAGATGACGCAGGCACCGTGATCGGGCCAAAGACATGATCCACGATTGGACGTGCGTTGTCGCCAACGTCGGCGCTCAGCAGACCAACCCCAGGCCGATCATTCGCCGCTTCCAACAGCAGCCGTAGAGCGTCGTCGGTGGGATAGGCATCGTGGGGCGCAATCGCTGACCATTCGGTACCGGTGAGATCCGACAGCCACTGCTCCCAACCGCGGTTGGCGCCCGGACCAAAGCCGCTGTTGAACCCAACCTCGATCAGCTGAACGTCGGTGGGAAGCCCCGAAGCCAAGATTCCCAGCTCGCTGGGACGTGAACCGTTGTCGACGACGATCACGGACTCGACCTCGTCGAGTTCTCGAAACCGCGCGACGGTTTCGAGACACGTGGCTCCCTGGTTCCAATGGATGATGATCGCCGTCAGGCGCTGAGACATCTTCCGACGTTATCGAATGGGACGCAGCCCGGTGACCACGACCGATGTGTCGAGATACTTCATCTGTTCGAAGAGTCGAACAATCATGTCGTTCTCGTAGTCGTATAGACCAATGTTCGCGGCCCGTTGCAGATCGTCCTTGGCCGACAACGAATTGAGATCCGTGCCGTTGGGGGCGACGGCAAGAATGTCCATCTCGACGGCGCCGCCGGTTCCGATCGCTCCGGAAAGGCCGGTCATCTGCGGCACGAAGACCTGAAGCGATCCCGTCTCGTCAGTGAATGTCCCGACGCACCCTCGCAGCGGTCCTCCGCCAACGCTCGTCTCATACGTTCCGACGAGCGTTGCGGTCACCTGAGGCGAAGCTTCTCGTTCCAAGCGGAAGCTCTGCACGGTGTGGGTTGCGCCTCGGAGCTCAAAGTGGTCGACCTCGAGACCTTCTGCGCGGAGCCAGTGGTCGCTGAACGCTGTTCGGTCAATGGCCTCGAATCGGCGAGGGAGGTCGGGGCCAATAGCCGCATCGAGCGAACGCTTGACAACGGCAGCAAAGTGCGGCCCGTGGAGTCCTCCCGTTCGGTCGTCGACGAGGTCGCGTTCGAGTGCCGTACTGATTACGTCGAGCAATCCCGACATACCAAAGGCCCACAAGCTGGCCTCGGTTTCGTCGTGATAGGAGTGAAAGACCCGACCGCCAGGGTGGTCCTCGGTTGCGAGTTCGATCCAAATTCGGGCGTGCTGCCAGTCGGCGATCGGGAGGAGTACGGCAGGACACGGCGGGTGGTCAATTTCGCGCCGTTCTACCAGGTCCTCGAGAGGGATGAAACCATCGAAAATCGGCCAGCCGATCGACGCCGGATCCCAGCGACTCCAAAACGCGCGTAGCTCATCGGGGAGACGAAGCGGGGAGACTTCCTTTTCGATCGCGGCGATGTGCTGGCGAAACTTGGCGCGGCGCTTCCACCGGGCAACCTGAACGTCGTAGGGCTTGCCGGCCCGTTGGAATCGTTCCACAGCTTCGTCGAGCAGAATCATCAACCGAGAGTTCGGCACGCAACCGACGAGCCTTAATGGAATGATTCGGCCAATAGTGGTGCAAGATACTCCCATGACGACGGAGTCCAGCCACACGTCTGAGGAGCTTCCGCAGAAGATCGTTCTCGCGCTTGCGGCTGGCTATCTCGGGATGAGCATTTTACTCAACCTGCTCAACACGCTTCTGGTGTTCTTCTATCTGCCACCCGATACCGCCGGACTTCCTAGTCTCGTCACCGACACCACCGTGCTTGGGATCCTGAATGTAATCGCATTAATCGCAGCAGCGGGCCGCTTCACCGATGCCATCACCGACCCCATTATTGCTAGCCGCTCGGACAGCAGCACTCACCCAAAGGGTCGACGTATTCCGTTCATGGCGGCCGGAATGGTGCCCGGGGCGATCCTGACGATGCTGATGTTCATTCCGCCTGTGGGTGAAGAGAGCGGTTGGAACATCGTGTGGCTGCTCGGCATTCAGGTGCTGCTCTACATCAGCCTCACCGCCTATGTCACACCTGCGTTCGCCCTCGTCGCCGACCTTGGGAGCACGCCGGCCGAGCGCCTCCGCCTGTCGACATGGACGTCTATGGCCTGGGCGATCGGGCTCGTGCTGGCCGCGACAACACTCTTCCTCGCTGGCCTGTTGGACGGACCATTCTCGGTCGTGCGCGGTTGGCAAGTTGCTGTTGGCATCGTGTGCGCGATTGCCTTGCTGTTCATGATGGTGCCGGTGTTTATGATCGACGAGCGCAAGTACGCCCACGCCGAACCGTCGACCATGCCGCTGCTCGAGTCGCTGAAGGGCGTGCTCGGTAACAAGTTCTTTCGTTTCTATGCCGCAGCGGACTTCGCCTATTTCGGCGGGCTTGCGATCATCCAAACCGGCATCTTGTTTTACGTAACGGTGCTTCTCGAACTCGAAGAGTGGGTGAGCACCGTATTGCTGCTTCTCATGGTGATTGTGTCTGCCTTTCTGTTTCCGCTCGTCGCTGGCTGGGCCCGCAAGCAAGGTGGCGGCAAGCGACTGACCGTCTTTGCATTCCTCGTGGCGTCCGGGGTTTTCCTGGCGATCACGGCGCTCGGTCTGATCGACACGCTTCCCTTCTTGCAGGCCGCTCTGCCGATCGCCGTCTTCGCGCTGCCCTTCGCAATTCTGTCGGTCATGCCGCAGTGGATATTGGCCGATATTGCTGAGCACGCAGCGTTGACCGGTGGCGAAGCGCAAGCGGGCATGTTCTATGCGACCCGGACGTTCTTGCAAAAGCTGTCGACCACCCTCGGCGTGGTGATGTTCGCCTTACTTCTCCAGTTCGGGCGAGACGTCGGTGATGATCTCGGGGTTCGGCTCACCGGTCTTGGCGGCGCGATCCTCTACATGGTCGCAGCTGCACTCTTCAGCAAGTACGACGAGAAGACGTTGCAGCGCGAATTAGCCGAGGCGGGCCAAATCAGCGAGTTCAGCCGAAACGACTAGCCGACACGGATCTACGTTGCGAGAAGCCGGTCCCGGAACTTCTCGGCGTTGATGAAGAGATCGTCCTCGCCTACCTGATCGAACGGGTTCTCGAGGTGTTCTTGAATGTTGTCGAGGCTCACCAAGATCACGGTGAGAAGCACGGGCATCACGTACTCGAAACCTCGGCTGTATTCCTGACTAATGGCTGCGAAGTACGGCCCGTACAGCACCGGCAGGACGGAGATGAAGAGCTTGCTGTAGGCACGCAGGGTCATCGGCGTGCGGTATTGGTAGACGTGCTTGATGTGTTCGAAGCTCACCATCATCTTGGAGAGGAACTGATTGCAACGCGATGCCTCTCCCGACGGCAGGCCCCGCTCACGCAGTGAGTTGATGAAGATCGACAGGTTGGAGAACGCCGCGTAAACCTCGCGTTCGTTGTGTTCCATCTCGCTGACGGGTTGCTCGAACATGGTGCGCATCCCTTCGAGCAGGTCATACAGCAGGTCTCGTCCAAGGTCCTGTAGCTCCTTGTCGGTGTCTTCGAACCAGTCACGGGTCGCAAAGTACACCGCTCGGCCATGGGCCTTGATCGCGCCGTAGTCGTCGAGGGCGGCCTCGCGGCGTTTGTACGCACCACCGATCGAGAACACGATCGGGAAGATGACGGCGGTACCCATGAGGGTCAGCGGAAACTCAGCAAACCAGCCCCGGTTTCGACAGACCGCTGTCGAGACGATCGCGAGCGCGACCGTGATGAATGTCTGTCGGTTGATGATGGAGCGAATGCTCTCGATACGGCGTCGCATAACGCCGACAGTTTTAGCCGAC
>CALBVK010000078.1 GCA_937969345.1 uncultured Acidimicrobiales bacterium
CGTGTCCTACGATCCCGCCAATCACGCATTGATGACCGAGCTACGTCAGAAGCGCATCGAACAGATCGCGAAAGACATCCCGCCAACGAGTGTCGAAGGCGACGCAGATGCCTCGGTGGCCATCGTTGGTTGGGGCTCGACCTGGGGTGCTATTCGCGGCGCCGTCCGCCGGATGCGCGCCGATGGCAAGAAGATGGCACATGTTCATCTGACCCACCTCAACCCGTTTCCTGAAGACCTCGGCGAGGTACTTCGCGGCTTCGATCACGTGATCGTGCCCGAGCTGAACATGGGACAGCTGGTGAAGCTATTGCGCGCGGAGTTTTTGGTGGACGCAAAACCGATCAACAAGGTGATGGGCCAACCTTTCACCGCAGCGGAACTGGAGCGAGAGATACTCGCACGGCTCGAAGGTACGGAGGTCTAGCAATGGCGAATGCACCAGTAACGACGAAGAAGGACTGGGCGACAGACCAAGAGGTCCGTTGGTGCCCAGGGTGTGGGGACTATTCGATTCTCACTGCAGTCCAGCTCATGATGCCCGACCTCGATGTTCGACGCGAGGACACCGTATTTATCTCTGGAATCGGGTGCGCTGCACGCTTTCCGTACTACATGAACACCTACGGTATGCATTCGATTCATGGTCGATCACCAGCGTTCGCGACCGGTCTTGCAATGGCCAGACCAGATCTCGATGTGTGGGTGATCGGCGGTGACGGCGACATGTTGTCGATCGGTGGCAACCACCTGATTCACGCGCTGCGCCGCAACGTCAACGTCAACATCTTGTTGTTCAACAACATGATCTACGGCCTCACCAAGGGGCAATACTCACCGACTTCGGAGGTCGGCAAGGTGACGAAGTCATCGCCGTACGGATCGATCGATCAGCCGTTCAATGCGGTGAGCCTGGCGCTCGGCGCCGAAGCTTCCTTCGTTGCTCGAACCCATGACATGGACCGTAAGCACATGCAGGAGATGTTCAGCAGGGCACACGCCCACGAAGGCGCGTCGCTCGTCGAGGTCTTTCAGAACTGCAACGTGTTTAATGATGGCCAGTTCGACATGATCAGCAAACGCGCGAACCGCGACGCCATGCTGATCAACCTGGTGCACGGTGAACCAATTCGGTTCGGCGCAGAGAACGAACGTGGAGTCGTCGTCGATGAGGCCGGAAACGTCGTTATTGCCGAAATCGCTGACGTGGGAGAGGACGCGTTGCTTGTTCACGACGAGCAACGGCCAGACCCCGCAGTGTCTTTTGCGCTGTCGCGACTGGCTGCAAGTCCTCATTCACCTACCCCAGTTGGGGTATTTCGTTCGATCAATCGAACCGAGTACGCAACCGAGGCCACGAACCAGCTCGCAGCAGCCCAAGAAGCCAAGGGACCAGGCGATTTAGCGGCTCTTCTTCGGTCGAACCCGACCTGGGATGTGGCGTAACAACCCCCTTAGGTCCATGTCGATCGCGCGACTTCTCACGTAGCGTGTTCTGACTTGGTGCTCGGTACTCCGTAGACTCTCGGCGTGAGTAGATTTTTCATACCGCGGTGGATCTGGACGGCGCTGGCAGCCGTCTTGCTTATCGCGCTGTTACTGGTCATTTTCCGACTCGGTAATCAGGCATCGGCGGGTGTGTCTCTGAGCGACCCGGTCGTCTGGGTCGAGGACGGCTCGAACGGCCGCCTGCTCCAGATCAATGGCAGCACGAGAGAAATCACCGCAGAGGTCTCCGTAGGTAGCGACGGAGACTCGATCGTTGCTTTTCCTCGAGGCCGCGATGCCGTCTATCTCAACCGTACGACCGGCGAACTTGGTGTTGTCGGCGCCATTTCCCTCGAGGTCGACAATGTCAGTCCGCTCGCCGGCCAATCTGGCCCGGTCAGCGGACCCCAGCTAGAGATGCTCGCCGACTACGAGGCCGCCGAGTGGACCAACGCCTACATTCTCGACGAGGACCGCACGCTGGTCTTTGAACCCGGTGGAGGTCTCCGCCGCGACATCCCCAACGGAGAGCTCGGCGCAACGGCCATAAATGCCGAAGGGCAGATGGTCACCGTCACCGGCGATGCATCGCTCGTGGGAGTCACGACCGATCGCGGGCTTGAGACTCTCATCACTCTTCCAGCACTTATTTCCCCCGATGCCCAGCACCCTGGTCTCGTCCGGTCGGGCGAGTCGATGTATTTGGTGGACTCGGAACGACGGGTGATCAACGAAATTCTCGGACAGGAGGACCTCGGCCCGACGGTGTCCATCTGTGGATCGCCCCAGAACGTCAAAATGAGCGGCAACACGCTCACGAGCAGCGATGGGGCCCATCGAATTCTGGTGCACGACAGCGAAGCGGGGCTGCTCAGTGTGAGCGAGCCTGCTGAGTCTGACTGTGTGGAGATCGTACTCGGGGAGACCGGTACGAACTGGGGCGTCCCCGTCGCCGTTGACGCGACCGCCTACCTCGCGAACTACGACACTGGTGAGATCCTCGTGGTCGACCTCGAAGAACGAGTCGTACTCGACAGCTTTGCGTTCGGCGCAGGCAACGGAGTGCCGTTCGAGCTCGAAGTCTTTGATGGCGCCGTGTGGGCGAACGAACCTCAAGGCATCCGGGCAGCGGTCGTCTCTCGCGATGAGATCCAGGAGATCTTCAAACTTGGTTCGGTCTCGATCGGAGGCGAAAGCACCGACGGACGCGGCGACGTTGGCCAAATTGTGAGCGGCGTCGAAGACGAGGATCTGCGCGGCTTTGGGTCAGAAGGTGAGCTCTTCCGATTTGGCGACGGCGGCGACACTGGCGGCGGCGAAGACATCGGCGTTGATGGTGAGGGTGAAGGTGGCGACGCAACGGTCGAGGGCGAAGCACCTGGGGATATCGATCCAGCCGAGGATCAGCTCCCGGTCGACCTTCCAAACACCCCGCTGATCGTTCCTGTCGAACAGGAACTCACCCAGGTGCTCGACGAACTCATTGCGAACTTTGTGTTCTCCGCCGACACGGTCAACGTGGGCGAAGAAGTGGTTCTTAGCGATGAATCCAGCGGCGGACCCACGTCCTGGAACTGGGACTTTGGCGACGGAACGAGTGCTGCCGGACCCGAAGCCAGCAAAGTGTGGGACAGCGAAGGGCTGTTTACGGTCACCTTGTTTGTTTCGAATGCCGCTGGTGACCAAGCACAACAGACACACGAATTCACCGTGGTTGCCGTCGACGTGCTTCGCGTTCCTACGGCAAACTTCAGCTTCGGTAGCGAAACCATTGAGGTCGGCGACGAGATCGTCTTCACCAGTACGTCGACCGGCGACCCCGACACGCTCATCTGGGACTTTGGCGATGGCACTACCGCAGCCGGTCAACAGGTCGCCCATCGGTTCACCGAAGCCGGCGTCTACCCGGTAACGCTGACGGCGAGCAACGCAGCGGGCCCCAATACCTCCACCGCCCTGATCACGGTCGTTGAAGGTGTGCAACCCCCAGAGGCGAAGATCGGAAGCTTCCCTGGAGTTGTCGAGGTCGGACAGAGCATCACCCTGAACAGCGAGTCCACCAACTCCCCAACAGCGATCAGCTGGGGATTCGATGACGGTGACACGGCCCTAGGAACGACGGTTCGTCACTCCTGGGACGCTCCTGGCACGTACCGCATCCGACTCTCTGTGTCGAACTCTGCTGGCGCCGATGAGGACTTTGCCGACATCGTCGTCGAGCCACGCGTGAATCCGCCGGTAGCCCGATTCGGCCAGTCGACCCTCGAAATCGTCCAGGGCGAAACGATCAGCTTTAGCGACCTGTCACTGAATACCCCTACCTCGATCTCGTGGGAGTTCGGAGATGGCGGCACCGCACAGGGCGCAAACGTTGCCCACTCCTGGGACGATCCGGGCACCTACACCGTGACGCTCACGGCGGCCAACGAAGCCGGTAGCGACTCGACCTCAAAGACCGTAACGGTTATCCCGCTACCCCCGAACCCGCCAACGGCAGCATTCACCGTCGCCAACGCAACCGTTCCCGTCAACTCCGTCGTCAACTTCACTGACACCTCAACGGGTGACCCAACCGAGTGGAACTGGACGTTTGGCGACGGGACGAGTTCGACTGCGCAGAATCCGCCACATGGCTTCGATACGCCGGGTACGTATACCGTCACGCTGACCGCAACAAACGCCGGTGGTTCTACCTCCATCTCCAAGCAGATCGTTGTCGTCGATCCTCCGGTTGCTGCCTTTACCCAAATCGCCGATGAGCTCGACGTCGTGTTCACCGACACCACCACTAACGCTCCAACAAGCTGGGAGTGGGACTTTGGGGACGGAACGAGCTCTACCGCGCAGAATCCATCAAAGACGTACGCGATTGCTGGTAGCTATACCGTCACGCTGATCGCAACAAACGATGCGGGCGCATCGTCACCATTCACCACCACAATCGATGTGGTCAAGCGTCCCGTCGCAGCCTTCACCGTGACGACCGGTGGACTCACGGCACAGTTCGACAACGACTCCTTTGATAATCCCACGAACTCGACATGGGACTTCGGGGACGGGACCACGTCATCATCGCCGAACCCGACCCACACCTTTGCTGCGAGTGGCACGTACACGGTGACCCTCACCGCTTCGAACAGCGCCGGGAGCGACTCCACATCTCAAGACGTCACTGTCGCTCTTGCGCCTCCAGTTGCTAGCTTCACCTGCAATGTCATCGGCGGCGGCGTCGCGTGCGACGGAAGCAGCTCGACGAGCGCCACGCTCTACTCCTGGACGGCACCCGGATCGATTGCCCAAAACGGCACGACCACAGACAGTCCATCGTTCACCTACGCGGCCACGGGCTCATACGACATCACCCTGACGGTCGAGAACTCTGAGGGCCTCACCGATTCGGCGACTCAGACGGTCAGCGTCGTCGTCCCCGAGCCCCCGACGATCACCAACCTGTCCGTCCTCACCAATGTGGATGGCGTCGTGCAGCTCACGGCAAGTGCGTCAAACAGCCCAGACTCATGGACGTGGACAGCGCCCGGCGGCTCCATCAGCGGTGGCACCACGTCAACGCCCACGATCACCTACACCGCCGATGGTCCAGTCACGGTCACCGCAACGGCGACCAATACCGTCGGCACGTCGGCTCCGGAGTCAATCGACTTCACGATCGACCTGTCCTCGCCACCGGTCCTCAACGCAATCACGGCGACATCCAACAGCGGGGGCGTGATTGGTCTTGCGGCAAACGTGTCGAACGGCCCGGTGACGTACGCCTGGTCGGCACCAGCGGGAACGCTTTCTTCGACAACCGACGCAACACCGACGCTTACCGTCACCGCTAACGGCACCTATACGGTGAACCTGACGGTTACGAACGCTGACGGGTCCGACGCCGGGAGCGAAACGTTCACGGTAAATGACATCGTCACCCCGCTCACCATCGTCAGCGTGAATCAGACCGAGGGTCCGGGCGGAACCGTAGCCCTATCAACTACCGATACGGGCAGCCCGACCTCGTGGTCGTGGAACGTGGGCGGATCCAACGAAGGTTCGTCAACCTCAGCCGCACCGACGTTTACCTTTGTGGCCAATGGCAACTTCAGCGGGTCGGTAACGATCTCGAAGGCAGGAACGGCTCCGGTCACCGAGCTGTTTGTTGTTTCGGTCAGCGGCATTCCCGGACCGCCACCGGTTGCGAGCTTCACATTCTCGCCCGACAACGCTGCTGCTCCAGCAGCGGTTACGTTCAACTCCGCAGGAAGCACCGCAGAGCCGGGAGCGACCTTCACGTGGAACTTTGGCGATGGCAGCACCGGGACCGGAGCGACGACCACCCACACCTATGCGAACCCTGGGACGTACGGCGCAACGCTGACGATCACGAATCCAGATAGTCAAAGCAGTACGTCACCAGCTCAGACGGTCACGGTTAGCTAGCCGACCTGAGCTAGTCGTCATCGCTGACGCGCAAGGCATTCGCCAACTTCGCGTCGAGCGAGCACTGGTCCTCGGGCAGGTGGTGCTCGCGTGCCCAGGTCTCGGTGAACGGATCGCTGCCGGCCATGCCCAACAGGTCCCCGCCGATCTCGGGGTGTTTGAGATACAACCCAATGCGGCGTGTCACGCCACTGCTGCGTACCCACAGCTCAGCCGTCTCCCTGCCCGCTACAGCCGCCGAGAGCGTCGCTACAACGCGTAGGAACGTACCAAGGTCGCTATCGACCTTGCCGACATCGTGGAGCAACGCGGCAGCCAGGACGGGGCGTGTTGCATCATCGCCGAGCATGGTGTGCACACGCTGGGCCACGCCGACGGAGTGGCGCCGGTCCTGGGCACACATGCGTTCCCATAGGGCGATTTCTCCGTCGAGCAACTGGGAGCGTGCCCAGTCGTCATCGGTACGATTCGGCCCGAGTGGCCATAGAGACCCGACAAAACGTTTGGTCAGGTGAACGGCCTTCATCTCGACCCTCCGGGTCGGCCGGTCGCACGTGGGTGGGCACTGGTGTAGGCCCGGACAAGCAAATCGGTCGAGACCTTCGTATAGAGCTGCGTTGTCGAAATAGAGGCGTGACCGAGAAGTTCCTGCACTGTACGGATGTCGGCGCCATGATCGAGCATGTGAGTGGCGCAGCTGTGTCTCAACACGTGTGGTGTCAGTCGATCGGCGATACCTGCGGTCAACGCGTGCTTGCGGACCACACCCCACATGCCCTGGCGCGACAAGCGGCCGCCTCGGTGATTGAGAAAAATGGCCATCTGATCGGAGCGTTTCACCCAAGTCTCCGGCGCGAGTTCACTGCGCCCACCTGGGCCGAGCCATACGTTGAGTGCCTCACCAGCAAGACGGCCAAGGGGCACGAGTCGCTGCTTATTACCCTTGCCGGTCACCCGGATGAGGGCGGCGGAAATATCGACGTCGTCCAGGGAGAGTCCGACGCACTCCGAGATGCGCATGCCGGTGCCGTAGAGCAGTTCGAGCAGCGCCTTATCTCGCAAGGCAAACGTGTCAGTGCCTGTCACGGCATCGATGAGGGCGGTGACTTCCGATTCGCTCAGGGCCTTTGGCAGCCCCTTGGGGAGCTTCGAAGGCTCGAGGTCGGCGGTTGGGTCGTGGACTGCTACTCCTTCGGCGAATAGATACCGATGAAGGCCGCGAACAGCGGTCATGGTGCGGTTAACCGATGACCGAGCGAGACCGCTATCGCGAAGTGCGGTCTGAAAGGCCACCACCTGGTCAGGTGGTACGGCAAGCACCTCGGTCCCTTCCAGAAACTCGACGTATCGGCGCAGGTCATGGCGGTAGGCCGTCAGCGTGTTTGCTGATCGGCCCTTCTCAATCGCGAGGTGCGTTAGGAATTCCTCGACATCGAACGGGAGTGTCGCTGTTGCCATCAGACCACGAGAGTAGTCGCCCATTGCTTACTGGTTGGCGCTTACTGGTTGCCGAGGCCCCTCTGCGTTCCAAGCACCCCAATGATCGTCTTCGCGTCGGTGATCTCACCAGAGATGATCATGCGCTCGGCCTCGGCGATCGGTACGCGAACGATTTCCATCGCCACCTCTTCGGGGCTGTCGGTCAGCTCTCGTTGGACCTCGGTGAGTTGGGTCGCAAGGAAGATGTGGATCTGCTCGTCACAGAAGCCGACCGAGTTGTGCACGCTCGTCATCGGAACCATCGAGCCAGCACGCATCCCGACCTCCTCGATGAGTTCGCGCTGGGCCGTGTCGGCGAGCGGTTCTCCAGCCACATCGCGAAGGCCGGCGGGAATTTCATAGATCACCGAATCGAGCGCCGAGCGGTATTGGCGCACCATGATGATCTCGCCGTCGATCACCGGGACGATGGCAACCGCACCAGGGTGATGCACGACATCACGTTCGAAGATCGTGCCATCGGGGCCCTCGAAACGCCCCTTCGCGACGGTAATTACCCAGCCGTCATAGATCGTGTCCTCATCGAGGGCACGAAAGCCCGACGGCTGTTCGTTCGTCACGACGACGAGCTAGTGGATTGCTCGTCGAGCGGGATGAGCTGCGGGTTGCGTCCATTCTGGCGCTCGACAACAGCGGCAATAAAGGAGCGGAAGAGCGGGGCGGGCCGATTCGGGCGGCTTTTGAGTTCAGGGTGCGCTTGGGTCGCGACCCAGAACGGATGCGAGCGCAGCTCAATGAACTCGACCAACCGACCATCGGGCGATTCGCCGCTGGCCCAGAAGTTTCCGTCGTCGAACCTGTTGAGGTACTTCGAGTTGAACTCGTAGCGGTGGCGATGTCGCTCAGACACGGTGACCTCGCCGTAGCTCTCGGCAACCTTTGAGCCTGGTTCGAGTTGGGCAACGTACGCGCCCAGGCGCATCGTGCCGCCCTTTTCGGTGACATCTCGTTGGTCATCCATCAAGTTGACTACTGGATGCTTCGTCTGGGGATCGAATTCGAGCGAATGAGCACCGGCAAGGCCGAGCTTGTTCCGGGCGTACTCAATGGCCATGACCTGCAGCCCAAGGCACAACCCAAGGCAAGGAATACCGTTCTCGCGTGCGTAGGCAGCGGCTGCGATTTTGCCCTCGACACCGCGCTCGCCAAAACCTCCGGGGATGACGATTCCATCGAGCCCACGAAGGCGCTCTGCGAGCAGTCCTTCGACCTCTTCTGCCTGGATCCAGTCGATTTCGACCTTCACCAGGTGGTGGATGCCCGAATGATTCAAAGCCTCGACGACCGATAGATACGCATCGATCAGACTCACGTACTTGCCAATGATGCCGACTCGAACCGTTTGCTCAGCGGCGAAGACCCGATCGACCAATGCTCGCCACTCGGTGAGGTCTGCCTCGGGTACGTCGTCCATGCGGAAGTGCTTGCAGATAAACGAATCCAGCCCCTCGTCGTGCACCACAAGGGGAATCTCGTACAGGCTCGCAGCGTCAGCTGCGTTGATAACTCCAGCCACCGGAACATCGCAGAGCCGTGAGATCTTGCGCTTCAGTTCGTCGGTGATTGGCTCGTCGCTTCGACAGACGATCGCGTCGGGCTGGATGCCGCGACTGCGGAGTTCGGTCACCGAATGCTGTGTGGGCTTGGTCTTTTGCTCACCCGATGGGCCAATGAATGGGACGAGCGTGACGTGAAGATAGAAGACGTTCTCGGGTCCAATGTCGAGACGAAGCTGACGGATTGCCTCGAGGAACGGCAGGATCTCGATATCGCCGACAGTGCCGCCCACCTCGGTGATGACGACATCGGTGTCGTCCCCGGTGAGCGCCCGAATCCGGTTCTTGATCTCGTCGGTGATGTGCGGAATGACTTGGACCGTCCGACCGAGATAGTCGCCTCGACGCTCGGCGGCGATGACCGACGAGTAGATCGATCCCGTGGTCGCGTTGGATTGGCGGGTGAGGCTCTCATCGATGAACCGCTCGTAGTGACCGAGGTCGAGGTCGGTTTCGCCGCCATCATCGGTGACGAAGACCTCGCCGTGTTCGAACGGGTTCATCGTTCCCGGATCGACGTTGAGATACGGATCGAGCTTCTGCATCGTGACCCGTAGGCCTCGAGACTTCAGCAGCCGGCCGAGGGCAGAAGCGGTGAGTCCTTTGCCAAGCGAACTGGCAACTCCACCCGTAACAAATACATGTTTGGTCACGGGAGATCACCCTAACTTGTGTCGTCGGAAGCCGCGTCGGCTTTTCGGAAATTTGATGCATTTCATCGTGCTCATGTGCTCCATGATGCTGATGTTGCTGAAAGCAACTCTTCGGCGTGCTCGTGCGCCGCCGCAGAGTCCGGGGAGCCCGACAACATTCGGCTGACTTCGATGACCCGTTCGTCCGCCGAGAGGATGCGCGCTTGGCTCGCGGTGGCGCCACGGTCAGTGGATTTGTCGATCACGATGTGGTGCCCGGCGAACGACGCAACCTGAGCGAGATGGGTCACGACGAAGACCTGCCCTGCGGAACCGAGCGATGACAGCGCCTCGCCAACAGCGCGAGCGGTGCCACCGCCGATACCGGCGTCGACTTCGTCGAAGACTTTGATCGGGGGACCTCCCGCAAGCACGAGGCGCAGCGCCAGCATCGTGCGACTTAGCTCGCCGCCCGACGCGTTCTTCCCGACCGGCAGTAGCGGCAGACCTGGATTGGGAGCCAACAGGATGGCGACATCGTCCCCGGCCTCGCCATCGACGGTCACCTCGACGCGCGCATTCCCCATGGCGAGCTTGGCCAACTCGGCTTCGACCGCCTTCGCCAACGGCTTTGTGGCCTTGGTACGAGCCGCTAACGCAGCCGCCGACACGGTGGCTAGACGCTCCACGGCCGCCTCGCGCCTCGTGCTGAGGGACACGACCTGTTCTTCGTGCGACTCGAGCTGGTCGAGCTGAGCTTGCAACGAGTCCCCGTACTCCATGACGTCGGCGAGCGTGGGCCCGTACTTGCGACGAAGCTCGATCAACATCTGCAGTCGTTGCCGGACCATGTCCCTGGCTTCAGGATCGTCGGTGATGCCTTCGCGAATGGTGCGCATCTCCGATGCGAGATCGGCCAGCTCTTCTTGAATAGCTTGGATACGGGCCGTGACGGCATCGAACGGCGGACCGTCGGGCAAGATGGAGAGCGCCTCGCCCAGCGCATCAGCGGCTACACCGTCGCTTCCGAGCAGGTCGCTCGCCTGTCCTGCGGCGACCTCGTTGTCGAAGGCATTCGCGAGAGTCGCCTCACGGGCCTGCAGGTCGATATCTTCGGTCGGGCTCGCAATCGCTGCAGCGGCGACCTCGTCGAGCTGATAGCGGAGAAGATCGATTTGGCGTGCACGTTCGGTCGCGTCGCCGCCGAGATCTGCCAACGCTGCATCGATCGCGGCGATGTCGGCCCGAGCATCACGCAACGGGCCCCGATCGATGCCAGCGAATCGGTCGAGGGCATCGCGCTGTGTTGCCGGCCGCTGCAGGATCGACTGCTGGGAGTGCTGGCCGTGAAGGTCGATCATCGGTCCGATTCGCTCCTGCAAGCCCGAAGCGGTTGCGAGCGAACCGTCGAGATAGGCACGCGACCGGCCATCGGCGGGGAGCACTCGTCGAACAACGACCTCGGTTCCGTCATCCTCAACGAATCGGCCTTCGACGACCGCTTCGCTCGCACCAATGCGGACCATGTCGGGTTCGGCGCGGCCGCCCATCAGCAGTTGTATGGCCCCAACGACCATGGTCTTGCCGGCGCCGGTTTCGCCGGTGACCGCAATGGAGCCAGACGGCAGAACGAGGGCGAGTTCCTCGATGACGCCAAGGTTTTGGATTCGTAGTTCTTCGAGCATGTGTGTGTTAGCGATCGGTTATGCCGAGCTTCGATTTCAGCACGGCGAGGTTGTCGCGTGCATCGAAGATGACAAGACGGGCGATGTGTGGCGAACGGCGACAGGTAATGGTGTCTCCAGGGGCCATGGTGACCAGTGTATTTCCGTCCACTGACACGACCGCCGAGCGATGCCCTTCGATGGTGAGGTCGATAACCGAATCGGGGCCGAGAACGAGGCTTCGGTCGAACAGCATGTGTGGCGACACGGGCGTGACCTGCAGCGCGTAATGAGTGGGAAAGACAATCGGGCCGCGAGCCGAGAGCGCATAGGCCGTGCTTCCCGTCGGTGTCGAGACGATCAAACCATCGGCGGGGTAGGAGGTGAACCGCACGCCGTCGATCGAGACGCCGATGCGCACGGTGGTATCGCCCGGAGCCCGCTCGACAACGATGTCGTTGAGCGCATGCATCGTCTCTCCGGCGACCTCGCCCATCACCAGCATGCGCTCTTCGATGTCGTGATCGCCAACGAGCGAACGTTCGACCGCTGTCTCAAGCTCATCGGGATCGATCACCGTCAGGTAGCCAAGGTCGCCAAAGTTGACTCCCAAGATCTTCACGTCGGCGCCTGCGAGCAGAGCGACGGTTCGAAGCATCGTGCCGTCACCGCCGAGGCTGATCGCGAGATCGAGTCCGGCCGGGAAATCCGATGCGGCAACACACTCGAGCGTGCCGACGCGTTCGGCGTCGTCGACGACGGCGACCACGGTATGGCCTTGGGTCGTGAGTGTCTCGGTCAGCGTGACTGCATGATCCAGAGCGTCTGCATCTGCGCCGTGTAGGACAACACCAATTCGAGCCATGCCTCAGTATGTCCGCTCGCGATGGCGAAGGCGCGGCTGGGCGGTTCGGCTAGTGCGAAACGTGCGCGAGGAACTCGACGTTGCCCTTCCCTCCGGTGATTGGAGAGATCGCCAGATCTCGAACGACCAGATCTGCGTTGGATGCGCCATCGATGAACTCGTGAAGCACACGCACCCAAATGTCGCGATCTCGGATGATGCCCTTGCCTTTGCTGACCTCTTGCCGGCCAGCCTCGAACTGTGGCTTCACCAGCACCATCAGGTCGCCATCGTCCGCGAGGATCTTCGCGAAAACGGGCAGAAGCGAGGTCGTTGAAATGAACGAAAGGTCGGCGACGATCAGGCCGAATCCGCCGGCCCGATCGGCATCGTCGGCCAAATAGTGGGGTGTAATCGAGCGAATATCGGTATTTTCTCGCACGTCGACGTGTGAAATTTGGCGCAGTTTTTCGTGCAATTGGTTCGTTCCGACGTCCACGGCGAGCACCGACGCCGCCCCCGACTGCACAAGGCAGTCGGTGAAGCCGCCCGTGGACGAACCCGCATCGAGACAGTGCCGACCGCTCGGGTCGATCCCGAACGAGTCGAGAGCGCCCTCGAGCTTTTGGCCCCCACGCCCAACAAAACGGGGAGGTGGGCCGCTTACGAGCACTGGTTCTGCAGGAGAAACTTGGCGTGTGGCTTTGTGCGCGGGAGCGCCGCCGACCGTCACGCGACGGTCGGCAATGAGCTCCTGGGCGTGAGATCGCGAGGTCGCAAGGCCCCTCACAACCAGTTCTGCGTCGAGTCGGCGGCGACTGATGAGAATGGCCCTCCCGGTCATAGGCGTGTTCGTTCTACGCTCTCGAAGTGACGCGCGCTGTTTTGCGCGCCAAACTTGACTCTAGAACGTCCCAGGAGCGGAGAGCCCCACGTGAGTACTACGAATACTGTTGAAGACCTTGAGCTTGAGGTCCGAACGTATGCCGATCGCTTTCAACAGTTGGTCAACAACGTCGAGCGAGTCATCCACGGCAAGACCCGAGAGATTCGGCTGGCCTTTCTCTGCATGTTGGCCCAAGGCCATCTGCTGATCGAGGACGTCCCAGGAACCGGCAAGACGTCGTTGGCACGCGCCTTGGCCGAATCGGTCGATGGAACGCTGACTCGTATCCAGTTCACCCCGGACCTCCTCCCTACCGACGTCACCGGTGTTCAGATCTTCAACCAGTCGAACAGCGAATTTGAATTCCATCCCGGTGCGGTCTTCGCGAATGTTGTTCTCGCCGACGAGATCAACCGTGCATCGCCAAAGACACAATCCTCCTTGCTCGAAGTTATGGAGGAATACCAAGTAACCGTCGATGGCGTCCCGCGTCCGGTTCCGAACCCATTCCTTGTTGTGGCGACGCAGAACCCGGTCGAGCACGACGGCACCTATGCGCTCCCCGAAGCACAGATCGACCGTTTCATGATGAGCCTTTCCCTTGGTTACCCGAGCGCCGTGGCCGAGATCGACATCATCGATAGTGCCCCAGCGGGCCGTACGCGAGTCGACGTCGAGCCGGTGCTCTCGACCGAAGAAGTCCGCCAGATGGCCCGTGTCGCAGACATGATCTACATCTCGCCAGCCGTTCGTCAGTACATCGTCAGCATCGTCCGTGCGACACGTGAACTTCCCGAACTCCGTCTCGGCGTCAGCCCTCGTGGGTCGATTGCGCTCGGTCGTACCGCACGTGCACTCGCCGCAGCGAACGGTCGCCCCTTCGTGACCGCAGACGACGTGAAGGACCTGACCGAATCGGTCTTGGCGCACCGCATGCTGTTGAAGCCTGAGGCCGAGTTCGAGGGAATCGACTCACTCGAGCTTCTCCGTGCGGTCCTCCAAGAGATCCCGACGCCCAAAGAGCGCGTCGAGCGCTGATCGGACGCTTCCCAACACGTGCTGACCAACGCAGGTAAGACGTTTCTCGCCATTGGAGCGATCGCTCTGGTGACCGGAATTATCTTCGGCTACCGAACCCTTAGCGCGCTCGGTATTGCGTTTCTGCTCGCGGTCTTGATCGGTCGGCTGTGGATTGTTCGCCGTCCGAGGGTGGCCGCTACCCGGATTGTCGTTCCCGAACGCGTACGCGCAGGCCGACCAGCACGCTCTGAGCTCACGATCACCAACACGGGGCGACGCCGGACGTCGGGCGGTCTGGCGCTCGAACGGTTCGGTGATACGCAGCTGCCGATCGAGCTTCCCAGCCTCGAACCAAACGAGTCCGCCACGATCTCGACCGAACTTCCCACCGAATCTCGTGGCTTGTTCCGTGTTGGGCCGCTCGATGTAACCCGGGCCGACCCGTTCGGTCTTGTTCGCTCCGGGCAGCCCGATGAGGGAGTGACGAACCTGTGGGTCCACCCGCTGATTCATCAGCTCGAACCATTCCCGAGCGGCGTTGCCCGAGACCTCGAGGGGCCAGAGAGCGGTGAAGCGCTCGAAGGTGGCGTCACCTTCCATACGCTTCGCGACTACGTCCGCGGCGACGACCTTCGTCAGATCCATTGGCGGTCCTCGGCCCGGTCGAACAAGCTGATGGTTCGCCACAACGTGGACACCAACCAGCCGAGAACACTTGTCGTCCTCGACACCCGAGCCGCCGCGTATTCCGCCGA
>CALBVK010000079.1 GCA_937969345.1 uncultured Acidimicrobiales bacterium
GCGTAGGCCAAGATGGCGGTGAGTTCGTGGCCAGCTCCGTCGAGCGCGTCGCGTATAGCCGCTACCTGTCCGTCCATCATTCCCGACGGTGCGACGATGTCTGCCCCCGCATTGGCCTGAGCAACGGCGATCTTGCGGTAGATCTCGAGGGTCTTGTCGTTGTCGACCGAACCCATGCCATCGAGGACTCCGCAATGACCGTGGTCGGTGTATTCATCGACGCAGAGGTCGGCGATCAGCACGACGCTGTCGCCGAATCGTTCCCGCGCCGTGCGCAGCGCGACTTGCACGATGCCGTGCGGATCCCATGCACCCGAGCCTTCGGCATCCTTTTCGAGCGGGACCCCGAAGAAGATCACGGCGCAAACACCAAGCTGGCGTAGCTCGTCGATCTCGACCATCGCTGACTCGAGTGTGTGCTGAACGACACCAGGTAACGAGTGGATCGGCTGCGGTGAATCGATACCTTCCCGAATGAACAGCGGAGCGATCAAATCGTCGGCGGAAAGCGTGGTTTCGGCGACCATGCGACGAAGAGCATCGGTGCGGCGGAGGCGGCGCAGTCGCCGCTGCGGAAACGTCATGCTCAGATCCTACGCCGCACTCCAACCAACCCCCCATAACAAAGGGTCAGACCCCGCGTTATGGGGGTCGTGTCAGTGGTGCTGGCTAACTTCCTACAGAGGCACCTTTCGTGCCGCACTATCGCAAGCCATTGGCTCGCCTGTCAGTCCAACCACCTGAACGAGGCATATCCAATGGCAAGAAAACCCAGAATCGACTATCCCGGAGCGGTTCACCACGTAATGAACCGGGGAGCCGATCATCAGATCGTCTTTCGAAACAACGATGACCGACAGCTCTTTTTGACGCTTTGGGCACAGGCGGTGGCCCGGTTCGGAATTGTCGTGCTGTCGTTTTGCCTTATGGACAACCACTTCCATGTTGTCGTGGTGTCGCCCGAAGGCCAGCTGAGCCGCACCCTCCAATTCATTGGCCGTGCCTACACACAGCGCTTCAATCGTGCCCACTCACGCGACGGTGCGCTCTTTCGCGGCAGGTTTCATTCAGTGCTCGTCGATAGCAAGAACTATTTGGACAGGCTCGTTCGATACGTCGAGCTCAACCCGGTGAACGCCGGTATCTGCACGCTCGACGACCTCGACCGATACGGCTGGTCTAGCTTCCAGTTCTATGTAGGCGGTACCTATACGCCTCAGTGGCTCTCGACCGATCGTGTACTTGAGAGCTTTGCGAGTCGCCAACAGTTCGACCGATTCGTGCGATCCGCCGCACCTGACAGCGTGCTCGAAGCCTTCTTTGATAAGGGCCCGCTCTATGGACGGGTTCTCGGCGACCAGAGCTTTGTCGACCAAGTGGCAAAGACAATCGAGCAACCAGCGGACCTAACCGCCGGGCTTGGCCAGACTCCGATTGAGGACGTGAGCAATGCCGTGATCCGACTGAGCGGGTGCGGGCCAGCGGAGCTACAGGCGTCGACCCCTGGCAAGAAGAACGTAGCGAGAAGCGTCGCTGTCGATGTTGCCCACCGGGCGACTGGAGCGACGCTTGCCGAACTTGCAGACGCATATGGGTTCAAGACCGTTGCATCTGTCCATTATGCGATTCGCAGTAGCCGTATAAGCGCGGAGCCAGGAACTATCCGACTTCGAAATGACACCCTCGCCGAAATCGGTCGGGACTCCGACGGGCAGCGACTTGGCTGACCCCCATAACAAAGGGTCAGACCCCGCGTTATTGGGGTTGGAATAGAGGGCCGTCGCTGACCCCCATAACAAAGGGTCAGACCCCGCGTTATGGGGGTTAGTCGAGGTCGCCGTTGCCGGAGAAGTGCGGCACGGCTGGATCGGGTGAGTTGTGCGGCTGTGCGTCGTGGGCGAACCACACACCGTCGAGCGCAAGCTGCGATGCATCGTCGATCACACCAGCCTGAATGCTGGTGTGCTCCATGTGGTCCGCTCCCTGCCAGAACAGGCGAGATCCGCAGGTGGCGCAAAAGCCGTATCGACAAAAGCCAAGGTCGTACCAGCGAAGCTGCTCGTCGGGATCATGAATCGTGAGCGCGTCGGTTGGACAGCCACTCGATGCCACAAAGTTCCCGCTCGACTTGCGGCAGTTCACGCAATGACAGTGCAAGACGCCGCGGAGCTCGCCAACGACATCAAAGGAGATCGCTTCGCACAAGCACGAGCCGACCGGCTGGGTCAACGTTGGTCCCCGAGGAACATGACCTTGAGCGACTCGAACGATTCGATACACCGCCCCGCTCCGTGCACGACGCACTCCAGTGGCGTATCGACGATATGCACGTCGACCTTCGTCTCGTTGTTCAGGCGCAAGTCGAGGCCGCGCAACATGCCGCCGCCTCCGACCAGATGAATTCCCTGGGTGATCAGGTCCTGTGAGAGTTCCGGCGGAGCCTGCGCAATACACGACAACACGGAGTCGACAATGGCCGACACCGGCTCGTCGATGGCGACGCGAATCTCTTCAGGAGAAAGAACGATGGTCTTTGGCAGGCCACTCATGAGCTCTCGGCCACGTACCTCGGCACGTACCTCGTTCGGCGTCTTTGCTGCCGAACCAATCGTGAGCTTGATGTCCTCGGCGGTTCGTTCGCCGATTGCGATTCCATACTCGCGACGAACCCACGCCTGGATCGCGGCATCGATATCGAACGACCCAACTCGGATCGCTTCGAGCGCTACCACGCCACCGAGCGACAAGATGGCGCTCTCGGAGGTACCGCCGCCGACGTCGACGACCATATTTCCGAGCGGTTCGTTGATTGGAAGGCCGGCCCCGATCGCGGCGGCGACGGGCTGCTCGATTAGCTGTGCATCGCTCGCTCCGGCACGACGGGCAGCTTCGGTGACGGCGCGCCGCTCGACCGCGGTGATAGCCGATGGGACGCAGATCACGACGCGTGGACGGTTGAAGCGGCTAACACCAACACGTTCGAGCACCAGTCGAATCATCCGCTGCGTGACGTCGAAGTCGGTGATTGCACCCTTGCGCAGCGGACGGACCGCCACGATATGACTCGGCGTACGGCCGATCATCTGCCACGCCTCAGAACCGATCGCCAGGACGTCGTTCGTCTGAGAATTCAGCGCAATGACCGACGGCTCGTTGAGCACGATGCCTTCGCCGCGCGCGTAGACGAGCGTGTTCGCGGTGCCGAGGTCGATGGCGAGGTCGCGTGCCATGGGCTACGTCCGAGGTCCTGGTCGCGGGCCTGGCTTTGGTCGCACCGATGCTGCAGTTCCGTTCGGTGACTTTACGACGGGCCGAGGACCCGAGCTCCCAGCGTTTGCCGGAGCGCGGCGCGTTGGCTGGGTGCTTGGGCGCAGTGGACGAGCAGGGCGACGAGATTGCGTCTTTCGTCCTGGAGGCGCCAATGCATTGAGGTCGCGGTTGAACGTGTCGATGCTCGATCCGAATCGCTCCGGGCGAGGCCTGCTGGCAATCCACACGATGAGTCCGCCGAGACCCGAGAGCGCGACGGCTCCGAGCAGAAACAGGATGGGGGTGTTCATGCCTCTCCCCCAAGTGGAGCGGGAAGGCCGACGTCGTCAATCTCGCGGGCGTCGAGGCCCCAACTCTCGCCTTCAGCCCATACTTCGCGCTTCCAAATCGGGGCGGTGGCCTTCAAGCGATCGATGCCATAGCGGGCGGCTTCAAACGCGACATCGCGGTGTGGCGAAGACGCCACTACTACGACGGTCGATTCGCCAATCGGCACCTCTCCAACCCGATGCATAATGCACACCCTACGAACCTCAGCCCAGCGATCGCGGATTTCATCGACCAATCCTTCGAACCGGCTGATCAGATGTTCCTCGTATGCCTCATATGCGAGCTGGGAAACATCGGGTCGCCCCGCTGAGTGATCCCGTGCCGTGCCGCTAAACAGGACGACGGCTCCACAGTCTGGCTGGACCGTCCACCGATAGGCGGCATCGATCGGGGGTTCGGACTCTGTAATTGCTAGCCAGGTGTCGCCTTCTGGCCCGCTCGATGACTCGTGCACGTGCGCCATGGTAGGCGTTTTCGGTCGCTGAATGAATTCGAGTGACCTGCTCGCCCAGCTCGAGACCTCGACGTCCCGCTCTGCCCGCGGTTAGCTGACCACTAATGGTCGCTACTATGGGCGCCGTGGGAGAGGGAATCTACGAGGACGGACCCTTCGAGGGTGAGCTGTTGCCTGCACAAGATCGCTTGTGGAGGCACCCAGCCGAGCGCGGCGCCGAACAGGCTGCCGCAAACATGGCTGCCCGTCGCGTCTACGGACGCCGGTGGCCATCGATGCTCATGTCCTTTATCGCTGGCTGCTCTGTCGTGGGCCTCGCGTGGCTGATGCAGGAGGAACCTCCGGCGCCGATCAACCAAGCAATCACTCAGATCTTGGAGACTCCGGAGCCAATCCAGGTTTCGGGACCGATCAGCTTCAGCACGTATGCAAACGAGGTCGCCCAACTCAACAGAGAGTCGATCGTTGGGCTGCATCTCGGCGGGCAGCCGCGCAATGACATGGCTCAAGCAATCATGCTCGCCGACGACGGCCACCTCGTGACCTCGGCGCACTCTCTTATCGGAGCCGAGGACATCACGGCGGTTCTTGCAGGCAACCGCCAGGTACCTGCACAGCTGATTGCGAGCGACACCGTGTCCGGAGTTGCGGTCCTCAAGATCAACGCACCCGACCTTCCTCCTCCAACCTTTGGCAGCGACAGCCAAGTGGTTGTGAGCGACCGGCTCGTCGCTCTCGCCCAGCACGGCGTCGATACCGACTCCCTCGCCCGCCCGGTCGACGTCCTCGGCAAGGACCAGGTCGCACCGCTTCCGAACGGCGACCTGCTGTCCGGCCTGTTCCGACTGTCCGATGACCTCGACGAAGAATGGGCTGGAAGCGCGATTCTGGAGGACAATGGCAGCATCGTGGCCATGGCCGTCGAGGGCCGAAACGGCAACCACTTCGGCGTACCGATCAACACGGTGCGCCGGATTGCCCAGCAGCTCATCGACACGGGGTCGGTCGAGCACAAGGCATGGCTCGGCGTCCAGCTGTCGGCGACGAGCTCGCAGATCCGAGAGGAACGTGGGCTACTCGGAGGCGTCCTCGTCGTCCGGGTGTGGGACGAAACCCCAGCCGCCCAAGCCGGTCTCGTCGCAGGCGACATCATCGTCGGTCTCGGCGCCGCCAACGTGGCCGACAGCCAAGACCTCAGCGAGGTGCTCCGCACACTCCAGCCTGGCGACGCGATCGAGCTCCGGTTCTCGCGGGCATCATCACCGGTCCTCGGTCCCGACGGGACGACTCCAGAACCCGGCGACCTCCCAGGCGAGGTCATGACGACCACCGTGATCGTCGGCGCCAAACCCGCCTAGAGACGCTTCCGGCGTAGCAACCAAGACACCGCAGCGGCTGTACCAAGCGCGGTTCCGGCAACAGCAGCGCCCGCAGCACCAAGCGCCAACTCTTGGCGCCGTTTTGCGGTAACGCCATCGAATCGGCTCGGCAGATACCCCGTTACGTACGCCTCTTCGTTACTGAACTCCGGTTCCCAACCGGTCGCCTTCAGCTTGTCATTGGCGACGACCCAGGGGTGCTGCAGGTAAGCGGTCAGGCCCGGATGGGTTCGGGCACCGAGGCGCCTGCGAGCATCGGATACCGCCGAGATCACCACGCCTGGCACCCGCAGCGGGGTTTCGGGAGTGCCGCGCAGCGCGGACACCTCAGCCGGCCGGAGCCAGCCATCGGGCGCGACGTTGAAGATCCCAGCGTGCTGGCCAACGACCAACGTCTCGATGGCCGAGGCATAGTCCTCGGCATGAAGGAACTGCGCTGGAGCATCGCCGTCGGAATTCCGAAGCGCAGCAGAATTCCGAAGCAAAATCGCCAACCCATTTTCGCGACCCCGAGCGAGCGTCGTGGCTGCACGAACGATCGTCAGACGAGCGTTGGTATCTTCAGCCCACTGCTCCCCCATTGCTTCGATCTCGCTGCGCACAACACCAAAGCGAAACTCCGGGTTCGGCCTCGCAACAGCGGTCTCGGTGAGCGGAACCGGATTCTCCGCCCATGCGCCGTAGACCATGGCCGACGAGGCCAGCAATACATGTGCTGCCTTGGATTCGGCCGCGGCAGCGAGCGCACGCTCAGCGAGTAGACGATCGGCCTTGGCGGCATTGCCGTCTCCGGCGAACCCAGCCGGTGTCGCGGCCAAATGCACGAGAACATCGTCGGCTACAAGCACGTCGGAGAGATCGTCGGTAAGCACGTCGAACTTGCGGACGCCGTCGGACCCATAGCGATCGAGCGCAACAAGTTCCGACACCAGAGGGTTTGCCTGCAATCGATCCGCGACGTGTCGACCAACGGCTCCCGCAGCACCGGTGACAACTACGCGCATGTCAGCGTCCTCGATGGATGGGAATGTCTGACGAGGGGCCGATGTTGCATGTCACTACGATGCATGGTGTGAGCAACTCCGGTCCATTCGATGACGAGGGTAACGACGACTTCGACTTCAGCAGCCTTTTTGGTGGTCTGGGAGCGAGCGGCGACCCAAATGCCATGATGGCGAACTTTATGCAAATGTTCGGCGGTTTCGGTGGAGGCGCCGGAGGCGGTCTCGATAATGCGATGAACATCGCGGTCTCGATCGCCGCTGGCGGTCAGACCGAATCCAACGTCGACCCCATGGATCGCATGGCGCTCGAGCAGCTGATTCGAGTCGCTGAGCTCCAGATCGCAAATGCCACCGGACTACGCACCTCGACCAGCGGGCCACTCACCGTCGCCCCGGTTACGCGCAGCGACTGGGTCCGCCATTCAATGCAGGCGTATAAGCCAATCCTCGAACAAATGGCGGCGGCAATGGCGAGTCCAGAACTCGGCGACGACCTCGATGGCGGCAACGATCCCCAACTCGCCATGTTCGAGCAGCTGTTCTCCTCGATACGCCCAATGATGGTGAACATGACGACGGGCTCAATGATCGGCCATATCGGGAGCCGGGCGATCGGTACCTATGACCTGCCGATCCCGCGACCCGGAAGCAACGAGCTCCTCGTCGTCGTGCCGAACCTCGATGACTTTGGCGAGGAGTGGAGCCTCGACAAGGACGAGCTCCGCATGTGGATCGTGCTGAGCGAAGTCGCTCACCACGCGGTGCTGAGCATCCCACACGTCGCCCAACAAGTCAGCCAACTCCTCGGCCGTTACACCAATGCCTTCCGCAACGACCCTGGAGCGATTGCGGGTTCGCTCGAGAACTTTGAGCCAACCGGCGACATGTCCGACCTCGCAGGCCTACAAAGCCAGCTCCAAGGTATGTTCGGCGACCCCAGCGCCCTCATTGGCTCGATGCGCTCCCCAGAACAACAGGAGTTGCTTCCCGAGATCGCGGCGCTCATGGCCGCGATCGTTGGGTATGTCGACCACATCATGGATTCAGTCGGAACGACGATGATCTCAAGCTACGGCCAGCTCACCGAAGCGCTGCGACGCCGACGAGTAACGACGTCTGAGTCCGATCGGTTCGTTGAGCGTCTCCTCGGCCTCGAGCTCGACCAGCCGCTGTACGACCGAGGGCGCGCCTTCATCGACGGAGTCGTCGAGCGAGCCGGAGACGAGGGTCTTGGCAAGCTTTGGGAGTCTGCCGAAACATTGCCCACTCCCAACGAGATTGGTTCGCCAGGCCTGTGGTTGTCTCGCATGGGCATCGACTTCGACGTCGAGATCGACCCCGCAGACTTGGCCGGGTTGGACGAATTTCTGCAGAACCCCGAAGAGGAATAGCGTCGGAAATCTGCGAGCGGTTCTGACGTACCGCTATTCCCAAAGACGATACTGACCATCTTCGCCAGGTCCGGCGTTAGGCACATCCTCGGGAGACACCCAGACGCCGTCGCCGCTGACATGTGGACCGGTGTTGGCTGCCCATTCGACCTGGTCGATCGGAACCGTCGAGTTCGCATCGATATCGTCGGCACGTCCGGTTTGCACTTCGGGAGCGCGCAGCGCCGTTGATGGTGTGAGTGCATCAGGTATTGGGATCGACGCCACAACCGTTGGATCCATTGGCGACCCGCTCGACGGTGGTCGAGGCGGAGGGGGACCAACCGTTGGCGAAGGCGGGGGTGGTGGTGGCGTGCGGTCGCGGCCGCCTGGCAGCGTCGGCTTGTTCAGTGAGCTGAGCCGATCGAGGAACGGCTTACTTCCCGGGACGCGTTCGCGAATAACCTCGCCAACTCGCGATGATGCCTGGACTCGATCGGTACGGCGACCCAACTCGTAACTGATTGCCGACAGGCCAGCGGCGAGGGCGACGATTAGCGCACCGACCTGAATCGGGAAGCGAATGATGACCGCGGTAAAGGCGCCCACAGCCCAGGTGAGTTGGAACCTGCCCTCAAACTTCGCGAACGTTCGACCATGGTTCGATCGCGGCGCATCGCGCTGTACGAGGGCATCGAAGCCGAGCTTGCCCATCGCCGCGCTGATGCCGACGCCAAACGCCAACATGGCAATGCCTGCGATTCCTCCACCCCACGCTCCGAGAAACGCAGTTATCGCAATCGTGACCATCGCTCCAAGGACGATGCGCTCCTCGGTGGTCCTGTCCCGCACGATCGGCGCGTAGCGAGCACCCAGGAACGCCCCCGTGCCGGCGGCGAGGCCGGCGACGGCGAAGTGCCATTGCGGCGGGCCCTCGGTGCCGATGAGATCAGCGACGAAACCAGGGTCAAACCCCTCTTCGTTGCTCTCGCTCGCCCCGAACGCCGCGCCGAGCAGCGCACCGGGTTCGGTCGTATCGGCGCCGTCGTCGCCGGCTCTCAAGTGGAACGCGAGTAAGAAGGTGGTGAAGCCCACAATGCTGCGAAGCACCGCGATCGCTGTTGCGGCCAGGATGATGTTCGCACCACGGGTCTCGAGCTTTTCGGTGGCATCGACCGGGGCTGTTGCGATCTGTACCTGCGGAAGTTGGATCGCGGCGACGACGCCGGCGAGGAAGACCAGGACCGCCAGAACAACCGATGCAGCATTGCCAAAGATCGCGATCAGCCCGACGCCGAACGCGCCACCGATGACCCCGCCGATCGAGGCGATCAGCGCAAGCTTCGAGTTGGCCTCGATGAGCTCATCGTCGCGAGGGCAGACCGCTGGAACCAGAGCGGTCTTCGACACGCCGTAGCCCTTTTGCAGCACCAACATGATGAACGCTTCGGGGAACAGCAAGAGGCTGTCGATGTGTTGCGTCATGAAGAACGCGATGAGCATTCGCAGCGCAAGCGATCCAATGATCATGCCGCGACGGCCGCCCCTGGCACGATCGATGGCTGGCCCAAGGAGCGGCGTGACCACGGCGAACGGTGCGATCGTCAAGATGAGATAGAGGGCGACCCTCCAGCGAGCGTCGGACGGGTCGATCGAAAAGAAGATCGACCCGGCGAGCGCAACAGCGATCGCACCATCGCCCATTGCTGACAGCACATGGACCCGTGCGAGTTGCGTGAACGGTGTGGTGACGAGCCCGTTTCCGAGACCGGAGGAACGCGGCTTGGCAGCAGCTGGCGCGGCCACGTCGGAAGTGCGGCGCGGCTCGCGCAGCGGGCTCCAACCATCGGGCGTCGTCATCCCGTTGATCTTACGTACCCGCAATGACACTTGCGGTAACGCTTCGTTACAGAAGAGTAATTCTCTGCCGAACGTCGAGAGGAAGCGTCTCGGCTCATTCGTTGGCGACGCAGACCAGCGCCACGATCCGGCCCGCAGCACGAGCGATTCCGCCCTCTACCTTGCGCTCATCTCGCAGAACCGCCGAGTAGCGATCCCCGTCGATCGAGACTCGAACCTCGTGGTGTTCGAGCATCCCGCCACCGAGCGAACTCCATGCCTTGTAGGCCGCCTCCTTCGCAACGAAGGCAGTGATTGCATCGGGTGCGACATCATCGGAACGCAAGATGACCGCCGCCATGTCGTCGGAGAGCACCGTGTCGATCTCGACATCGACGCCGACTGCGGCCACGTCCGAGGCTGCGGCGACCGCTCCGAGAGCGATCCCAGCGTCGTGGGACAGGCTTGCAACGGTTCCCTTGGGAAGCAGCGGAGCACGAGATGCCATCCGCAAGATCTCAACATCGACAGACAGCAAGTCGCGCAACAGCCGTCGCCCCGTCGCGAACTCCGAGCGACGCGTGGGAACGGCACGCTCGACCAACGAAGCCTCGTCGGCGGTGAGCTCGGCTTCGTATCGACTATCGATCGCAAGCCACCCAGCCGTTACGGGTCCGTGCGCCAACTCCCGGAGTACGTGATCGAGTTGCAGCGCCTCGGCTGGCGAGAGCGGTTCGGGAGGCGTCATCTCCGCAGATACTACGGACCGCGCTACATCCTCGCTCGACCCGGAGGTGACCAACGTCAACGGAGAGCATCGCCATATCTCGATTACGGTGAAGGTACATCGAGAGTGTTGAAAGGGGCCATGACTCCAGACCACCTACTCATTGCGGATGCGCTTTTGCCCGCCCGCAACCAGATGGCGCTGTCCCTCGGGGCGCACATCATCTTGGCGTGCTTTGGTGTGGCCATGCCGGCAATGCTGTTCGTCCTGCACCGAATGGGTGCCAACGGCGATACCGACGCGCTGGAACTCGCCAAGCGCTGGTCCAAGATCTCCGGTGTGCTGTTCGCCATTGGGGCGGTTTCTGGAACGATCCTCGCATTCGAAATGGGTCTGTTGTGGCCTGGCCTGATGGAGCAGTACGGCGACGTTGTTGGCCTGGCATTCACCCTCGAAGGCATCTCCTTCTTCGTCGAAGCGATATTCCTCGGGATGTACGTCTATAGCTGGGGTCGACTTCCCGCAAAGACACACCAGCTCTTGCTCCTCCCAATGATCATCTCGGGCATGAGTGGAACGTTCTTCATCATGTCGGTGAACTCGTGGATGAACGCACCGACCGGGTTCGACATCGTCAACGGACAGATCGTCAACGTCGACCCGTGGGCTGCCATCTTTAACGAGGCCGTGTTCTTGCAGTACCTCCACATGCTCCTGGCGGCGTACATGGTCGCCGCGTTCACGATGGTCTCGGTCTACTCGGTTGGCTGGCTGCGAGGTCGACGGGATCGACTCCACCGCCTCGGCATTCTCGTTCCGCTCGTGTTCGCTGCGATCGCAACCCCAATCCAGCCGATCGTTGGTCACTTCGCTGGCCAAGCAATCGCCGACCGCCAGCCGATCAAGCTCGCTGCGATCGAAGGCCTACCCGTGACCGAATCGGAAGTGCCGATCATCCTTGGCGGCTACTACGACGGCAGCGAAGTCGTTGGTGGTATCGAGGTGCCGATTCCCGGCCTCGCTTCCTTTCTGGCCCAGAACAGCTTCGACGCTGAAGTGATCGGGCTCAATGAGGTTCCTGAGGAAGACCAACCGCCGGTGAACGTTGTTCGCTTCTCGTTCCAAATCATGGTTGGAATCGGCAGCGGCCTCGCCCTGCTCGTCACCTACGTCGCCTATCGCTGGTTCCGTCACCGAGACTCGTTCCTCGACAACGTGTGGATGTTGCGCGCGTTCACGCTGACAGGAGTCGCGTCGATCATCGCTATGGAGACCGGCTGGATTACGACCGAGGTCGGCCGCCAGCCCTGGGTCGTGCACGGCATCTTGCGAACCGAAGATGCGGTGACCGACGGCAACTGGGTCTGGTTCACGCTGATAGGACTCACCATCGTCTATCTCGGCATGTTCGCTGCTGGCTTTGGCGTACTCCGGTCGATGTCGAAGCGTTGGGCGGCAGGTGAAACCGACCTGGAGTCCCCCTATGGCCCGGGCCGAATCCACGAGTTGGTGTCGTGAGCGCCGCCGACGCGGTCGCTGCGGTGATGTTCGCTGCGGTCACGCTGTACGCCGTGTCGGCCGGAGCCGACTTCGGGACGGGGCTGTGGGACCTTCTCGCCGGAGGCCCAAAGAAGGGCGCCCCCATGCGCCGTCTTATCGACAAGGCGCTCGGGCCAGTCTGGGAAGCAAACCACGTCTGGTTGATCTTCGTCATCGTGTTGTTGTGGTCGGGCTTCCCGCGCCCATTTGCCACGATCATGCGAGAACTCGCCATACCCTTTTGGTTTGTCGGCCTCGGGATCGTGCTGCGCGGCTCGGGATTCGCTTTTCGAAAGTTCGCGCCGACGCTGCAGGCGGCACGACTTGCGGGCATCGTGTTCGCTGGCTCCTCGTTCGTGACACCGTTCTTTCTCGGCACGATCGCCGGCGCAATCGCATCTGGACGCGTCGGGACAGGGGTCGAGGACGAGGTCATCTGGCTCTCCCCCACGTCGATTCTCGGCGGCATCCTCGCGACCGCAACCTGTGCGTTTCTCGCTGCCGTCTTCTTGACCGAAGAAGCCGACCGAAGCGGAGACGTCGAACTCGCCGAGGAGCTCCGACTCAAAGCGTTTATCACCGCCGCGGTCACCGGCATGGTTGCCCTCTTTGGCACCGTGCCGCTCCGTGATGATGCGCCGACGCTGTTCGACGGGTTGACCTCCCGCGGTGCACCCGAGATCATCCTCTCGACCGTCGCTGGTCTTGCGACGCTCCACTTTCTCCGGCGTCGCCAGCTGCGCACGGCGCGTATCTCCGCCGTGATTGCCGTTGCTGCGATCGTTCTCGGTTGGGGCTTTGGACAGTACCCGTGGATCCTTGTCGACTCGGTGACGATCGAGGATGGAGCCGGTCACCCAGCGACCTTGACGGCGTTGCTCGTAGCCGCAGGACTCGCCGCGGTGATAGTTACCCCTGCGCTCGTCATGTTGTATCGACTCGCTGATACGAGTCGACTGTCCCACTAGTCTCAACCTGGCCCGGCCGCTACTCGCCAACGATCTCCACCGGCCAGTCGAAGCTGACGGCTTGCTCCATCTTCGTCGTCTCGAATCCGAGCAACCCGATCGGGCTCTCCAGGTAATTCCACAGCCCACCACCGAGGTCGCCGAGCGAAGCGAACTTCCAATCCGAACCATTCGTCGACCAGCTAATGAGCTGCTGTGCGGTCTCGACCTCATCGAAGAGAAACTGATTCTCGAGTTCGAAGAAGTCCTCGTCGGCCAGCTCGACAGCGAGTGACCCTTGGCCGTCGGAAATCAGCATGCGACCATCATGAGTGATTATCACCGGCCCTTGTCGAAGGCCTTCGTCACTTTGCGCATCTACGATCACGTTGCCCTGCGGGTCGGTCACCGTATACAAACCTGCCTTCGATTCGATGATGTAGCCGTCGCGCACGATCGAGGCGGACTTCGTGGAACGTGCGACCAGCGAGTCGAAGTCGAGCCAGACGATCGCAGCACCGAACTCGGTGGGAACAGGCCTCCACACCGCCATCGTCCTCTCGGGCGTCGGGACCTGCGAATAGCTCGATCCGTTGACCGACTGATACAAGGTGTCACCGCCGCTGCCCGCCCGGACCGTCCATTCGTCGTTCAGGCGAGTAGTCGTGCGCTCATCGTCAAAGTCCACCTTCTCCCAGTTGAGACCGTCGGTCGAGACGTAGATCTTCTGTGGAGACAAGATGTTCCACAGCTGAAACTGGTCCGTCTTGCCGAGCAAGAGCCGGATTGCACCCGGAGTCGTGTCCGTCGGCGCATCGACGATCTCGAACGCTTCCCCGTCCACCGATCGAGCGGCCAACGACTCCGGGTCGAGGTTCGACGTCTGCACGGATTCGAGCTCTTCTTGAGTCAGCCCAAGATCAGCCGCGGTGAGCTCGATCGGGCCAAAGCTGTCCGGACCTGCCGCAAAGAACACCCGCGGCCAAAATCCGCTTCGCTCCACGACCGGCACCACCACATCATCGGGTCCGATTCGTCCCAATTCCCGAGCGGTCGAGGTGAAGTCGAAGCGATGTTCCATCGTGAAATGCAGCAACACGATGCCATCGACTTGAGCCACGTCGAATTCTCTTGCCGTCGTCGTTACATATGGGCTTTCGAATTGCGGGATCAGCGGAGCGTCGATCTGCTGCCAGGTCGCTCCTCCATCGACCGAACGCAGGACAGCGAAGCTCGTTCCCAACGCTGCGTCAGCCTGATCGGCAGCCGGTTCCGCGGTGCCTGCGTCAAACCCGGTGATCAACCACGTGTCCTCATCGATCAGCACGGTCGCATCGAATACGGGGAACGTACCGATGTTCGTCCACTCGACACCATCGACCGAAGACCACACGTTCGTCTCCAGGCTTGCAGGCTCCTCAGAAAGCGCCAAGATGACGCGTGGACTCGCGTCAACCGCGACGGTGTTCTCCGGAAGCTCGAGCGTACGAAACGACGGAGTGGCGATCTCGAGCTCGGGACCCAGCACGGCGATTTCTTCGCTCTCGGCCATCGGCCGATCGATCGTGGTCAGACCAAAGATGACGAGCATCACCGCAGCCGCAACCGCCAGCGTCGGGCCCGCCCACGAGCGCTTCGCCCGATGTTCCTCGAGTGAGACGACCGACGCCCCAGACCCCGAATCGCCCACCGCATAGTTCGTGGCATCTTCGCCGCGCTCTTCAGTGATCGCGTCGCGAAGCGATCGCTTCCAATCGTGCGTGAGCTGCAAACGGTCACTCGGCGAGAACAGCTCTTGGAAACGCTGTTCCTCTTCGTCGGTCAACACGGTGAAGTCCTCAGAGTTCGTCATTTGTTCTCTCCTTCCAACCCAGCCAGCGCATCGATGGCCGCTCGCTTGGCTCGACTCGTACGGCTGCTCACGGTCTTCACCGGAATACCGAGCAAGGATGCTGTCTCTTGCTCGGAGAACCCTTCAAGAAACCGCAGGACCAACACTTCGCGATGTTCAACCGAAAGCTCCTGGAGGACCCGGCCGAGCATGTCTCGAGACGCAATGGTGTCTGCGGGTCCGGCCACCCGCAGCGCGTCGGAGCCGGCCGTATTGCGAAACCGTTCGTCTCGTCGTCGCTGTCGTACCGCTGGGTCGATAATGCGACTCGCGGTTACCCGCCGAGCGACCCCGTACATCCAATAACACACCGACTCGTTCTTCTTCGAAGAGGGGAACTGCTTCCAAATTTCGAGCAGCGCTTGGTTCTGTGCATCATCGAAGCTCGCGTCGTACCGCGGCACTCCAGCAGTCTCGATCGCCGCGACGATCCGCGACGCGCACCGTTCGAT
>CALBVK010000080.1 GCA_937969345.1 uncultured Acidimicrobiales bacterium
CGGGAAGTTGTTGTCCTGCTCACACGCCCGCAGACGCTCCCGGTGGGCGACTACCGATGGATGGACGACCGACATGGCGAGATCGTAGACGCTCACCGAATTACATGAACAAGTAGGGACAGTCCCTACTTGTTCACGAAGGGTGGCTGAGCTCGGCCTCGTCGCCCGACGGTTGGTTTGTGGCAGGATTCCCCGATGCACGAACCAGGGGGCGATCACGACCAAGCGAGCCAAGTCGTGGTGTTCCATGCCCGAGAGTTCGTCACCCTCGATGCTGACCAGCCGCTTGTCGACACCGTCGCCGTGCGTGGAGATCGGGTCGTCGCGGTCGGCAATCGTGACGAAGTCCTCGCTGGGCTCGACGAGGGTTACCGGATCAACAGTGCGTTCGATGGACAGGTCGTTCTGCCCGGATTGATCGACCAGCACCTCCACCCGATCCTCGGTGCGTCGACGTTGACGACCGCGGTGATCGCAACCGAGGACTGGGTGCTGCCCGACGTCACGTACCCAGCGGCCAACAGTCACGAGGAGTACGTCGAGCTGCTGGCGGCGGCGGAAGCGGCTCTCGAAGAACCCGACGAATGGCTGTTCTCCTGGGGATACCACTCCCTTTGGCATGGCGACCTCACGCGCGAGATCCTCGATTCGATCAGCGCGACCAGGCCGATTGGTATCTGGCAGCGCTCATGCCACGAGATGTTCTTCAACTCGCCAGCTCTCACGGTTTTGGGACTAGCCGAGGACACGCTGCCCGTCGACCCAGACGTGCGGTCACAGATCGATCTCGATCGCGGTCACTTCTGGGAGCGCGGCATGATGGCCTGTGCCTTTGGTGCGGTGATGCCCTACCTGTTCAGTCCGGAACGGTTCGTGAAAGGGCTCGATCAAATGGTGCGCTACCTGCACCAGAACGGCGTGACGGCGTTCAACGAACCGGGAGCGATTCTGGTGCCTGGAGCGTGGGAGCTCTACGAACAAATCCTCGGCGCGGACGACACGCCGTTCTATAGCTTCTTTCTCACCGATGGTCGCGGCCCCGCCGAAGCTGGGGTCGGCCATGCGGAATCGCTGGAACTGGCTGAGGCGGACCTTGCCCGTGCCCCGACCGGCAAGCTGCGGTTCTTCCCCAAGCAGGTCAAGCTGTTCGCCGACGGTGCGATCATTAGTCAGTTGATGCAGATGAACGATCCGTACCTCGACGCTGACGGCAACCCGAACCCTGATCACCACGGCGAATGGCTGATGCCACCCGACATGCTCGACGAGCGCAGCAAGTTGTACTGGGATGAGGGCTATCAGATCCACGTCCATGTAAACGGCGACAAGGGACTCGATGTCGTGCTCGACACGATCGAGAAGCGCATGGCTGAGCACCCTCGCATCGATCACCGGACCGTGATCGTGCACTTTGCGAACTCGACCGAAGCCCAGATCGACCGGATAGCCGCGTTGGGCGCCATCGTGAGCGCCAACCCGTATTACCCGGTGGGGTTCGCCGACAAATACGGCGAGGTTGGGCTTGGGCCGGAACGGGCCGACGTCATGGTTCGGAGCGCCTCGGTGCTCCAACGCAAGATTCCGCTGTCGTTCCATAGCGACCTCCCAATGGGTCCGTCGGACCCGCTTGCGATGATGCACTTTGCGGTGAACCGGTTGACGCCATCGGGTCGAACCGCAGGCCCGGAGCAACGGATCACCGTTGAACAGGCGCTACATGCCGTCACGCTCGGCGCTGCGCAGTCGTGGCGAATGGAGCACGAACTGGGGAGCATCGAAGTGGGCAAGATCGCCAACTTCACGGTCGTCGATGCGAATCCGCTCACGGTCGACCCGAGCCAGATCAACGCAATTGACGTGCTCGGTTCGGTTTTTGAGGGACGTTGGTTCCCGACCGCTCCGGGAACGAGCCGGGTGTCATCGAATGGCGCCTCGACACGGTCTTCGGGCCACGACCTGCACGGCCACGATCAACCTGAACACGATGACCCTCAACACGATGACCCTGATCACGATGGGCATGGCTGCATTTGTGGCGTGGCCCGAGAACTCCTTTTGAACCTCGAACGAATCGGATTTGCCGCATGACCATCACAACCATCTATCCCGCCCGTCGTGTCATCACGATGAACCCCGCATTTCCCACCGCCGATGCGGTTGCGGTCCGAGACGGACGAGTGTTGGCGGTCGGCACGATCGAGGAGCTCGCCGCGTGGGGCGAGCACACCGTCGACGATCGGTTCGCCGACAAGGTGATCCTGCCTGGCTTCATCGAAGCACACACCCACGTGATGGCCGGAGGCGTGTGGCAATTCCCATACGTTGGCTACTTCGACCGCGCAGACCCCGACGGGAAGGTCTGGAAGGGCAGCACGAGCATCGACGCCGTCGTCGAGCGGCTGATCGAGATCGAGTCCGAAATGACCGACCCCGCTGAACCCCTGATCGCATGGGGCCTCGACCCGATTTACATGCCGGGTGAACGCCTCGTCGCCAAGCACCTCGACTCGGTATCGACGGAGCGTCCAATCTTCGTGTACCACGCAAGTGGCCATCTCGCGACGGCCAACAGCGCCATGATGGCGCGGTCCGAGATCACCGAGCACACCGAAGTCCCCGGCGTCATCAAGGACGCTGACGGGCAACCGAACGGCGAGCTACAGGAACCGGCAGCAATGTCGCTGGCCACGATGGCGTTCGAACGACTCATCGTTGCGATCGGGTCCGCTCAGGCAAAGTGGGGATACGCAAACGAGGCGCGCAACACCGGCCAGACACTCATTACCGATCTCGGCACGACCCGAATCAACGATCCCGAACAGATCGATGCGTGGGAAGAGGCCACGTCGGATCCGGCGTATCCCGCTCGTGTCATGCTTGCGGGATCGCCGATGTTTGGCGGTGAGGAAGACCCGGTGAAGTTGGCAGCGATCGCCGTTGACGTCCAGAGCCGCAACGAGAACGACAAGCTCCGCTACGGAATCATCAAGCTGGTCCTCGATGGTTCCATCCAGGGGTTCACGGCTCGGGTGAGTTGGCCCTACTACTACAACCCGCCCGAGGGCGCCGCCGAGAACGGCCTGTGGCTCATCCCGCCAGATGCCGTGGCCGACATGGTCACCGCCCATCACAAGGCCGGGCTCACCGTGCACGCGCATTGCAACGGCGATCAAGCAGCCCAGGTGTTTATCGACGCGGTGGAGACCGCACTCGAACGTCACCCTCGCTGGAATCACCGGCACACGGTCCAGCACTGCCAGCTGACGACACAAGCGCAATACAAGAAGATGGCCGAGCTCGGCATGTGCGCAAACATCTTCAGTAACCATCTGTTCTTCTGGGGCGACCAGCACCGGGACTTTACGGTTGGTCCCGAGCGCGCTGCTCGTATGGACGCCTGTGCGACCGCGCAGCGCGAAGGCATCTCGTACACGATCCACTCGGACTCACCAATCACCCCGATGGGTCACCTGCACACGGCCTGGTGTGCAGTGAACCGCGTGACCGCATCTGGGCAGGTTCTTGGCCCAGATGAACGCATCAGCGTTATGGACGCACTTCATGCGATCACGATCGGAGGGGCGTACCAGCTCAAGCTCGATCACGAGATGGGCAGCATCGAGTCGGGCAAGCTCGCAGATTTCGCGATTCTCGAAGAGGATCCGCTCGACGTCGATCCAATGACACTGAAGGACATCGGCGTCTGGGGCACGATGGTCGGCGGTGTTGCGTACCAGGCTGCTGCCCGGTCGTGACCGACAGCGACGCTCTGATCCCAGTCACGGTCATCGGCGGGTATTTGGGTGCGGGCAAGACCACGCTGCTCAATCACATTCTGCAAAACGCTGACGAACGGATCGCTGTTCTCGTCAACGACTTCGGGGACATCAACATCGACGCCGCCCTCGTCGATTCGGCCGATGGCGACACGATCTCGCTCGCGAACGGCTGTATCTGCTGCAGCATGGTCGATGGGTTCATCGGTGCACTCGAGACGGTCAAGGCCCAATCGCCGCCACCACAGCGACTTGTCGTAGAAGCGAGCGGAGTCGCGGACCCACAACAGATCGCGGCCTATGCCCACATGCCCGGACTCGTGCTCGATGGCACGATCGTCGTCGTCGATGCCGATCAGGTTCCAAAGCAGCTTCGCAACGAATACATACGTGACGTTGTTGAGCAGCAGCTTCGCGCTGCAGATCTGCTCGTCCTCAACAAGAGCGACTTGGTCTCCGACGCCGACCGGATATCGACGTCGATTGGATCGATAAGCGACGCTCCGCAGCTGTCGGCGGTTAACGGCGAGCTACCCCTTGAAGTGTTGCTCGGCATCGAGGTACTCGAGCGCGATGGCGCTCCGGGGCCGGCGGCCGATGACCGCTTTCGCACCTGGAGCGAATCGTTCGCCGACCCGGTCGACCGTGCCGAACTCGTGGAGTGCCTCGAATCCCAACCGGACTCTGTGGTGAGAGTGAAGGGTTTCGTTCGTCTGGCGGACGCTCCAGAGGTGCTGACGATCGTCCACATGGTCGGTGAGCGGCTCGCGTTGTCTTCTGGCGGACAATGGGATGGGAGAGACTGCCAACTCGTGTTTGTGGAGCTGCGGTCGAAAAACTCCGTCGCCGACGTGACACTGGTCACTGGGGAGGGCTAGGTTCCCAGTTAACAATTTGTAAACAACTGGGGGGTTGGCGTGAAGCGTCTTCATCTACTTTTGGCGACGTTGCTCGCCTTTTCCATGGTCGCCGTCGCATGTGGCGGCAGTTCGAGCAGTGACACTGCCGAAGGCGATGATTCGCCGGCCACGACTCAGGCGGAGGCTCCCGAGGAGATTCCGGCCGCGACGGTCGCAGAAGACTCCGGTGACGAGGAGGCGACGACCACGACGGCGGCTCCCGAAGAAGCGAGCGATGAGCCAGTGAGCGGCGGAACCTTGGTCGTGTCGACCCAGACCCAGGCCCAGCACTTCAACTCGAACATGGCGTCGGGTACCGCTCCCGGTCTGCCATCGGCGCAGCTGTTCGCAAGCCCGCTCAAGTTCGACGGCGACTACAACCCACAGCCGTACCTTGCCGAGTCGTGGGAGTTCAGCAACAACGGCCTCACCCTCACGTTGAACCTGGTTGACAACGCGGTCTTCCACGATGGCGTCCCGGTCAAGGCATCCGATGTTGCGTTCTCGATCGAGATGAACAAGGCCAGCCACCCGTTCAGCACGATGTTCGGTCCGGTCGAATCTGTCGACACCCCAGATGACACCACGGTTGTCATCAACCTCAGCCAAGCGCATCCGGGCATCTTGATCGCCATGTCGCCAGTGCTGCTCCCGGTTATGCCAGAGCACGTCTACGGTGAAGCCTTCGCCGCAGGAGAGATTCGTGAGTTCGCTGGAAACAGCGACCCGAGCGTTCTTGTCGGATCCGGCCCGTTCACGCTGAACGAGTTCGACCCAACAAACGGCATCATCCGCCTCGACCGCTTCGATGACTTCTTCGAAGGTCCTGCCTACGTCGACGAGCTGGTCATCCAGACCATCCAGGATCCAAACACGGTTCTGATCGCACTCGAGAACGAAGAAGTCCACATCACCAACATGCAGGGCGTCGCCGACCTCGACCGTGCCAACACCCTCGACGGCATCGCCGTAACCCCAGAAGGCACCGAGGGCATCGGCGCTGTTGTCTCGATGGAATACAACCTCGAAGACGAAGTCCTGTCGAACAACGACGTGCGCAAAGCAATCGCTTACGCGATCGACAAGGACTTCATCCTGGACGACTTGCAGGGTGGTCTGGCGTTCCGTGCAAAGTCACCGATCCACCCTGGTTCGCCGTTCTACGACGACAGCATCGAAGGTTATGAGTTCGATCTCGCGAAGGCCGCTGAGCTTCTCGACGCCGCCGGTTACCCGGCCGGCGACGATGGCAGCCGTGGCATCTCGCTCACGATGGACTTCATCCCCGGCGTCCCC
>CALBVK010000081.1 GCA_937969345.1 uncultured Acidimicrobiales bacterium
CATGTACGCAGGTGACCGTTGTCACATGATGGCGGTTGGAGAAAGGGAGAGATTCTGCATGCGTTTGCGTTTCGGAACATTCATGGCCCCATTCCACCCACCAGAGCACAGTCCTACGCTCTCGTTGGAGTCGGACCTTCAGCTACTCGAACATATGGACACGCTCGGCTTTGACGAAGCGTGGATTGGCGAACATCACTCGGCGGGAAGCGAGATCATCGCGTCACCGGAGATTTTCATCGCGTCCGCGGCGGCACGAACAACGAATATCAAACTCGGCACGGGCGTGGTGTCGCTCCCCTATCACAACCCGCTGTGGACGGCCGAGCGAATGGTCTTGCTCGATCATCTGACACGCGGCCGCGTCATGTTTGGTGTCGGCCCTGGTGCCTTGCCGACCGACGCCGCCATGCTTGGCCTGGAGCCGAGTCAGATGCGGCCACTACTCGAGGAATACCTCGCCATCATCATGCAACTGCTCACCACCGACGAACCGGTCAACTACCAAAGTGACCGGCTCACGCTGAAGGACGCTCGACTCCATCTGCGTCCGTACTCGGACCCGCTGTTCGACATCGCCGTCGCTGCGGTGGCTTCACCATCGGGCGCCAAGCTCGCTGGCATGTACGGGGCCGGCGTGCTGTCACTCGGCGCAACGGTGGCCATTGGCATGGACGTGCTCGCACACCACTGGTCGGTGCAAGAAGAAGTCGCAGAGCGCCACGGGCAGGTCGCTGACCGGTCGAAGTGGCGACTCGTCGGCCTCATGCATCTCGCCGAGAGCGAGTCCGAGGCCCGCAAGGATGTGGAGTACGGCATGGAGCAATGGTTCCGGTACTTCCAAAATGTGGCCGCGTTCCCGCAGATGGCCGTCGACGGCGGAAACCTCAACGAGATGATCGACTTCGTGAACGGCGGCCTCGGGGTCGTCGGCACACCGGACATGGCCATTGCCCAGATCGAAACCCTCCTCGAGCAGTCCAACGGAGGGTTCGGAGCGTTTATGACACTCGCTCACAACTGGGCCAACGTCGAAGCAACCCAAAAGAGCTACGAGCTCTTTGCACGCCACGTCATGCCCCGGTTCCAGGGTCAGGTTGACTCGCTGATCGGGGCTGCAGACCGGGCGGAGAAGGCACGTCCCGGCCTCGCCGACAAGCAGCTCATTGCCGTCGAGGAAGCTACCAACCGCTACGAGGAGGAGAAGGGCAACATCGTCCTGACATAGATCATTCGAGCGACGCTCGTCCTCGTCGTCGTTGTGGCCGTCGTCGTTGTGGTCGTCGAGGCGCTATCGCAGCTCTGCGTTCAGCGCCTCGGCGAGCCGCTCGTAGTCAGCGATCGTGTTGTACTGCTGCGCAGAGATCCGGATAACCCGCGCCGGCGCCTCGGGCCAGGCAAAGACCGGAACCTCGATCTTCCACTTGTGATGGAGGTCGACCATCAGCTCATCGAAAATGCTTGCGCCCGCAACCGTCGGAGCAGGCAAGGGCAGCGCGGCGATAGACCCCAGCATGTCCTCGGGCACCGGGTAGCCCTCGAGCCCAATCGCTTCAGCAACGATGTCGCGACCAGCGACCACCAGCTCGCGATTGGACCGGCGAATGCCCGCCCAGCCGTCGACATGATGATCACCGACTGCTTCGAGCGCCTTGGCTACCGACAGCCGAGCGGTGGGGTCGTCGGTACCGGTCCAGTCGAACTGTGCATGGAACCGGGAGCTGCTATCGGGCCAACCATCGTTGTACCCGTGACTGACCGACGCTGACCGGATGGTGTCCCGATGACGCTCGTCCACCCACAAAAACGCTGCGCCCTTTGGCGAACAGATCCACTTGTGACAGTTCGCTGTGTAGAACGACGCACCGACCGCAGACACATCGAGCTCGATCATCCCGGGAGCGTGAGCACCGTCGACGAGCACCGGCACGTCGGGCTCGAGCGCGGCCACGATGTCCGCGACCGGCCACACCGCCCCGGTCGGTGACGTCACGTGGTCGAGCATGACGAGCGCTGTTTGCTCGGTAACCGAGTCAAGGATCGCCGCGACCACATCGGTTGATGAGCCAACAGGGAATGGCACATCGGCGACCACGACAGAACCGCCGATCCGGTCAGCGGTGACCCTGGCCGCGTTAATGCAGGCGTTGTACGTCTGATTGGTGAGCAGAATCTCGGCGCCCCGAGCCAGCACCCCTTCGAGCGATCGCAGCACCGAGTTGACCCCGTAGGTTGCGTTCGGGACGAAGACAAGCCCGTCGGCGTCAGCGCCGATGAATTTCGCCAGAGCCGACCGATTCGTCTCGAGCGCAGGTTGATACGTGTGCAGCATGAACCCGACCGGGTTACGTTCCATCTCGGAACGCAACCCGGCCTGGTACTCAAGTACTTCACTCGGGCATGCGCCAAACGAGCCGTGGTTGAGATGGGTGACGCCCGGGTCGAGCGCCCACGTGGCCATGTGGCCTTACTCAGCCGGCGGGTTCCAACCGCTGATGGACTTCACTTCGAGGAATTCTTCGATTCCCCATTCGCCACCTTCACGACCGTTGCCACTCTGGCCGTAGCCACCAAATGGTGAGCCAGCGCCACGGGAGAGGCCGTTCATCTCGACCATTCCGGAACGAAGCTGACGGGCGACGCGGCGGGCCTTTTCGTTGTCGGTGGTCTGGACGTAGTTGGTCAGACCGTACGGCGTGTCGTTCGCGATCGCGATCGCTTCTTCCTCGGTGTCGAACGGAGTGATCGACAAGACCGGCCCGAAGATTTCTTCGGTGGCGATCGTCATCGACGGATCGACATCAGCAAAGACGGTCGGCTTGACGAAGTAGCCCTTGTCGTGGCCTTCGGGACGGCCAGTGCCGCCAGCGAGCAAGCGAGCGCCCTCGTCTTCGCCGGTGGCGATGAGGCCCTGGATCTTGTTCCACTGGACTTCGCTGACCACGGGGCCAATGTGGCGGCCCTCCTTGCTGGCAATGTCGACGGCGGTCTTTTCGGCAACCTCTTGTGCGGTGGTCAGCGCCTCGTCATAGATGGAACGCTCAACCAGCATGCGTGTCGGAGCGTTGCAGCTCTGCCCAGAGTTACTGAAACAGGAACGGACGCCGCGAACGACGGCTTTCTCATCGGCATCGGCGAAGATGATGTTTGCACCCTTACCACCGAGCTCGAGCGCAACACGCTTGATGGTGTCTGCGGCGTTCTTGCTAATCGCAACACCGGCGCGAGTCGAACCCGTGAAGGAGACCATGTCGATATCTGGGTGACCCGACAGCTGCGTGCCGACTCCCGGGCCGTCACCGTTGACCATGTTGAACACGCCTGGAGGGAAGCCGGCCTCGTCCATCATCTCGGCGAACAACGCCGAGCTGAGCGGAGCGACTTCGCTTGGCTTCAGCACCATCGTGCAGCCAACACCAACGGCGGGCACGACCTTGAGCGTGACCTGGTTCATTGGCCAGTTCCAGGGCGTGATCAGCGCAGCGACACCGACCGGTTCGTACAGGATTGCGTTGTCCGGAGCGTGTTCGCCGAGTGGGCGCTCGAACTCGAAGTCTTTGAGTGCCCGGATGATGCTCTTGATGTGGCCGGCGCCAGCGCCGACTTGTGCGGTGGAGGCGAGCGCCATCGGTGCGCCCATCTCCATGGAAATGGCCTCGGCCATCTCGCCCGTACGCGCCTTGTAGATCTCGAGCAGTGCTTCGAGCTTCTCGATCCGCTCTGCCACAGGAGTGTTCGCCCATGCGGGGAAGGCGGCCTTGGCTGCCGCTACTGCTGCGTTCGTGTCGGCCTCGCTCCCGAGAGAAATTACCGCACACGCTTCCTCGGTCGACGGGTCGATGACCTCGAGGTCATTGGCAACTGCGGGGGCAACCCATTCGCCGTTGATGTAGAAATTGCGACGATCGAGCAAGGTGTCAGACATGGGAGCCTCCGTTGGCTGGTTCTTCAAGACGTAAGCAAATCTACGTCGTAGACGATCGTATCGCTCGGCCAAATTTGTAGCGCAAGCCGCCGCGGCGCAACGCACCGCGCCACACGCTTTGCGACGAAAGCCTGTACAAGAGCGGACCGCGTGGTTATGGTTGCGACAACAACTGAATTCGCCATCAGCCGAAGCGAGAGAGCGTCCGGGATCACACGATTCGCCGGGCCGCCGAAGGTGCAACGGAATCGACCCGCCAAGGTTGAGGACGGAAACTCTCAGGCAACAGGATCGCTCCGGTGGCATTCTCTGGAGAGCCGGCTTGGGCAACCAAGTCGCACCGACGGGGCACCATCTCTCAGGTCCAGGACAGAGTCACACGCAAGGCACATTGCCTTGCGTGTTTTCGATTTTGCCCGACAGCCCGATTTTTCCCGATAGCCACTGTGGAGATGCCATGACCAGCCCCGATTCTGCCGAACAACTCAAACGCACTCCCCTGTTTGACTGGCACGTCGCCAATGGCGGTCGCATGGTTGACTTTGCTGGATGGGAACTCCCCGTCTTCTATGAGGGAGCCATCGACGAGCATCACGCAACCCGAGCGTCGGTCGGCCTGTTCGATATCGATCACATGGGCCAGATCGAACTGCACGGCCCTGACGCGATCGCCGCTGTCGACAACCTGGTCTCCTCCGACATGACCACACTCCCGGTAAGCCACGCGAAGTATGGGCTGCTGTGTGCAGCGAATGGAGGGGTCATCGACGACGTCATCGTGTACCGCACAGGCGAAGACACCATGTTCGTCGTGGTCAACGCATCGAACCGAGCTATCGACCTGGCGTGGATCCTCGAACACGTCGACGGACGCGATGTCGAAGTAACCGACCGTTCCGATGCGCTCGAGATGATCGCTGTGCAGGGTCCGAACGCCGTCCGACTCGTCGACGACGTTAGCGGAGGCGCAGTTAGTGGCCTCGAGCGTTTCACCTCAAGCCACATCGAGCTCTTCGGAACGAACGCGATCGTCGGCCGAACCGGCTATACGGGCGAGGACGGTGTCGAGCTCTATGTCGAGGGCGGCGTGGTCGACGTGTGGACCGGGTTACTGGACCGAGCAACGTCACTTGGCGTCGACGCAATGGCGATCGGGCTCGGTGCCCGTGACAGCCTGCGATTCGAACCCGGATACCCGCTCTACGGCCACGAACTCGGACGTGATATCAACCCGCTCGAGGCTCGCTTGAGCTGGGCGGTCGATCTCACCGACGATGCGGGCAATGAGAAGTCGTTCATTGGTTCCGATGCGCTTCGAGCAATCGCCGAACAGGGAATCTCGCGACGGCTCGAGACCTTGGTCATGATCGATAAGGGCGTGCCACGCGAGGGCTCGACGGTGATCGACGCCGACGGCAACACCCTCGGCCCGGTTGTGAGCGGCATGTTTGCACCCACGGCCGATGTCTTTGCGTGCAACGCATTCCTTCCTCGAGACCACGGTGTTGTGGGCAACGAGCTCGCCATCGAAATTCGGGGCAAGGCCAAGGCTGCCATCGTCGCAAAACGCCCGCTCTACCGACTCACCTAACCGCACGCTTCTTTCACCCAATTCTCCCGACACGAACCACGCAAGGACCCAACGAATGACCTCCACCGACCGACCACTTGCCGATCGACTATTTGCGGATCGACACAATGGCCCCGACGCCATCGAGACGGACAAGATGCTCGTCGCTGTTGGCGTCGAATCGCTCGATCAGCTCATCACCGAGACCGTGCCCGCCAACATTGCGTTCGACGGGATGCTCGAGCTTCCGGCAGCGATGAGCGAGGTCGAGGCACTCGCCGACATGGCCGAGCTCGCCGGCCGAAACCAGGTACTTCGTTCGCTGATCGGTCAGGGCTACTACGACACCTTGACCCCGACGGTCATCTTGCGAAACGTGCTCGAGGACCCGGGCTGGTACACGGCGTACACCCCGTACCAGGCTGAGATTGCCCAGGGCCGCCTCGAAGCGCTACTGAACTTCCAGACGATGGTCGCAGATCTGACGGGCATGGAGATGTCCAACGCGTCTCTGCTCGACGAAGCCACCGCGGCGGCCGAAGCCATGACGATGGCCCGACGGCTGATGGGCCGCAAGAGCACCGCGAGCACGTTCATTGCGTCGCCGAGCTGCCACCCGCAAACGTTGGCGGTGCTGGCTACTCGCGCAAAGCCGCTCGGGATCAACCTGGTCATTGCCGAACCCGACGACTCCACGCTGAACGACGACGTGTTCGGTGTCCTCGTCCAGTACCCCGACACGACCGGCGCAATCGCCGATCATCGCCAGGTCGCCGATCGGGTGCACGAGCTTGGGGGCTTCGTCGTTGCCGCCACGGATCTACTTGCGTGTGCGCTGCTCACACCCCCTGGCGAATGGGGAGCTGACATAGCTGTTGGATCGTCTCAGCGATTCGGTGTTCCACTCGGCGCTGGCGGTCCTCATGCGGCGTTCTTGGCAACGGCCGAGTCACATGCACGGAGCCTTCCGGGCCGCCTCATCTCGGTCTCCAAGGATCGTCACGGGGCACCAGCTCTCCGCATGGCGTTGCAGACCCGTGAACAGCACATCCGCCGCGACTCGGCAACTTCGAACATTTGCACCGCCCAGGTTCTCCTCGCAGTCATGGCGTCGATGTACGGCGTCTACCACGGGCCAGATGGCATCGCCTCTATTGCCCAGAAGGTACATGGGACCGCACGCCGGTTCGCCGCAACCGCCTCCGCCGCTGGCTACGAGCTGGCATCGACCGACTTCTTCGACACCGTTGTTCTGACCGACGGGCCGGCGACTTCCGATCTGGTCGAGCGTGCGTTGGCCGCTGGATTCAACCTTCGCAGCTACCCATCCGGTGCTGTTGGCATCGCCTTTGACGAGACGATCACGCCGCACGATCTCGCGGAGCTCACCGCCGCCCTCTTCGAGTCTGATCCGGCCGCCGACGCTGGCCCAGCGATCCCCGACGCGCTGCAACGAACGACGGCGTTTATGACACACCCCACGTTCAACAGCTACCGGAGCGAGACCGAAATGCTCCGCTACATCACGAGCCTTCGGAACAAGGACCTGTCGCTCGCTCACTCGATGATCCCGCTCGGATCGTGCACCATGAAGCTCAACGCGACCACCGAGATGATCCCGGTGACTTGGGAGGGCTTTGCCCGGATCCACCCGTACGCACCCCTCGACCAGCAGAGCGGCTACGCCGAGCTCACTGCTCGTCTCGAACGGTGGCTCGCCGAGATCACCGGATTCGCCGCAACCTCACTGCAGCCCAATGCGGGCTCACAAGGCGAGTACGCCGGATTGTTGAGCATCCGAAGTTTCCACCGGGCCAACGGCGAAGGTGACCGCCACATCTGTCTCATTCCCGACTCCGCGCACGGCACCAATCCAGCCTCAGCTGTTATGGCGGGCATGACCGTTGTCGCGGTCGGAACCGACGAGGATGGCAACATCGACGTGGGCGATCTCGAAGCCAAAGCCGTTGCGCATGCTGGCGAACTCGCTGCCTTGATGGTGACCTACCCGTCGACACACGGGGTGTTTGAGGAGTCGATCGAGCGGGTGTGCGCAATCGTGCATGCGAACGGGGGTCAGGTCTACCTCGATGGAGCAAACATGAACGCTCAGGTCGGGCTTTCCCGCCCTGGCGACTTCGGTGCCGACGTGTGCCACCTCAACCTCCACAAGACCTTCTGCATCCCCCACGGAGGTGGCGGACCGGGTGTGGGACCAATCTGCGTCGCGGCGCATCTCGCCGATCACCTTCCGGCTGGACCGGCGCACTGGGATGCTGCGACGGCTTCGGGCGACACCGAGCACTACGCGGTAAGCGCCGCTCCCTGGGGTAGCGCTGCGATCTTGCCGATCAGCTACGCCTACATCGCAATGATGGGACCCGATGGGCTTGCCGATGCGAGCCGGCTTGCGATCCTCAACGCCAACTACATTGCTGCCCGACTCGATCCGCACTTCCCGGTTCTCTATAAGGGAGCTCAAGGACACGTTGCCCACGAGTGCATCATCGATATCCGGGACTACAAGGAGATCGCGACCGCCGAAGACATCGCGAAACGTCTGATCGACTACGGCTTCCATGCACCAACGATGTCCTGGCCGGTCGCTGGAACGCTGATGATCGAGCCGACGGAAAGCGAGTCGCTGGCTGAGCTCGACCGGTTCTGCGACACGATGATTGCGATCCGCAAAGAGATCGCAGAAGTGGAGGCTGGGCGTCTCCCCAAGGACGACAACCCGCTGAAGAACGCCCCGCACACGGCGAA
>CALBVK010000082.1 GCA_937969345.1 uncultured Acidimicrobiales bacterium
CGACGCGCTGCCGGTGGACAGCTCGAGCGAAACGGGTGGGCCGGAATTCGCACCACGGCGACCAGGTCTAGCGACGGCGCATGGGCAGCCGCTCACCAGGCGGCCGAACGGCCGACGGTCGTTGGCGGTTGGCTTATGGCACTCGCTGGATTGATCAGCGTGCCGATAGCGGCACTGTTTGCCGATGGCGATCCAGACCTCTTTGGACTGGTGTGGTCGCTTGCTTTGCTCGCGTTGAGTACCCCGGCGGTAGCGGCCATCGTGTACGGCGCGATCATTGGGCATCGCGCCGCAAAAGCACACGACTGAATTTTTAGCGCTTCAGCTGTGGGTCCGTCTGATACACGCGACTGCGCAGGGTGTACACGCTGTCGCCGCTGAGCACCCCACCACGTCCGAATAGACGTCCGAACTCCCAGTTGGAGAGTCCAAGCTCAGGCCGGTTGAACGCATACTGACCGTCTACCCACCGAGTAAAGCCGTCGCCAACAAACGGCGCGTCGACGGCAGCAAAGAACTCGTCTTGTTCGGTTGAATTCTCGCTCACGAGCGTCGCCACAAATCGTGGCGCCTGGGCGTTGAACAGCTCGACCGCATGGTCGATCGAGTCGACGATCGCCAGAGTGACCTCGGGGCTATCTTCCCATTCCCACTCCGTGCCGAGGTCGTCCCAACCAAGCGTCGAGGTTCGTGCTTCGAGCACCGCACCTTCGGCGCGCACGATGTGTGCATCGTCAAACCACGCTGGCGGAATCGCATCGACTTGCTCGTCGACGACATGGAGTTTGGCGGTCGCGGACCGGTTCGCCCCAGCTCGATCGAGTGCGGCGAGAAAGACCGGTAGTAGACGCTCGAGATCGCTGCGGACGATGCAGCACGTGTTGAGGGTGTTGCACACCTTGCGGTCCAAGCTGTGCTCGATGACCGCAGCGAAGCGGTCCGCGTCTGCGTTCGGGGAGGCAACCATCCACGCCCCGCCCGTTCCGTGCAGACTGACGGACACACCGGCCTGGCGGGCCACGGCGCCGAGTTGAGCAACCGCCGCTCCACTCCCCCGAGCTACGGCCAACGACAGCCGGTCGTCGCTAAACATCGCGTGGCCAGCTGCACGAGATGGGCTCGCGACAAGGCTCGCTGCACCCGCTGGCAGCCCGGCGCCGACCAACGCCGGTGTAAGCGCATGTTCGACAATCGCTTCGGCGGTGCCAAGCGCATCGCTGCCGATGCGGAACACGACCGTGTTTCCGGAGCGCAACACGCCGCATGCATCGGCGAAGACGTTCGGCCGTCCTTCAAAGACAAAGCCAACAACACCTAGGCCGGCGCGGACCTGTTCGATTGTCCATCCTTCGTGGTCGACCGTGTCGACGGCATCGCCACGTCCAGACGGTTGCGATGCCCACCCCCGCAGCCCCGAGATCATGTCGGCGCGCATTCCTGCGGTGAGCTCGAGTCGGGTGGTGCTCCGGCCTTTCGCCTTCGCTGTGTCGATATCGGCTTCGTTTGCTGCGGCGATCGGACCGAAAGAAGTCTCGTCTTCGAGGCGTTCGGCGAACTGCTCGAAGAAGTCCGAGATTGCCTCGTCGGTAATCGTCCCCATTCGAGCAAACGCATCGACGGAGGCGGTCACGGCCTGGTTCGCGATCGAGACGACCTCTGCAGGAAGGTGCAGTAGGTCCCCAGAAGACTGCACGACGACCAGATGGTCGCCTGGAGTAAACGCCTTTGCTAGCTCTTCGGAAACGGTCGTTACCTGATCACCCCCGTACACGATCGGCATTCCGGCGGTTAGTGCGTGCAACTCGGCCATGTATGAACGCTACCCGGGAGGCCGGAGAACTACCGTGGTCGAGATCCCTGTGAGCAACGAATCCGACAACCCTGAACCAAACAACAAGCCGAAGCGGTCCGCCTCGGCCCTGGTGGCCCTCGGGATTTTATTTTCGCGGCTGTCAGGACTCGTCCGAGAGTTCATCTTTGGCATCTTCTTCGGCATCGGCGGCGTCTCCGAAGCGTTCAATATGGCAATTCGCCTGCCAAACGTGCTGCAGATGCTGCTCGGTGAAGGAACGCTGAGCGCTTCGTTCATACCCGTGTACTCAAACGAACTTGAGCGCGACGAAGAAGAAGCAGGACGGATCGCCGGCGCCGTAGCCGCACTCCTCGCCGTCGTGGCAGCCGTCATCGTCGTGTTCTCTGTCGTGTTTGCTGAGCCGATCGTTTCGGTCATGGCGAGTAAGTGGCGAGGCGACGCCCGATTCGACATGACCGTGTCCTTGATTCGAATCATCTTCCCGTCCGCTGGGCTGCTCGTTCTTTCGGCATGGTGCCTCGGGATCCTCAACAGCCACCGCCAATTCTTCCTTTCCTACGTCGCCCCCGTCTTGTGGAACATCGCCCAAATCGGCTCAGTCACTGCCGCGGCGTTGTTCTTTGGCGTCGGCGAATTCAGCGGAAGTAGTACAGAACTCGAGGACATCAGCACGAACATCGAGGTCCTCGGCGGACTCGGCAGAGTCGCAGCGTGGGGTTTCTTTGCCGGCTCGGCCCTGCAATTCCTCGTACAGGTGCCGAACGTTCGCAAACTCACGAAGGGGCTCCGCTTCCGCTTCGATCTGAAGCGTCAAGGCGTTCAGGAAGTGCTACGCCGCTTCGGTGGAGCGGTGATGGGCCGTGGTGTCGTTCAGATCTCTGCGCTCGCCGACCTATTTCTCGCCGGCCTGCTCACGTTGGGGGCGGTCACGGCTCTCGGCAAGGCGCAGGTGCTCTACATCATGCCGATCAGTCTCTTCGCTGTAAGCGTCGCGGCGTCAGAGCTTCCCGAGCTTTCCCGAATGAAGAGCATCGCCGACATCAAAGAACGATCTCAAGCGGGCTTCGCCCGAATTCTGTTCTTTATCTCGTTCACCGCACTGGCATACTTCTTCCTCGGAGACAAGATCATTGGCGCGCTCTTCGAATACGGCCGATTCACCTCTGACGACACGCTCCTGATCTGGTTCGCTCTCGGCGCCTACTCCCTTGGTCTCATTCCGTCAGCGGTTTCCCGCTTGGCACAGAACGTCATGTGGAGCCAAGGCGACACGTCGGGACCGGCGAAGATCGCGTTCATTCGAGTCGCGACGTCGATCACCATTGCGGCATCGATTATGTGGCTCTTCGATCGCATCGGTACAACCAACCTTCGCGAGGCGCTTCCGACGCTCTACGACACCGACTCACCCAAGGAGCTTCTTCGCTTCGGCGCAGTCGGCATCACGCTTGGTTCGGCGATCGCTGCATGGGTCGAATCCGTCCTGCTCTGGAGGCTCGCCGATCGTGCGGTTCCCGGCGTCTCGCCCCTCGGCCCCCTCAAGCCGCTGCTACCCGCCCTCGGCGCAGCCGCTGTCGTGGCGATCGTGATGCGCTTCGCCACCGACGACATGTGGCCGCCGCTCGCGGCAGTATTGGCCGTTGGCTTCTCGGGGCTCACGTATCTCGCGGTGTGCTGGCTGACGGGAGTTCCGCAGGTGAATCTCGTCCTCGTCGGGCCGTTGAAACGGTTCCGAAAGGGATAGAACGCCGATTCTGCCGGGCGCCGCATCTCCATCGAGCGACTCGCCCCGCACAGATCTGGGAAATACGGCGCCAACGATGCCTCCCCACGTATTACAGTGCGGGTCATGATTAACACGCTCAAGAAGTGGTGGAAGTACCTGACGGCAAAGGCCGACTCGGAGTTCGAAAAGAACGCTGACCCCAAGGTGCAGCTCGAGCAGGCAATTCGCGAGTCGAAAGAGCAGCACCAGCGCCTGAAGGAACAGGCAGCGAACGTCATTGCTCACCAGAAGCAGACCGAGATGCGCCTCGATAAGGCAATGGTCGAGATGGAGAAGCTGACGGGTAACGCCCGTCAGGCCGTCATGATGGCCGACGAGGCAATGCAGCGCGGCGACGAGACCAAGGCCATGGAGTACACGAGCGCGGCCGAGGCCTTCGCCGGCCGGCTCATTGCCGTCGAACAAGAGGTCGAGGACCTCAAGGCCCTTCACCTGCAAGCCACGCAGTCATCCGACGAGGCAAAGCGTGCGGTTGCGCAGAACTCCGATCGTCTCCAGGCCAAGCTCTCCGAGCGCCAGAAGCTGCTCAGCCAGCTCGACCAAGCCAAGATGAAGGAGCAGATGAACGACGCCATGAGCTCGCTTGGCGAGACGGTTGGCGCCGATACCCCATCGCTCGATCAGGTCCGCGAAAAGATCGAAGGGCGGTTGGCCAAGGCCGACGCTGCATCGGATCTGAACGCGTCCTCGACCGAAGGTCGTATGGCTGAGATCGAAGCGGCCATGAAGGGCACCGAAGCAAAGGCACGGCTCGAACAGCTCAAGAGCCAGCTCGGCGTCGGCTCGACCGAAACCGCTGCGCCGGAAGCTACAGGAACCACCACTCCTGAAGCTGGCGGCACCACCGCCACGGCTGGCTGATTCTCATGACACCTGAGCAAGTCCGGGCTCTTCGAGAGTCGGCAACGAACATCATCGCCCACGAAAAGCAGCTCGAAGGACAGCGCAAGAAGCTGTACGACGAGCTGGAGAAGATGAACACCCGGGCTCGCCAGGCCGTCATGATGGCCGAAGAAGCTGCTCGCGATGGCGATGCAGCTAAGGCGGCGAACTTTAACGAGTCTGCAGAGATCCTGTCTCAGGAGATCGTGTCGATCGATACCCAGATCGCAGCGATCGACATCGAACTGATCGAAGCCAGGCAGGCCTCTGAAGAGGCCAAGTCGATCGCTTCTGATTCGGCGATTCAGATGACGCAGATGAAAGCAAAGGGCGCTGAGCTCCGGGCGGACTTCGAACGGGCCAAGATGGCCGAGGCCACATTGGATGCCACCGGTACCCCGTCGTTCGATGAGGTGAAGGGCAAGATCGGTGATCGGGTCGCACACGCTGAGGCCGCCGCCGAATTGGCCGATGCCGAGGGCAAGTCTGACCTGAGCGGAGCGACCGCCATGGTCGAACAAGCAGCGCTGGAATCAAAGGCCGCTGCGAAGCTTGCTGAGCTACGTTCGCAGATGGGCGTCTCGGCGCCAACCGCATCATCGGCTCCAGCCGAGCCCCAGGATGCTCCGGCCGACGCGCCAGAGAGCGCGAACGACGCGGACACCGCCGACGACATCGACGCATAAGCGGCCATTCGCCACTAGACGCAGTATTTTCCGCACGCGATACTCGGGTGCGTGGCCACCGGTGCAGGATTCCCAAAAGCTCGGCATGTCATTGTCGCGCTCACGGTTGTCGCACTCTCCCTGAGTATCAGCGCCATCGCCGTTGCCCAGGAAGGCACCGTGATCGTGCGAGACGGCGAGGCGCAGGTCGCCGTCGTCTATGCGCCTGAGGGCATTACACGCGGTCCTGGAGCCACTCCCCAGCCGGTCGACTGGCCCTACATCTGCTTCTGGTTCAACGGGGCGTTCCCCGAAGAGGTCGACGTCATTTCGAACCCCGTCCCTGGCCGATGGTATTCGCTCACATGTAATCCACGTCCAGGTAGCGGTAGAGACTTCATCTTCGTCATTACCCAGTACGACCCTGCCGAACCCATCCCGGGCGAGCCCGACCTCGTCTCGGCGCACGAGGTCCGAGAATTTGCCGAAGACTTTGCCGCGCCACCTCCACTGCCGATCGCCATCAGCCCCGCAGCCGAGCAGATCACCGGGGTCGAAACATGGCTTTGGCCTGACGGACCGCTCGACACCGTTTCGGCTTCAGCGTCCGCCGGCGGACTCACCGTCGTTGTCGAAGCCCGGTATCAGGGGACGACCTACGACCTAGGCGACGGTTCAGCACCGCTCTTCTGCCCATCAGCGACTGCGTGGGTTCCGGGGGCGACCACCAGCGACTGCACCCACACGTTTCTGAGCGAGGCGAGCGGTCATCGAATCACAGCCACGAGCACGTGGGACTTCTACTGGTTCGATAATGCGGCCCAACCAGTCCCGGTTCTCTACGAGACGTTCCTCGCTCCGCAGGTTCTCGATGTGGACATCATCGACCTCGAAGCGGTCATTTCTCGCTCCGGCGAGTAGCCCGATTAGGCGATCACGACCAAGTCGTCGACGTGCACCACGACCAGGCGCTGGGCTCTGTTGGCGGGTTCGTCCGCCACTGGGCGCGCCGCCTGAAGCTCTGCGGCGCTCAAGCGAGCGAGTCCCTTGGCGAAGACCTCTCCGGTTTGCCGAGCGACATCGACCGCATGGCCAGCGTCAAAGTTGCCCACGATGCCGGTGACTCCCACGGCCAGCAACGACCGGCCACCTTCGGCCAGTGCAGCGGCGGCGCCATCATCGACCGTGACCGTCGCGACCGCGGGCATGGCGAAGCCGATCCAGAGTTTGCGGGCCGACAGGGTGGTTTGGCGAGGCAGAACCGTCGTGCCCACGCCATCGATACCGCTAACGGCATCGACGAGGACGTTAAGTCGGCGGGCGTTCGCAATCACGGTCCGCACGCCTGACCATGCTGCGATCTTCGCAGCGGTCAGCTTGGAGGCCATTCCACCCGAACCACGCACCGTGCCTGCTCCCCCGACGAGTGACTCGAGGTACTGGTCGAATTCGACGATCTCCTCGATGAGCGAGGCGGTTGGATCGATACGGGGATCGGCAGTCAGGACGCCGTCGGTGTCGGTGAGCAGAATCAGTGTGTCCGCGTCGACGAGCTGGGCGACGAGTGCTGCGATCCGGTCGTTGTCTCCGTAGCGGATCTCAGCATCGGTGACGGCGTCGTTCTCGTTGATCAACGGCACGACGCCCAACTCGTGCAGCTTCGACAAGGTCGAGCGAGCATGCAAGTACTGGGCTCGCTCTCCGAAATTGTGTGGAGCGAGGAGTATCTGGCCTATCGCCACCCCGTAGTCGGCAAAGGCCTCGGACCAGCTGCGCAACAGTGCGGGTTGTCCGATGGAGCTCAACGCCTGCAACGTCACCGAGTCAGTCGGCCGCTGCGAGGGCGGAATTTCAAGAACGGGCATACCCGCTGCGATTGCGCCCGAGGTCACCAGCGTGACGATGTGGCCGTCGACCCGTAACCGTGAGATCTCGTTCGCCACCCGCTCGATGATCGAACGGTCGATGACACCCGCTTCGTTCGTCAACGAGGAGGTGCCGATCTTGACGACAACGCGACTCACTAGTCCTCCTCGTACTCAAAGGACATGTCGCCAATGTGCACGACATCGCCCTCTCGCGCCCCCACCTTGCGCAGTGCCTTGTAGACACCGAGCGAGTCGAGACGATTCTGGGCGTGCTCGAGCGCGGTTGGATCGGTGAGGTCGCTCAGCCGAACAGCACGCAACGCTTGACGTCCGTGGACGACGTACTGGTTATCGGCGATCTGCTCGACCTCGATCGTCTCGGCTACGGGACGATGAATCACGATCTCGCTGTCATCGATCGCTGCTTGTTCGGCACGAGCTTCTTTCACCGCGTCGGCGAGTTGCCCAACGAGCTTCGGGAGGCCCTCGCCAGTGATCGACGAGATTTGCAGACCGTCGTAGTCGACATCGATGGCCATATCGGCCTTCGAACCAACCACAACCCGAGGCCGTTTGAGGAGATCGGGCTGGTATGCCTCGAGCTCAGCGAGCAGTGCACGCTCTTGCTCTTGCGGACTGGTCTCGTCCCAGGGAGCAAGGTCGAGCAGGACGCAAAGGACCCGGGCGCGCTCGACGTGGCGCAAGAACTGGTGACCGAGGCCGCGGCCTTCGGCGGCACCCTCGATCAGGCCGGGAATGTCGGCGACGACCATCTCGAAGTCGTCCTTGTCGTCGTTGATCCGCACAACACCGAGGTTCGGCTCGAGCGTGGTGAAGGGGTAGTTGGCGATCTTCGGCTTCGCCGCCGAGATTCGAGAGATCAGGGTGCTCTTGCCTACGTTTGGGAAGCCGACGAGCGCAACGTCGGCCACAAGCTTGAGCTCGAGGCGCAGCCACCGCTCCTCACCTTCCTCGCCCTGTTCGGCGAAGGCTGGCGCACGGCGCTTGTTCGAGAGGAAGCGTGCGTTTCCTTTGCCACCTTCGCCGCCAGCTGCCGCGAGAAACCGGTCGCCGTGATGAGACAGGTCGGCGAGCTGGGTGCCATCGAAGTGGTAAACCACGGTGCCCTCGGGAACCGACACTTCGACATCGGGAGATGCCGAACCGTGCTTCTTTCCGCCACTGCCGTGCTTTCCACTCCCGCCCTTGCGATGTGGATGGTCACGAAATGCTAAGAGCGATGCGGAGTTGTGATCAGCGACAAGCCAGATGCTGCCTCCGTTACCACCGTCGCCGCCATCGGGGCCGCCCTTTGAGACGTGTGCTTCTCGACGAAACGACACACATCCCGCGCCACCATCGCCGCCTTGCACATTGATGTTGCACTCATCGACAAAGTTGGACATGGAAGAAACGTACCCTGACGCGCAAAAACCAGCACGAACGCGTGCTGGTTTCTACAAATAGAAAGTGAGTGTGGGTCTTAATCCGTGAGGATGTCGACGAGCTTGCGACCGTTGCGCGAGCCGAACTTGACGCGGCCGTCAGCGGTTGCGAACAGTGTGTCGTCGCCGCCACGTCCAACGTTGGTCCCTGGATGGATCTTCGTGCCACGCTGGCGAACGATGATCGAGCCTGCGCTAACCACGCCGCCGTCGTAGACCTTTACGCCGAGGCGCTGTGCGTTTGAATCGCGACCGTTCCGTGTGGAACCGCCACCCTTTGTCTTTGACATAAGAAGCTCTCCTTAAGAAGTTCAGCCGGCCTTGATCGAGGTGACCTCGATACGGCTGATGGCTTGACGGTGACCCCAGCGCTTGCGCTGGTTGGACTTGTTCTTGTACGTGAACCCGTTGATCTTTGGGCCACGAGTGTCTTCGACAACCTTGATCCCGACCGATGCCTTTGACAGCTGGTCAGGGGTTGCGAGCACCGTGTCTCCATCAACGAGGAGTACAGGGGTGAGAGAATCGGTTGCGTCGACATCGCCAATGCGATTGACGTCGAGGACTTGGCCCTCTTCTACGCGGTACTGACGACCGCCAGTCTTGATCACGGCATACATGCGGGTCATGGTATCTCGGCTTTTGACCCTTTCCGCATGTGACATCGTCGGTAGTTCCACCCGTCTGAGAAGCACGCAGTCCACTGGGCGCAATAGACACAAGAACAGATGACAGCCATTCTCAGGAACTCGTCGAGTGCGATAGCGTTCGACCAATGGATCTGGCGGTGACAGCACACGAACTCACGAAACGATTCGATGACTTCGTCGCAGTGAACGGAATCGATCTTGAGATTCGCTCGGGCGAGACCTTCGCGCTGCTCGGACCGAACGGGGCAGGCAAGACATCCACGATGCGAATGGTGTCGACCGTAAGCCCGCCAACATCTGGTGCGCTCACCATCCTCGGCATGGACGCCGCAACCCACGGACGTGAGATCCGAGGCCGGCTGGGGGTCATTCCCCAAGAAGACCAGCTCGACGCCGATCTGACCGTCTACGAGAACCTGACCACCTACGCCCGCTACTTCGGGCAGTCGTGGTCCGAGGCAAAGCAGAACGCAACCGAGCTGCTCGAATTCGCTCAGCTCACCGACCGCGCCGACACCCGCGTTGAAACAATGTCGGGAGGAATGCGCCGTCGCCTAACGATCGCCCGTGCGCTCGTGAACACCCCGGACCTCGTCCTTCTCGACGAACCCACGACCGGTCTGGATCCCCAAGCCCGCCAGCTTTTGTGGGACCGCCTGTACGAACTCAAAGAGCGCGGCGTAACACAACTACTCACGACGCACTACATGGATGAGGCTGAACAGCTCGCCGATCGTCTGGTCATCATGGACGGCGGAGAGATCGTCGCCTCGGGGACACCGTCATCGTTGATTGCCGAGTCGACGACAGCGGAGGTTCTTGAGCTGCGCCTCGCCGACGACCAAACGCTGAGCCACGACCTGCCGTTTCGCACCGAGGTGCTCCGCAACCGTGTCCTTATCTACGCCGACGACGGAGCTGCGGCACTACGCCACATCAGAGACCTCGGGGTCGAACCGAATAGCTCGCTCATTCGCCGGTCGACGCTCGAAGACGTCTTCCTTGCCCGTACCGGCCGTCAGCTCGTCGACTGATGACCTCGGTCTCGCCACGCCCATCGAGTGTCTGGCATGTCGTCGAGCATCACGCGGTCCAAACGCGCCGAACGCTCCAGACCGTGCTGTTGTCTGGGTTCCTCAGCCCGGTCTTCACAATGCTGGCGCTCGGTTGGGGAATCGGGTCCCAAGTCGACGATGTTTCGAGTCTCGGCACGCCTGACTATCTGCACTTCGTTGGCCCGGGGGTCATGATCGGAACCGCCACATTGCAAGGCGGGTTTAGCAGCCTGTGGCAGGCGCTCGCAGCCCTTCGGTGGGAAGGCATGTACAAAAACGTGGTGCGCTCCCCGGCCACATTCACCGATGCAATGACGGGACGCCTGGTGTGGATGGGGATCCTCAACGCGTTGTCGTCGGTCGCCTTCCTCACCGTCTTGTTGATTGCGATTGGTTGGAGCGGCTTCGGCGCACTGCTGACGCCGTTCATTGCCGGCCTCACGGCCATGTCCGCAGCTGCTGGTGTGCTCGCATTCACCAGTCGTAAAGAGAGCGGCGACGGCTTCTCGGTCGTCGCCCGACTCGTACTGACACCGCTGTTCGTCTTCTCTGGGACGTTTTCGAGTATCGACACACTCCCCAGCGCCATCGCAACCGTGATCAAGTTCTTTCCGACCTACCACGGCATCGAGGTCGCTCGAGACCTCATCAACGAACGGGCCGAGTTGGTGCCTTCGCTGCTCCATGTCGCGGTGATCTTGGCGTGGATCGCTGTTGGCTGGGCTCTGTCGTTCGGTGGTTTTCGAAAGGCGTTGACCTCGTGATCACCAACACCTTTGCCGTCCGGGCGATCGTCGAGCGCAATATCATTTTCTTCCGGCGTGACTGGGTCATCTTGGTCGCCGGATTCTTCGAACCGATCTTCTGGCTGATCGGTATTAGCGCTGGGCTGAGCACGATCATTGACGACATCGAATTCGGTGGCGAGCTCGTCGAATACACCGCGTTCGTGGCCCCTGGCCTCATCGCCGTGTCCGCCATGAACGGCGCAGCGTTCGATGCCACCTTCAACTTCTACTTCAAGCTCAAGCAGCTAAAGATCTTCGATTCGATCATCACGACGCCAGTCACCATCACCAACGTCGTGATCGGAGAGGCCGTCTGGTCGGTTCTCCGATCCACCGCTTATGCGACGTCGTTTCTGATCCTCACGGTGTTGTTCGGACTCGTGGCTTCACCGTGGGCGATTCTGATCATCCCGGTCTCCGCGCTGATCGGGTTTTCGATCTCGGCGATTGGAATCTTTGCGACCACATTCGTTCGGAACTGGCACGACTTCGACTATTTCAGCCTGGCGCTCCAGGTCTTGTTCATCGGCTCCGCCACCTTCTACCCCATCACCGTGTACCCCAGCTGGGTGCAGGTCGTCGTACAATTCACACCCCTCTATCACGGCGTAGCCTTGTGCCGAAGCCTCGCACTTGGCACCGCAGGACTCGCCGACGTTGGCCACTTGCTCGTTCTCGTGGGCTTCACCGCGTTCTTTGGTTGGCGGGCCAACCGACGCCTCGAAAAGAGCCTGCTCGCCTAGCAACGATCAGCTGGTCTTCAGCTCGTTACATGGGACGCGCCGCTTCGCTCCCGGAGTTTCTCGACCTTGAATTTGGAAGAGTTCCCACTGGCCTCGAAACATCGCCACGGGCGTCTTAGCTGGTCTTCAGCTCGTTAAATGGGACGCCCTTGTCTACGGAGACGTCCCTTGGGAGTCCGAGCACGCGGTCGCCAATGATGTTGCGTTGAATCTCATCGGTGCCGCCGGCAATACCGGCCTGGAAGCTACTGAGCACATGTTTGTTCAGCCGTTCGCCACCATCGCCTTCGTGTTGCCACGCAATCGAATCGATGCCGTGGATGTTCTGCCCGATCTCCCGTACCCGACGAAGGATGATCGATCCGGATAGCTTGCCGATCGACCCACCGGGGCCGGGGGCCTTGCCGGCCTTCATCTCGGCCCGGGTACGGAGCGCAACCATCGACTTGCAGGTCTCCATGACATACAACTGCATGAGCTCATCGCGAACCACGGGGTCGCCGATCTTGCCGTTCTTGCGTGCTGCCTCGGCCAGCAGGTCGAAGTTCGGCTGGGTGATGTCGCCTCCGCCCATGGAACCAATCGCCACACGCTCGTACATGAGCATGGCGGTCGCCTGGTTCCAGCCGTTGTTTAGCTCGCCGAGCAGCCAGTCCTTGGGAATCCGAAGATCGGTGAAGAACACTTCGTTGAAATGCGTTCCGCCGTCGATCTGATGGATCGGGCGAATCTCCACACCAGGTGCGTTCATATCGACCATAAACATCGAGATGCCAGCGTGCTTTGCGACCTCGGGGTTCGTGCGGGCAATCAGTACGCCATAGGACGACTTGTGAGCGAGGGTGGTCCAGACCTTTTGACCGTTGATGATCCACTCATCGCCATCGAGCATGGCTTTGGTCTGAAGGCTCGCAACGTCGGACCCAGCGCCCGGTTCGGAGAACATCTGGCACCACATGTCCTCACCACTGATCATGGCGGGCATGTACTTTTTCTTCTGTTCCTCGGTGCCAAAGTCGTTCATGACCGGCAAACACATGCCGTGAGAGATGACGAACTCGGCATCCATGGTTGGGAACTTGGACTTCTCAGCGCGCCAAATCTTGTCGTGGGCCTTGGTGAGTCCGGCGCCGCCGTAAGCGGTGTCATACACGATGCCACCGAGCCCGGCGTCGTTCACCGCCGCCAAGAAGCGCTTTGCGATATCGATATCGCGGCCACCGCCAGTTGCGTGTTCTTCGAGAACCTCACGGCATCGCAGCCGGAAGGCCTCTGCTTCG
>CALBVK010000083.1 GCA_937969345.1 uncultured Acidimicrobiales bacterium
GGGTGGGAGCCGGTCATGTCCGGCGACCCCGCGGACGACAACGTCATTGGCTATGTAGCCGGTGGCGGCGATGGCCTCAACGTGGGTTCGTACATCGCGCACGCATTCATCGATGCCGACCGCATCGATCTCGGAGCCAGCGTCACCGTCCGAGCGACCGGGGTCGATCACGTCGCCACGATGGTCAAGGGGCCACTCTTTGATCCGACCAACGAGCGGCTTAAGGGGTAGCCCCTAGAGCGAACGGAACAGGTTCGCGACCCGTTCAGCTAGCTGCGGGAACTTGTCGGCGGCGAGAGGTAGGAATGAATCGTGTTCAGTCCGCGGCAACAGATGTGGCTGGGTCTCGTATCGAGTTAGCACGCGGTCGAACTCATTGAACGCCTCGTGGTGGCGCCCGGCAAAGTAGAGACAGGTAGCACGTTCCTCAATGAGAAAGTGAATTCGCCACGCCATCCACGGCCTGTCGAGGTCGCCTAGCGGCACATCGTTGTACGCAGCTATTGCCTCATCCCATCGACCCAAGTCGTGGAGTGCGCGGGCCCGGTACAACATGGTCAAGCCGTCGGTTGCGCCAAGACCGATCGCTCGGTCGAAATGGGTGAGCGCAGTCTCGTTGTTGCGCTCTATGTCGTAGAAGTACATGCCGAGGCGATACTCCCATTCGGGTTGATCAGGAGCGAGAGTTGCTCCGAGTTGAGCTGCCTCAAGCTCGACCCGCCTGGCTTGGTCGCTGTAGCCGAACCTTCTCGCCGTGATCGCCCGAGATGCAAGGACGACTGTGTCCAGCGGGTCTTCGTGCGTCGCCACAGCGTAGATCTGATCGGTAACCTCCCAGGGCACGCGCCTCTCAGACGCGATTGCTAGGAGTCGTAAACGCTCGGCGATCGGCACATAAGGCATAGCAACGAACGACAGATACTGGTCCAGGGGGATACGGGCACCTGAGTCATCGTCGAATTCATCGAGGAAGGCTGTTGCGAGCCGTAGCAAGGTGTCAAACAGTTCTTCTTCGCCGTCGTGCTGAGAAGGCGCTTCCGTGCGCCGTCTCTTGGTTGCTCGATCGCGTTGGTCTATGCGGCCGCTGCGCACCATTCGCTTGGCGCGTGTTTGCGTGGTCATTTGTGCCTTCGTAGGGAGGGGCCAGCACCGCCGTTCAGTCGCGGCGGTAGTAGTGGCCATTGGAGTCGTCGAAATTTGCCGCTGTTGCGGCAGCAATTCTTGAACCGGCGCGCCGACCCACATGGACAGGGATCGTTGTTGCCGAGTTTCTCGATGAGTTCTTTGTCGAGGCCGACCTTCCGGTCGCCTCGTTTGACGCGGGTTTCGCTAGGGGAACCCTCGACGTCGCTTACTCATTGGTTCAAAAGGACTGCTCGTCTGTGTACTTCTTGGCCATGATGCCAACCTCCTCGTGCAATAGCAGAGGGTACCTGGTTCGTCGTACTAGTCAAGGGCGCCGCAGCGGGTGCATATGGTGGCGGAACGGTAGGAGCAGCTGCATCGAAGCCAAACGCCGCGATGGCGCCTCGCATCTAAGAGACCTATGTCCTGACATATTGAGCGGACTACCATTCGAAAATGTCCTTCCCAGTCGCTGGTCGTCCATCCAATGAGGTCATCGCCGACCTTGCAGCGAAGCGCATCACCGATGTTCGGTGGGAGGACGGACGAACGTTCGGCATGGTCTACGACGGCGGGCCTGAGGTTCGCGAGGTCGCGGAGCGGGCCGCCTCGATGTACTTGCACGAGAATGCGCTCAACACGTTTGCGTTTCCGTCGTTGCGCGAAATTCAGTCTGAGGTAGTCGGCTGGACAGCCTCTTTGCTCAACGGCCCCGATGGGACCGCTGGCTTTCTCACGAGCGGTGGTACCGAATCGATCTTGTGCGCGGTGAAGGCCGCACGGGAGCGTGCCAAGGCCGAACGAGGAGTGACAGCTCCCGAGATCGTGTTGGCCGAAAGCGCGCATGCTGCGTTCCACAAAGCTGCACACCTCTTCGGGCTGACGGTGCGCAAGGCATCGGTGCGACCCGACTGGACGGCCGACGTGCAGGCCATGGCCGAGCTCGTCAACGAAAACACTGCGCTGGTAGTCGGGTCCGCGCCGCAGTATCCCCAAGGCGTCATGGACGACATCGAGGGCATCGCAGCACTCGCACAGTCGGTCGATGCCAACTGCCACGTCGATGCGTGCATGGGTGGCTATTTTGTGCCGTTCGCCGAGAGGCTTGGGCGCCCCGTTGCTCCATGGGACTTTCGGGTTCCGGGCGTCACTTCGATGTCCGCCGACATTCACAAACTCGGCTATGCCCCAAAGGGCGTCAGCGTCGTGCTGCACCGCTCAAAGGAGCTGCGGAAGTATCAAACGTTCGTGTTCGATGACTGGCTTGGCGGCTTTTATGCATCGCCAAACCTGCAAGGAACCCGCTCGGGTCTGCCAATGGCAGCAGCTTGGGCGGTAATCCAGCACCTGGGTATGGAGGGCTACGTCGAACTCACTCGATCCGTCCTCGACAACGCAGACCGAATGCGCGATGGCATTGCCGAGATCGACGGCCTCCGTGTCCTCGGCGACGGGCGGTTCCACCTCGTGGCGATGGCCGCCGACCCGGCGAGCGAGGTCGCACTCGACGTATTTGCCCTCGGCGACGCGCTGCAGGTCGACGGTTGGTATCACGATCGTCAGAAGCCTCCGGACTCGTTGCACAGCACGGTGTCGAACTCGAACACCGGAGTCATCGACGATTACCTCGCCGACCTTCGATCGGCGGTTGCCGAGGTTGGTGTGGCTCGCAGCACGGACCGCTCCACGAGTTATTCGACCATCGACTAGCTGCGATCGGCCCGCCATCGATATCTGATGTCCGGCGCACCTTCTTCGTTGTCGCCATTGGTTCGCGCAATCTCGACGAAGCCATGTCGCTCGTAGAAGCGTTGCGCTCCCTCGTTGCGTTGAAACGTCCAGAGATCCAGCTGGGTTTGGATCGATTGGGCGTGTCGAACGAGCGCGCTTCCGATTCCGCGGTTGCAGTGGTCGGGGAGAACGTACAGCTGATCGAGCCAACCGTCTGTGAGGGCCATGACCGCAATCGGCGCATCGTCGATTTCGGCGAGCCAGACGTCGGCGGTGCGCATCAGATGCTGTGTAAACCAACGCACGGCATCGTCGTCGGGGTGAATCGACGGCGGCACTGCGGGAGCTGCGGCGCGGCGACTCTCGAGGTAGATCTCTGCGGCCAAGATCCCTTCGGAGTCCCCACAGCGCCGGATGATGGGCGAGTCAGCCCACTTCGCTGCCGCATGCGGTGCCATCATCGTTCGGTCGCCAGAGCGCGCCTGAGTCGACGAGACATGGTGGATCTCTGCGGAGGTCTCGAGCCGTAGGTCATCGGGAACAGCGTCGCCGGCGCGGGGAGCCACGACCACCTGCGGAAGGCGTGCCAGAGCGTCGTCGCGTTCGGCCGGTGATCCGTAGTAGTGCGCCTCATTTACCTGTCGCCACTTGTCGGCGCCCATAATCACGACGTCGTATCCGGACGCAATGTCGACGATGAGCTGCTCGGTGGTCGTTGCAACATGCAGCCAGTCGAACTCTGCAGCGTCGGCTTCGAGCAGCGAGATGCGCTCGGCGAACGACGGTCCCGGGGGAGCGGGCTTGTCTAGTGCCACTTCGGATACGACGAGGTGGACCTCATCGAGGGCGTGATCTACGCGGGCTCTCCGAGCCACCTCAAGGTGCGCAATGGTGAGCGGATTGAAGGAGCCGGGGAAGACACCCTTCCGCAGATTGAGGTTAACCACCGTCTCATGTTGCCTTGCGAGGACATCCAGGGGCATACTCTCAACGTGAATTTCCGCCAAAACCTCGTCGTAGTAGTTATTTAGTACACGGCCCCGTTGCCGTGTACGTCGCCTTCCCAACCGGGAAGGCTTCTTGTTTTTTGGCGCAAACCACAATCCGGCTCACCGATTAGGAGCAAGACATGCAGATGGACGGAGGACAGGCTCTCCTCAAGGCCCTCGAATACGAAGGTGTCGAGGTGGTATTTGGCTACCCCGGTGGCGCCATCCTTCCCGTGTACGACTCGGTGCTCGACGCCGGTCTCCGCCATGTTCTCGTGCGTCACGAACAAGGAGCCGGCCACATGGCCAGCGGTTACGCACATGCGACCGGCAAGCCTGGCGTCGTCATGGTGACCAGCGGTCCAGCGGCCACGAACATCGTGACCCCACTCGCCGACGCGTACCTCGACTCGGTGCCGATGGTTGCGATCACCGGACAGGTTCCCTATGGGCTGATCGGGACCGATGCGTTTCAGGAGACCGATACCACCGGCATCACCATGTCGATTACCAAGCACAACTACTTGGTTTCGGACCCGAACGATATTCCGCAGATCGTGCACGAGGCGTTTCACATCGCCACCCATGGTCGCCCCGGCCCGGTCTTGATCGACCTGCCAAAGAACATCACCGACGCCATGAACCCCGATTCGGCCATGACGTGGAAGGATCCAATTCCGGTCGACCTGCCGGGGTTCAAGCCGGTCCTCGACGGCAAGCCCGAAGACATTACGGCCGCCGTCGAGTTGATGTTGCAGGCAAATCGTCCGGTTATCTACGCAGGCGGCGGCATTCTCAAGTCGCGTGCGGCCGCCGAGCTCCGTGCGTTGGCGGAGAAGCTCAACATTCCCGTCGTGACGACTCTGATGGCCCGCGGCGCGTTGCCAGACAGTCACGAACTCAACCTCGGCATGCCTGGTATGCACGGCAACTACACCGCTGTCATGGCCATGCAGGAATCCGACCTTCTCATCGCGCTCGGTAGTCGTTTCGACGATCGGGTCACCGGGCGTCTTGACGGCTTTGCTCCGGACGCCAAGGTCGTACACGTCGACATCGACCCCGCAGAGCTCAATAAGATTCGCGCAGCTGACGTCGCAATCCGCGGAGACGCGAAGAACGTCATCACGGCGATGCTGGACGAGATTGGCTCCGCGACGTCGGTCGATCACACCGAGTGGCGCTCCAAGCTCAGCGGCTGGCAAGAGGTTTACCCATTGGCATACGAACCTGCCGAACCAGGGGGCAAGCTCAAACCACAGATGGTGCTTGAACGGCTCCGTGACGGATCGCCAGAAGACACGATCGTTGCTTCAGGAGTTGGCCAGCACCAGATGTGGGCCAGCCAGTACTGGAAGTTCGACCACGCATACACCTGGCTGAACTCAGGTGGTCTCGGAACCATGGGGTACTCGATCCCAGCAGCGATCGGCGCGAAGGCCGGCATGCCGGACCGCACCGTATGGGCAGTCGATGGCGACGGCTGCTTCCAGATGACCTGTCAAGAGCTCATTACCGCTGCCGTCGAGAAGATCCCGATCAAGGTTGCGTTGCTGAACAACAGCTATCTCGGAATGGTCCGCCAGTGGCAGGAGATGTTCTACGACAACCGCTACTCCGAGGTCGACCTGTCCGGCCCAGTGCCTGATTACATCAAGTTGTCCGAAGCCATGGGCTGCGTCGCAATTCGCGTTGAGGACCCAGACGAGGTTGAGGCGGCGATCGAGAAGGCCAACAGCATCAACGATCGTCCGGTCGTTGTTGAGTTCGTGACCGAGTCCGAAGAGAACGTGTACCCAATGGTTCCGGGTGGCAAGAGCAACTCTGAGGTTGTGGTTCCGCCGTTCCAAGAAAAGATGGCAGCCCGCCTGGAGGACGAACGATGAAACGATCACAACTCGCCGAAACCCACACGCTCGCTGTACTCGTCGAAAACAAAGCTGGTGTCCTGGCTCGGGTCGCCGGCCTGTTCGCCCGTCGAGGGTTTAACATCGAATCGCTCGCTGTGGCACCGACGAACGAGACCCTGAGCCGCATCACGATCGTGGTCGACGCCGAGTCAGCGCCGATCGACCAGATCAAGAAGCAGCTGGACAAGCTCATCAACGTTGTCGATATCCAGGAACTCGATGGCGAACACTCCGCGTTGCGCGAAATGGTTCTTGTTCGCCTCGATGTCGAAGATGAATCTCGTGTCGCAGAGGTCGAGGAGCTCGTCGCTGGCTTCAGCGGAAGCGTCATTCGCGTCGGAGGCACTCAGATGATGATCTCGTTGTCGAGCCGCCCGAACGATCTCGATGACTTCCTTGGAAAACTCCAACCATTCGGTGTCCAGGAGTTACAGCGCACTGGGGCAATCGCAATTCCCGGTATCGAGTAGCGCTCGCTGACTGTAGCTTCATACGGCAGTACGTGAGACGCACGTGTGTCGAGGGAGAAAATGATGGCGCGGGTAGCGATCCTCAACCAAAAAGGCGGAGTCGGGAAGACGACGGTAACGCTCGGACTTGTCTCGGCTGCGATGTCGTCAGGTCGGTCAGCGTTGGTGGTCGACCTCGACCCGCAAGCCAGTGCAGCGTGGGCGCTCGGACTCGACGGACCATCTGGCCTTGTCGAGGCACTTAAGGGTGGGGGGTTTGGCGCGGCGAGCAATTCGATCGTTCCGTCAACGTGGGACCCTGCACTACAGGTCATCTCGGGTGGATTAGGGATGCAGCAATGGCTGCCTGAAGGTGGGCCAAAGACATCTGCTCGGGCCCTTGGAAAGGTGCTCAAGGGCGTTGACGACGACCATGACATCACGTTCATTGACTGCCCAGCAGGGCTCGGGCCAATTACGGTCAATGCGCTGGCGGCTGCTGATGTGGCTCTCGTCGTGACCGAGTCATCGGCGTTCGCAAACAACACGATGGCGGCCGTGGCCGACGTCATTGACGACGTGTGGGATCAGGTGAACCCCGAGCTTGATCTCGGCGGTGTAATCGTGAACCGGCAACCGGCGATCTCCAGCGAAGCGCAGAGCCGCTTCGACGAATTGGGAAAGATCGTCGGCAAACGTTCGATCTGGAAGCCCGCCATTCCGCAGCGTGTCATCGTGGCCGAGGCCCTCGGAGCGCGTCGACCAATCCATAGCTATGGCGCACGTTCGGCCGATGTCAGCGATGTGTTCGACGCCCACTACCGCAAGCTCGAACGCACTCTGCAGAAGCCACGCACCTAGCGAAAGGCACGCACCCCGAAA
>CALBVK010000084.1 GCA_937969345.1 uncultured Acidimicrobiales bacterium
CGATTCCGGATTACGTTCCCGAACGAGTTCCTTCCCGAAGGCCGCAACCTGCAGACCTCTCCCATCTACGACAAGCTCGTCGATGCCAACGCCGTGTGGGGCAACAGCTACGGCCTCGAAGGCGCCCAGTGGTACCAGGCCGAAGGAGAGGAACCGGTCGAAGAATTCACGTGGGGCCGCAGCAACTCATGGGACCAAGTGCGCAAGGCCACCCTCGCAGTACGCAACGGCGTGGGACTCATGGAAACCACCGGCTTTGCGAAGTTCGTCTTCAACGGCCCCGGAGCCCGAGCATGGCTCGATAACACCCTCGCTGGTCGAATACCCAAGCCCGGCCGTATGTCGCTGACCCCAATGACAAACCACAATGGCAAGCTCATTGGCGACCTCACCGTTGCCTGTCTCCCCGCAACGCCAGGCGTTCCGGAGGGCCCGCTCAGCACATTTACCGGCGGAGCCACCGGAAACACGACCAGCGCTGGCGAACGGTTCATGATGTTCGGCTCTGGCGTCGCTACCCGCTATTACCAGCGCTACTTCGAGTCTCTGTTGCCCTCCGACGGTTCGGTAACGTATCGCACGCTCGGCTATGAAATGTGCGGACTGTCGATCGCCGGCCCGAAGAGTCGAGAACTGCTCGAACGCCTCACCGACTCGGACGTTTCGGCCGAGAACTTCCGGTTCATGGGATTTCAAGAGATCGAGCTTGGCTGGGCCAAGGTCATGTGCGGACGCGTGACCTTCTCGGGCGACCTTGGTTACGAGTTCTGGATGCCAGCGAGTTACCAGCGCTACGTCTTCGACCAGATCATGGAAGCCGGAGCGGACCTCGGGCTTGAACTCTTTGGCTCAAAGACGCTCGATTCGCTGCGGCTCGAGAAGAGCTTTGGTTCGTGGGCCCGCGAGTACCGTCCCATCTACGACCCGTTCGAAGCAAACCTCGATCGGTTCGTCGACCTCGACAAAGACTTCATTGGACGCGATGCCCTCGTTGCGATCAAGGAAGCCGGGCCAGCACGCAAGTTGTGCACCTGGACGGTCGATGTTCCCAATGGTCCCGGTGAGGCCGACGTGATTGGCGACGAGCCCGTGTGGCTCGACGGCAACGTTGTCGGCTGGGTGACCTCGGGCGGCTATGCGCACAACAGCGAGGTGTCCGTGGCTATGGGTTATGTACCCGCAGAACACGCAGAGAAGACGAGCGGGTGGCAGATCGAGATTCTCGGGGTCATGCGCGATGCGACATTGCGAACCGAACCGATCTGGGACCCAAACGCCGAAAAGATGCGCGGATAACAGCCGCCAATCGGTGCGATCGGTACCGGCGGGCCTGACCCGCCGTTACCGTTCTTTCCATGACGATCGACGCAGTCATTTTCGACCACGACGGAACGCTGGTAGATAGCGAGACCATCACCCTCACCGTCGTTGGTGAGATCGCTGTCGAGGCCGGAGCCGAGGTTTACGCCGAGGACATCGATCGGTTCGTCGGGGCGGACCTGCATGTGGTCTTCGCCGAAATCGAGCGGCGCTCCGGTTCGCCGCTTCCCGAGGACATCTTCGATTCTTTTCGTGCGCGACAAACCGCAGCAATCGAGGAGGGGCTCGACGAGATTCCCGGTGCTCATGGCCTCCTGTCAGCCCTGGCAGCGTCGTCCACACCACTGGCGGTCGCGTCGAATGCGCCGGTGGCCAAGATGGAGTTGTGTCTCGGAGCTACGAACCTGCTGCCGTTCTTCGCCCACGACCGCCTCGTCAGCGCATACGACGTCGACGCGTGGAAACCCGACCCCACCGTATTTCTGCACGCCGCAGAGGTGCTCGACGTCGCCCCAGCTCGATGTGCTGTCGTCGAAGATAGCCAGCCAGGTGTCCTCGGCGCGCTGGCGGCTGGCATGCACGTATTCGCCCTCGACCCGAAGAACCGATTTCGAGACATCGACGGCATCACCCGCGTCGCATCTCTCGCAGACCTTCACGCCTACCTGACCTAATTCGATCGGCCGATCCGTCGATTGGTACCAATGGGTTCACCCGATTCAACCAGCGCGCGCTTCGTGAGGATGTGCCTGCTGTTCGCGCTCGTGATCTACGGGTTCGGCTTTTGGGTGAACCGTGCGCTCGCGTTCACCGACTTTCGGGTGCTGCACCTCGGTGGACGACTCGTCAACGACGGCAAGGCGGAGACCGCCTATGACCCCGACGCCTTCCTCGCCGAAGCAGCGAATGATCAGTACCTCGCAGACACCGCCCGAGAGCTCGATGTGTTCATTAGCCCTCCCCCGTTCGCGTTGTTCATCCGGCCGTTTGCAGCGCTCCCCAGCCAGACCGCGCTCATGCTGTGGATGGCCGTCGGGGTCATTGGGATCTTCGCTGCCGTGCGACTGCTGCGGTTGCCCTGGTGGTCTGCCATCGCGGCGCTGATAATGCCCTTCGGCATTGCCAACATCCACCACGCACAAACAGGCTTTCTCGCTATCGTCTGGGTCGCCGCTATCCATCGCCTGAGCGTTGACGATCGGCCTGTGGCTGCAGGCCTCGTCGCCGGGCTCGCCGTCCTCAAACCAACGCTTCTCCTCGGCGTCGCCGTGTGGTGGCTGCTCGATTGGCGGCGCTGGTACCCGGCCCTAGCGGCCGCTCTCGCCGTAGGTTCGAGCATCGTTGCGTTGACCGTCATCGGCGGATTCGAACAGTGGCGCCTGTTCTTCGGAGCACTCGATGCCCGCTCTGCACTCGAACAAGAGGTCATCGCCAATCAACCAACCCTCGCTGAGGTCGTTAACCGTGCCGTCGGAACCGAGATTGGGTCGCACCCAATCTCGTTACTCGCCTACGTCGGCCTTGGCACTATTGCCATGTTCTTTGCGCTGCGTCGTTGGCGGCAGAACACCGCCGCACTGTCCGGTTTCGCGATGTTGCTCTCCATCCTCATCTCGCCGCACCTGTTGATCTACGACACCGGCCTACTGCTCGTGCCATTCGCTGTTCTCTTCTCCGCCGGGGTTGCGGTCGTGACGATCGAGCGCATGACGATGATCTACGTCATGACATCGCTGATGACGATCCTGTCGGTTGGTTGGTTGAGCAGCCTCAACGGGTGGACCGTTCCCGGCACGCTCGGCGTGGTCCTGATCACCGGGTTGTGGATTCGGGCGATCGATCGGACCGCCATGAACGCTCCGGGCGTAAACGGGACCGTCGATACGCCTCACGATGGCGAACTCGTCGAACCCGGCGCAACCGAAGGTGGCCAGGCATCGCTCGCCGCCTAGATAGAGCAGCGAGATCGCTAGAAGATCGCTATCGACCGGCGTTCTGCAACGAGCCGGTCGTCAACTCGGTCTGGTCGAAGTCGCCAACGATGCACTGCACGTTGCGCTCGCCCGCATTCCAACGGTCCTCGGTCGGAGCGAACGTCCACACGTTCCATGGAGACGATAAGAAGTCACCTCCGACGAACGAGGCGTACTGGTCATCACAATACGATTGGGCAACGGCGAATACTCCATCGATACCCGGGTACGCCGATTCGGTGTACACCGAGTCGCCGACCGCGTAGACCTCGTAAGCGTGTGGGTTCGCACAATCGGTCGTTCCGACGAGAAATACCTCGCGAAATTCGCCCTGATTCGGTGTGAAGAAGTCCTCGATGCAGTCGCCTTGCTCCAAGGAGGTCACGAGCGAGCTGTTCGTGAAGACCCCGGCGACTCGAATTCCGGCGACGACAAAGACGACGGCAAAGACCGAGAACAGCGCGATCAGCAGCTTCTTGTTGTTCAGGTCGAGACCCGATGGGCTCGCCTCGTCTGCCGTGGACTTCTTTAGCCGCGTGAGACGCGACGTTTTCGCAGAAGAGGTTTCTGGCTCGGCCATTGCGGTGTCGTCGGCCTCGATGACGACGTCGGTGATTGGCTCGACGACCTCGGCCGCGCTCTCGAGGGGTAGCTCGACGGCTGGTGGGTTCGGTTCCGGAGGGGCGAGCGCTTCGGGCGGGGTAAATACCTCGACCTCTTCATGGACCACCGCAGTTTCGTCGACGACGCTCTCGACGACGGGAGCCGGTGCGCTGTGCACGCCCGGGTTGCGGACGGCGTGGATCGCCGGCGGAAGCGGGGGCAGGACCGGACGTTCAATTGTGTCGATCGCAGACGCGCCACGCGGTTGTTCCATAGTTGACTTTTCGACACGACTGAGGGACCGACAAATGGTCCGTACGGCCTATGACCTCAACACGCGGAGAAACCCGGGCATATGCCCGGGTTTCTCACAGTGATCAGTGATCAGCAGCTGCTATTCGCCGCCGCCTGGGAGCTTGTCGGTGACGCCGTCAAGCTTCTCGGTTGCTTCGTCGATCTTCTCGGCGATGCCTTCGCCACCAGGAACCTTGCTGGCCATGTCCTTCGCCTGATCCGCGAGACCTTCGGCCTTGTCCTTCATTTCATTGACCTTGTCAAACATACCCATGCTGGATACCTCCTGGATTTGATCCGCCGTGTGTCGTGCGGTTCTTCGAGTGTATGACGCACCGTATGACAAAAGAGTCGCGGCATACCGTCAACTACTCGGCTCATACGAGCGTTTGGATGAGACCCCAAGATTGATCGTTCTGCTCTGGCGAGCCGATCAGGTTGAGCGCGATCTCGTCAACACCGGCGTTTTGATAGCTATCGATTCCGGCCCGGACCTCTTCTGCGCTCCCGATCAGAACCAGATCTGCAGCTTCGGTTGCCCCTTCACGGTCCATCACCGCTCGATAGGACGGAAGCTGCGGATAGATCGCGAGCGCCTTGTTCGCCCAGTCCCGCGCATTGACTGTTTCTTCGTCGCTCCCGGTGACGACCATCGACACTCCTGCGACGATCTCGCCACCGCCACCATTGTCGAGGTTGGGACGGATGTGGTCTGCAATCGTGTTCGGGCCGGTCATCCAGGTGATCGTCCCGCCGCTGCGCTCCCCCGCCAGATTGAGCATCTTGGGGCCAAGCGCCGCAAGCATCAGTCCGGGCGCCTCGCCCGGGACGGCGATTGCGGTGTTGTGCGAAACAAATTCTCCGGTGACATCGACGGCGTCACCGGCGAGCAGCGGCTGCAGTGCATCGAGGTACTCCACAAACCTGCTGTACGGCTTGTCCCACGGAAGGCCCCATCGGCTGGTCACCACGGGTTTGTGGTTGACGCCGATACCGAGCGTAAAACGCCCGCCGCTTATCTGATTGAGTGTGCGCGACTGTTGGGCCATGGTCTGGGGAAGCATGGTTTGCATGGCCATAACCGACGTGCCGAGCTGGATATCGGGGACCGCAGCGGCGACTGTAGCGAGCGTCATCATCGTGTCCGCGTTCATGACCTGAGGCGACCAATAGCGATACAACCCCGCGCCCTGCGCTCGGGTTGCGTTGGCGACACCGTCAGCGACGACTTGGGGTGAATCGAAAAGCGAGATCTTCATGGGCTACTGCTTACCAGCTGCACTCGTTGCCAGTTGCACTCTGCGGTCGCCTGCTCGGATAGCGGCAACTGCCACACTGGGATCGTGAACGATCCATCGCCGAACGCGCCACCAACCTCGGATGCCGATCGCTGGGATGCCCGCTATCGGGACGCGCCCATTCCACAGCTGCTCTCGCCACCGGAGCTTGTGCGCACCGCCCTCGCCGAAATTCCTACGTTGGCTCCGGTGCTCGACGTGGCCTGCGGCTGGGGCGATGCCGGCCTGTGGCTCGCCGATCGAGGCGCAGACGTCACCCTCACGGATGTCTCGGCAGTGGCGCTCGCGGCGGTCGAAGCACGGGCGGCCGACTCTGGGCTCAGCGTCGACACCGTCGTTCGTGATCTGACGACCGGCACGGTCCCCGCTGGGCCGTGGCATGCCATCACCTGCGTGCACTACCTCGATCGGACCCTCCTCGCTCACCTTGGAGCTGTCCTCGCACCCGGGGGACGGCTCGTCGTTGCGATAGCGACGACGACGAACCTCGAACGCCACGAACGCCCATCGGCTCGCTTTCTCCTCCAGCCAGGCGAACTACCGGACCTCGTTCCAGACCTCGATGTGGTCGACTTCAGCGAAGCATGGCGCCGAAATGACGTCCATGAAGCATGGCTGGTGGCAACACCACGACCGGCCTAATCACCTCAGATCGAGCTCGCTACTTCCGAGCGACTAGCCCGCGAGAAACGTCCCGAGCATGGCCCGAAACTTCGCTTGGGTTTCCTCGAGTTCGGCTTGTGGCTCGCTTTGCGCCACCACCCCGACCCCCGCGGCGATCGTGGCCAGATTTGCTCGAACCTGCGCGGTCCGAACCGATACGGCGAACTGTCCGTTCCCCGACGAATCAACCCAACCCGAGGGACCGCCGTAGCGACCCCGGTCGAACCCTTCGAGCTCCTCGATGAGTTCGACCGCATCAGCTTGCGGGGCGCCGCCGAGAGCTGGCGTTGGGTGCACGGCGTCGACGAGGTCAAGAATCGACGCCGCTGGTTCGGACAACACTCCCTCGACGAGGGTCCCGAGATGATGCACGTTGGCGAGCGTCAACGTCGATGGCTCAGGTTCAGCATCGACGTACGAACAGAAGGGCAACAGCTCGGTGAGGAGCCAGTCGATCGTGATCTGGTGCTCGACACGGTCCTTGGCCGACGCATGCAACGACGCAATCTGTTGAGCATCGACCTCGGGGTCGGCCGACCGAGCCGCAGTTCCGGCAAGCGGATGCGCTCGTACCGTTCGGCCAACCCGGCTCACGAGCAACTCCGGGGACGCCCCGACGAAACCATCGATCGAAAAGACCATCGCTTCGGAAAATCGCTCCGCCAAGCTGGTCACGATCGGAGCGAGCGGAAAGTCGGCGTTAGCCCGCAGGGTGAGTTCGCGTGCAAGCACCGCCTTTTGCAATTCACTCTCCGCAATGCGGTCGCGTGCGACCGCGACAACATCGTCACGCCACGACTCCGCGGTGCGACCCAGGTGGAGCGTGATCTCGGTGGGACGTGGTGGCACCGGTGTGGACAGCACCGCATCGACGTCCTCACCTATGCGTTCGATCGACCGTCCATCGAGCGCGGTTGCGAACCTGGTGCCATTCGACTCACCCAGCACGACCGGCGGCACCACGAGAACCCCTCCCGCATCGCGATCGAACGGCAACGTCACGAAACCAACGGGCCCGGTCCCGGCCTGATCGACATCGTCGGTACCCGCCAGCTCTCCCAAGCGTGAGGCAGCAGCCTCCATCGAAGCGCCGAGACGCAGCGGCAGGTGTTCTGCGGCGCCGATTCCGACAACGGTGACTTCAGGCGACCGCCACAACATGCCCGAGGCAGCCCCAAGGGCCACGAGGTCAACATCAGCTAGTGGACCGCTGTCGAGAAGAACCGTCGTAGAGCTCACACTCCGAGCGTAGGCGGCGGCACACTGGATAGGTGAAGCACAGCAGCGAACTCATTGTGCAAGCCAACCCTGCGATTGTGGCCGACGTCCTCGCCGACCTCGCCACCTATCCGTCGTGGAACGACTTGGTGAGCAGCGCAGAACCGGTCGAGGAAGCCAACGGCGACCCCGGACCGGCCTGGCTTACGACACTTCGCGCTCAAGTCGGTCCGTTCGCTCGCTCCAAACAACTTCGGTTCGTGCGCGATCGGCAAGAAGATCACGACGATCATTTCACGGTTCGCTTCGTTCGCCGCGAGCTCGATGGACGCGACCACGCGGCATGGATCATGGAAGCCGAGGTCGAACCCGTCGCGAGCATTTGCTCGGTAACGCTCACGCTTTCCTACGAGGGCGGACTATGGATCCCTGCGCTCGGCACCGTCCTCCACTCGGCAATAGAGCGAGCGACCGAACGCCTACCGGCATACGTGGAGCAGCGATGACCCCAAACTTTGACCAGGCAACCTCCCTGACAACCACGGACGCTGCCGACTCCGATGCCATGACCTGGCACGGCCACATGACGAAGGATTGGTCGATTGGACCAGTCCCCAACGGCGGCTACACCTCAGCGTTGCAGCTGAACGCCCTGACGGGGCACACCGGCTACCCAATGGCATCATCGCTCACCACCCACTACTACCGACCGACCATCGGTGGGCACGACTGCACCATTCGCACCCAAATCCACCGCGCTGGCAGGACGACGACCCACGCCGACGCAACGCTCGAGCAAGACGGCAAGGTCCGCGCTCGCACCGTTGCGGTACTCGGCGACTATCCGTCCAACGACGTAGTACTCCCAACACAACCACCAGCGATCGCACCGCCCGAAGCATGCGAGGCACGCGACCCCAAGAGCCAGGGCCTCAACATGTCGCTCATGGACTCACTCGAGATCCGTCTCGATACCTCGAGGGACAACATCGATGCAGACGGCGGCGCCGTTATCGATGCGTGGGTCCGGTTTCGTGACGAGCGACCGAACGATGCCCTCGCTATGGCGCTGTTCGTCGATTCGTTTCCCCCCGCTGTCTTGATGGCAGTAACCAACGCTGGCTGGGTTCCGACGATCGAGATGACGACCCACATTCGCTCGGCCGCGGAAGCCGGCTGGATTCAAGGCCGCGTCACCACCTCGAACGTTCGCGGCGGAACGCTGATCGAAGATGTCCAGCTGTGGGATATCTCGGGAGCACTCGTCGCAGAAGCTCGTCAGCTCGCGCTGCTCCGAACGCAATAACGCGCGAGCCCAACTACAGCGTTTCGACCGCTGCCCAGCACAGCCAGATCAACAAGATGGCGACGCCGATCGCGAACTGCGCCAACGTGCTGACCCCAAACCCCTTCGCCACCGCAATGGTCGACCCCTTCGCGACCTCCCAGTCACCTTTTTCGTAGTACTCGGCGAGCGCAATGCCCACAACAGCTCCAACGATCAGCCCGACGACAGGGATCACAAAGAAGCCAATGATGGCGCCGATTCCGGCCGCGAGTTGTGCCTTACTCGACGCTCCGGCACCTACGGCAGCCTGTTTTGGCAAGACCACCCCAAGGACCAGCGCCAGGATGGTGAACAGCGAAATTACGATGGTGACACCGATCCCGAGCGCGTCGAATCCGAATGAGAACCCGTATGCGATCGTGCCGACCCACATCAAGACGATTCCGGGCAAGATCGGAAATAGGGTGCCGGCCAACCCGATAAGCATCATCACGAGAACGATGATCGTCACCACGAGATCAGACACGTCGATCCTCCAGCGGAGCGGTTGGAACGAAATGATCGATAGGGCCCCGGCCAGCGCCGAGCTTCCATGTCGCGCCCGATTGGAGTCCGGCGTGCACGAACCCGGCCGCTGCATCGATTGCGTCGTCGATTGTCCAGCCACTTGCCAAGAGCGCGGTCGTCGCCGCCGACAAGCTGCACCCAGTACCGAGGACGTTGTTGGTCTGCACCCGGCTTCGGCGACTGTATCGATCCCCGCTGGAGTCGACGATGGTGTCGATGGACTCGTCGCCGAGAAGCAATCCGGTGATGACCACCACGCCCGGCCCCATAGAACGCAATCGACGACCGGCTTCGACCGCACTGGTTTCGTCGATGATGTCGACCCCGGTGAGCAAGGCGGCTTCGGCGACATTGGGGGTGATGACGTCGGCGTGCGGAAACAGCAGATCGATGTATGCCTGGGGCACCTCATCAGCGAGCATCGGCACGCCGTTCGAGGTGACGAGGACCGGATCGATCACCGTGGTTCCGAGGGTGGCGACTCGAGCCGCTACTGCCTCAATCGCCGAAACGGAGAACAACAGACCAGTCTTTGTTGCGCCAATCGAAAAATCGGCAGCGAGTGCATCGAGTTGTGACCCAACGAAGTCGCCATTGAGCGTTTCGACGCCCGCGATCCCGGTGGTGTTTTGGGCTGTCACCACCGTGACAGCGAAGACTCCGTGCACGCAATGGGCGGCAAACGTCGCAAGATCCGCGCCGAGACCGGCGTTCCCTCCGCTGTCCGTGCCCGCGATAGTGCAGGCGATCGGGGGCGAATTTGTGCTCATTTCGTACTTCTTGGTGCCCATGCGCGCACAACTGTATGACAGATGCCACACTGGCAATGGAACGTCATTTCATGGCTGGCGCCGGACCCCTCCTCGGCTCCAGCCATGGTGGCGCCAATCGATCCGGTTGCCCCCACGGCGAGCAAGCCCGACGCTGCGCTCATGACGGGGTGGCGTGACGCTCGGTGCGCCCGGGCCAGAACAGGCCTGCCAAGATCAGCACTACGCCGCTGATGACGCCGAGAAGCACCCAGTTCGGTCCTTCGTCGGTATCGACGAGCGAGATCACTTCGTTGTCGCTCTCGGGGTTGAAGAAGAACTGGTACGCATCGGTCTGTATGTCTCCATCCGATGCCAGCTCGGTGTGGGTGACGATGTAGGCACCGGCCTCGGTCAGCGCCGGAAACTCGGCTACGGCGACACGGTCGCCGCGTTCGAGGGTCGTTGGGCCAACCTCGATCGATGTGCCGTCGGCATCGGCGAGGGTGATCTTGCTCGACTCGACCGTCGCAAAGAACGAGATCTGCACCCGGTCGACGGTGCCACCGTATTCGAGACCCATGTCCGGCGAGCGCTGCCACACCTCGGTGTGGGCACCGAGGGGAGCAATGAACGCGGCGCTTGTAGCGACGAGAAGGAGGAAGAACGAGAGTCGGAGACGCACGTCGCCAGGCTACCGCCAGGACCCCGAGACCTACTGTCGGTCGAACACCCCGTAGCGCACGTCGATCCCCTGGTACTCGCTGTGACCTGGCAGATATGGGTGCTCGGCGGTGACCTCGACAATCGACCATGTTCCGTCGGCGGCGAGTGCGTCGAACGCTGCTTGGGTATTGCGGCTCTCGAACAGGTCGGTCCGTTGGCTCATTACGATCGTGCCGCCCGGCTCGACCAGTCGAGAAAACTCGCGGCACACCGCCTCGACGTCGGCCAAGTAGGTCATGACGCCAATGCAGATCAGTCCGGCGAAGCTCCCTTCCAGCAGGTCTGTCGGTAGTTCGGTGAAGTCCACCTCGGCGAGTGCGTGATAGGCGCCGGTGGTCGCGGCGATGTCGAGCAGCGCCGGCGAAACGTCCACCCCAACAACGTCGTGATAGCCAAGGGCTGCGAGCGCCTTGCCCACCTTTCCGCTACCACACCCAACGTCGAGTATCTGACCTTCGGGGTCGGTGCGAGAGGCCAGCATCTGGGCAGCTACGGCCGGAGCCTCATACCCCCAGGAATCGGTATCGGCGTCATAGGTCGGAGACCAGTCGTTGTAGATCGACTTGATCGTCGCCGAATCGCTCGCGAACTGTTCGGCGAGCCCCTCTTCGCGAGCCATCAGTAACCGCCGCCAGCTCCAGCGTCGTCGATCTCCGCGTCGCGGCCGATCGACAGCGCGTCGACGAGATTGGTGCGCATTGCGGTCAGATCGGTCGTCACGACAACCATACGAAAGCCGCGCTCGATGCGATCCGGGGTGATCTCGGGAGTTGCGTGGATGCCAGGGACGACGCCATGAGCGTTACATCGCTCGACGATATGGTCGAGTGCTTCGGTGAAGGACGGGTCGGTCGTTCCGCGACCAAGCCCCATCGACACCCCGAGGTCCATAGGGCCGACGTAGATCGCATTCACGTTCTCGGTTGCCAATATTGCATCGATGTTCTCCACCGCTTGCACGGTCTCGATCATTGGGATGATCTCGACGTGGTCGTTCGCGACGTCCGCGTAATCGGGTCCTTCGAGCGGCTGGGCTCGAATCGGGCCGGAACTGCGCGAACCACGAGGTGCATACATACCGCGAGTAATGGCTTGCTCGGCCTCCTCGGCGGTGTTGACCATCGGCACGATGATCGCCATCGCACCCGCATCGAGCACCTTTCCAATGATGCCCGGCTCGTTCCACGGCACTCGTACCGTAGCGGTGGAACCGCCGAGGCTCAGCGCCTGCAACATCGGCACCATGGACGTGTAATCGATCAGTCCGTGCTGCATATCGACACAAACAAAGTCGTATCCGACATTGCCAGCAACCTCGGCGGTAACCGACGAGGGAACGCTCAACCACGACCCGATTGCAGGGGTTCCGGCGGCGAATGCTTCACGAAGTGGATTAGGGCGCATCCCCCGACGCTACCTCACCGGTAGCGAGCACAAAATCTTCAAGAAATCCATTGCTCCCAGCGCCACTCTGACGCAGAATGTCGGACAAGCTATTCCCACTGAACGAGTGTTCAGTTTTGCGAGACGGGAGCCATCGGTGCCTTCTACGTTCGACCCAGCTAACCAGCGGCCCAACGCAGCGGAGAGATACACACTCTCGCCCGACGAGACGTCGAATCGGTTGATATTTGCCAACGGATCGGCCTCCCACGTGCTGCACCCGGTTTGGTTGCGCGAACGCACAGAAGAAGACGGCACGATCGATACCGGCAGTATGCAGCGACTCTACGACCCGGCACTCCTCGACGCCGACCTACGCGCTGACGCCGTCGAGGATTCCGACGGTGCTACGACCGTGACCTGGTCCGACGGTCACGTCCAACGCGTCGACCACCTCGCCGTAGCACGAGAGCTCGGCTGGGAGCACGATCCAATCGCCATCCCGAAGCCGGCAGCGTGGTCGGTCGAGCCCGCTCCGTTTCCACGGGTTGCGTGGCCCGCCGAGGGCGATGACGCCGCGGTCCTCGCCGCACTCGATGCCTTTTGGACGCATGGCTTTGTGGTCTTTACCGGCACACCAACCGAGCCCGGTTCGCTCGAGCAGATCGCCAGCAGGTTCGGCATTGTTCGCGAAACCAACTTCGGTCTCTTGTTCGACGTGTTCTCCAAGCCAAACCCCGTCGACCTCGCCTACACCCCCATCGAACTGAAGGCACACACCGACAACCCCTATCGCCGTCCGGTTCCGAGCATTCAGTTTCTCCACTGTCTCGTCAACGACGCGACCGGTGGCGAATCGACCCTCGTCGACGGGTTGGCGGCTTCAGAGGACTACGCGGCCATCGACCCCGACGGCCACAGGGCCCTCACCGAGACGATGGTGACCTACCGTTACCACTACGCCAACGAACGTCTGGCGAGCCGGTCCCCGATCATCGAGACCGACACCGATGGATCCTTCGCCGGCATACGCAATTCGGACCGACTCGACTTCGTCGATGCCGTCGACGCTGACACCCTCGACATCTTCTTCCGAGCACGCACCGGGCTGCGAACCCTACTGAACGACCCATCGCGTCGAGCCACGTTCTTGCTCGCTCCCGGTGACGTCATGATGATGAACAACCGACGGCTGCTCCACGGGCGCAACAGCTACGAGCTCGAGTCGGGAATGCGACACCTCCAGGGCTGCTACATCGAGCTCGACGGCCCGGACATGCTCCGCAAAAAACTCGCTCTGTAGCCACTCGAACCGGCAACTACTCGCCACCGCCCACCATTGGTGTTGCGGTTCTGTCACCTGAGTGTTTCCACTTTGTTTCCTATGTTTCCTGGCTGTTTCGTCATGGTGAACAGCGCCTACCGGACGCCGACATCTGCACACGTGTTCGCCAAGGTGTTTCCAGGCATCACAGCGTCGTGATGCCACCCATCACGGAGTTCCGAAACACGGAGCCCCAATTCTGAGGAGACAGAATGAAACGCAAGCTTATGGGTGGCGCAGCAATCGCAGCTGTGGCGCTGATGTACACCGAACCTGCGGCAGCGCAGTCGATCGATGACATTGGACGTGATACCGCCGAGGGCAACGCCCTCTTGAACATGGTTGTCCTAGACAACATCTTTATTTTCGTCGCAGCGGTCCTGGTTCTGTTCATGCAGGCAGGCTTTGCGATGGTTGAAGCTGGCTTCACCGAAGCCAAGAACGCCGCGAATATTATGATGAAGAACCTCATGGATGTCTCGGTTGGCATCTTGTTCTTCGCCTTGATTGGTTGGAACATCGCGTACAGCGGTGCCGACATCTTCGGATTCCTGGACGGGGCCTGGGGCATCTTCGGCGTGGACGGACTCTCCGACCTCAACCCACCGGATGTAGCGGGATATCCGCTCGCCGTACCGGTCGACTTCTTCTTCCAGGCAGCGTTCGCGGCAGCAGCAGCGACGATCGTCTCGGGAGCAGTCGCTGGCCGTACCCAATTCAAGGGATACCTGGTCTACTCGATCATCATTACCGCACTCATCTACCCGATCGTCGTGAACTGGAAGTGGGGCGGCGGCTGGCTCGATCAGATGGGCTTCGTCGACTTCGCAGGATCCGGCCTCGTACATATGACCGGCGGTGTCGCTGCACTCATGGGAGCGATCTTCCTCGGCCCACGTATTGGCAAGTTCGGTCCTGATGGCAAGCCACGCACGATCAACGGCCACAGCATCCCTCTGGCGATGCTCGGTGTGTTCATCCTCTTCGTTGGCTGGTTCGGCTTCAACCCTGGATCACAGCTTCAGGCGGACATGGCTGTGCCATACATCGCCATGATGACCGCATTTGCCGCCGCCGCTGGCGCAGCTGCCGCAATGGTGACCTCATGGGTTGTCATGGGCAAGCCTGACGTCGGCATGGCTGGTAACGGCATGCTCGCCGGTCTCGTCGCAATCTGCTCGGGCATCGGCAACTTCACCTCGATCGGCACGCTCCTTACCGGTGCTATCGCCGGTGTGATCGTCGTCTTCTCGATCAAGGCCGTCGAAGGAGCCAAGATCGATGATCCGGTCGGTGCGTTCTCGGTCCACGGCGTCTGTGGCTTCTGGGGCCTTCTCGCTACCGGGCTGTTCGCAACGTCATCGTCACCAGTTGATGGTTCGCTCGAAGGCCTGTTCGCCGGTGGAGGCGCTGGCCTCCTCATCGATCAGCTCATCGGTGGCATTGCAATCTTCGCATTCGTCGCTGTCGCATCTGGCTTGCTCTTCGGAGCGCTAAAGGGTGCTGGCATCCTTCGAGTCAGCGAAGAAGAAGAGCTCGCAGGTCTCGACCTCTCCGAGCATGGAACCCCTGGTTACGACCTTGGAACTATGGACGTCGAGGCATCGACCACGGTTCTTTCGTAACGATCAACCACGGACTTCCTAGGCGGGCGGGATCGCTCTAGGTAGCAAATCGACCGCAGGCTACGTCGCCCTTTTCGTAGCCTGCGGTCGAGCCGCGTCTGGAATGTTTCAGGAATGTTTCACGCATGTAAACAGTAATTACTTCGTTTGGCGAACTCTCCCTCTCAGCAACACAGTGGTGCCCGTCAGCGGTGCCCAACGATGCGTCTCGGCTGATCGGAAAACAAGAGTTCACGAGACGGAGTCGAGATGGATAGCGGAAACACCGCATGGATGTTGATTAGCGCGGCCCTAGTGGTCTTTATGGTGCCGGGCCTCGCCCTGTTCTACGGCGGCATGGTCCGCTCAAAGAACGTCGGCAACATGTTGATGATGAACATGGCGAGTATCGCCATCGTGCCGATCTTGTGGGTGCTGTTCACCTACAGCCTCGGCAATGAAGGAACCGGCGCATTGCTCGGCGGCTTCGATGCAGTGGGCCTCGACGGAATCGAAGGTGTCAACGACAGCGGCGTACCGAACCTCGTGATGGTCGCCTTCTTCATGACCTTCGCAGCGATTACCCCAGCGCTCATCTCTGGAGCGGTCGCTGACCGCATGAAGTTCTCCGCCTGGGTGGCATTCCTCACGCTGTGGTCGATACTCGTGTACACCCCGGTTACCTACTGGGTCTACACCGGGTGGCACCACACCGGCCTCGATCCAGCAGCGCTCGATTTCGCCGGTGGTACCGCAATCCATATCAACGCCGGTGTCGCTGCACTCGTTATCGCCCTCGTGCTTGGAAAGCGTCGCGGACTCGGCGAAGAAGACATGTCGCCACACAACCTGACGCTGCTACTCATCGGCACGGGCATCTTGTGGTTCGGTTGGTTTGGTTTCAATGCCGGTAGCGCAGGCGCCGCAGATCAGTCCGCGGCACAAGCCCTGATCAACACCTTCGTCGCAGGATCTGCAGGCATGGTTGGCTGGGTCGGCGTCGAGTGGCTCAAAGAAGGTCGAGCGACCGTCCTTGGAACAGCATCAGGACTCGTCGCTGGTCTGGTTGCCATTACTCCGGCCGCTGGTTACGTCGGAACCCTCAGCTCGATTCTGTTCGGTCTCGCCGCCGGCGTCGTGTGCTTGTTCGCTATCCAGCTCAAGGATCGCCTCGGCTACGACGACTCACTCGACGTTGTCGGAATTCACGGTATCGGCGGCATCGTCGGCGGATTGATGCTCGGCCTACTCGCTCAAGAATCGGTCGGCGGCCAGGACGGTTTGTTCTTTGGTGAGCCAAAGTTTCTGCTCAGCCAGGTCATCGCGATGGCGTCGGTCATCGTCTTCTCGGGCGTGGGCACCTACATCATTGCCAAGCTGCTCGACGCAACCATTGGCCTTCGCGTGAGTGAAGAGGAAGAGTTCGCCGGACTTGACGTCAGCATCCACGGCGAAGCCGTGTACGCATCGGACCACGGTTCGGCCATCGACCTCGACGCGTCACCCGAGCTCGCTCAGCAATAGTCGACGCCGGTCAAGCTCGGGTTGTTAGCTTCTATTCGCAGCAGCAACTCGGGCTCGGACTGCCCGTCCTTGGGCGTAGAAGCCCTGGCCGGTAACCGAGCTATCGAGCGACATCAGCAGACGAAGATCGTCGTCGTTGTCGACGCCGGAGTGGACAATGTCGAAACCGGTCGCTTCGGCGCTCGCGTACACACCCTTGATAATCGCCATCGCTCGGGCATTATCGCCATCGGTGAGCAGGTCGTTATGCAGCTTGACGCCATCAAAGGCAAAGGCGTGCAGCGTGCGGATCGAGGCAAAGGACAGACCAAAGTCGTCCAGCACGATCGATGCACCCGCGTCACGAAGCTTCTGCAAGTGACGCACCACGATGCTTCCACCGGTACTCACCGCGGTCTCGGTGACTTCCATGATCATCTTGTTCGGCGACGACATGAGGCGGTCGGCAATCCAGTCGATGGCAACGGGGTCTCGTAGGGTCGAGCCGGACACGTTCATACCGGTCCGCATGGCCTGATCTTCGAGCGCTTGCTCGGAGAGTGCGTATTCGAGAACGGCTCGCTCGACGTCGGACACGCGGCCGATGAGCTCGGCGAGATCCATGAACTCGTTGCGGTCGATCTCTCCGCGCACTGGGTGGTTCCAAATGACGTGCGCTTCGACACCGACGATCGAACCATTCGGGAGATGCACGATTGGCTCGAGACCGGTCATGAGCTGGTTGTCAGCGAGTGCATCGACCAATTCAGCGGCCAACATGCGGCGATCCTCGGTGCGCATTCGGATCGCTCCGTCATAGACCGCAAGTTCTCCTGCGCCGTCGGCCTTTGCGGCCTGCAACGCAGTATCGCCGTGGGAGAGGATTTGCTCGGCCTTCTCGCCCTTGGAGCGAGAAGCGATTCCGGCGCTGGCGGTCACTCGCAGCTCGTGAGTCTGAACAGCGATCGGCATAGCGATTGCACCTTGTAGACGTCCAGCCAGCTTGGTGGCGACCTCGATGCCCATGTTTGGACAGTAGATACCAAAGACGTCGCCACCGAGACGGCTCACGATGTCGCACGATCGCAGGGTCTCGCGGAGACGGTCCGCGGTTTCGGCAATCACGATGTCACCAACGGTGTGTCCGAGTGTGTCGTTGACCGTGCTCATACCATCGAGCCCAATAACCATGACCGTTGCGTTACTCGGCCCGGCCGCGAATTCGAGATCGAGATAGTCGGTGAAGCCATCGCGGTCGATCGTCTTGGTGAGACGGTCCTTTGTTCCTGACGGAGCAACGAGCGGTGTAGACGCCGCCTGACTTCGTCGATCTTCGGCCAACAGGGCAAGGTCCAAGACGACAGTGAACGAGTTGAGAGACTCGACAACATCGGCGTCGGGTTCGTTGTCCCAGAGAAGGCTAAGGGTGCAGTGGGAGTGCGCTAACTCGTGGATCTGACCATCGGTGTAGTCACGCAGACCACCGATTCGGGCGATGGAGCGTCCGCTCTTTTCAACCTTGGCTGTGGAGAATCCGAGGATCTCACCGGCACGTATAAGTACGTCGGCGTAGTCGGTTTCTCCGAACGGCTTAATCTGTTGCAGCAGCTGTGACCAGGCTGCGGGCATCGTTGTCAACGTCATCATGCTTCTACCTTCAGTGGGTCTACCCAGTTTGAATCGACTTTTTCCCCAGTTGGTAGAGGGCCGAATGGCCTATCGCGTCAAAATTCGAAGTTCTTAACCCGGGCTGTATTCCGTCGATATTCAAGAAGGTATTTCGCCACCGAGGCGCAATAACAGATTTGACTGATGGCTGCGCTCTCCATACTCCTCATCGAAGACGACGAAGATGACTACATCATCGCCGACGACCTTTTGCGGTCGGTCACGAACCAGGAGTACGACATCACCTGGTGCGACAATCCAACAGCTGGCCTAGAAGCACTCCAGTCCGGAGCGTTCGACATTTGTCTAATGGACTACCGCCTCGGTGCCCAGACCGGCGTGGACCTGCTCGAACAGGCTCGCGAATCGCTGTGCCGCACCCCGGCGATCGTTCTCACGGGTGAACACTCCTCGATGATCGACGAGACCGCCATGCTCGCTGGTGCGTCCGACTATCTGGTGAAGAGCGGTCTGACCTCCGAGCTGCTCGAACGAACCATTCGATACACGCTCCAGCGCAGCGACTACGACGCTCGATTCGAGTTCCTCGCATTTCACGACCCGCTCACCGAACTGCCAAATCGCGCCCTGTTCTTGGACCGCGTCCAGCAAGCGATCTCTCGCACGAGCCGAAACAATCAGACCGTCACAGTCGTCTTCTTCGACATCGACAACTTCAAAGACATCAACGACACCAAGGGTCACGCCGCTGGGGACGAACTTCTCAAGCAGGTGGCGCGTCGCGTTGCCTCAGTCCTTCGTGGCGAAGACACTCTCGCTCGTCTCGGTGGTGACGAGTTCGCCGTCTGCATCGAATCAAATATCGACGCCGACGCTCCTCGCTCCTTTATCGAGCGGGCGCAAGCCATCATGACGCCAACCTTTAACCTCGACGTTGGCTTGACGGTCGAGGTGAAGGCCAGTTTCGGCATGGCCCACTCCGATCTTGCGGTGAACGACCCTGCCGAGCTACTTCGCCACGCCGATATTGCGATGTACAACGCAAAGCGTTCGGGTAAGAACACCTGGTCGCTATACGAACAGTCGATGCACGACACCCTGCTGCGACGAATCGGGCTCGAGCGCGACCTGCGTGCTGCGATTGCCGACAAAACCATCGACGTGCACTACCAGCCCTTCATCGACCTCGCGACCGGCGCCGTGCTCGGCGTCGAGGCGCTCTCGCGATGGACCCACCCCGTCCTCGGCCCACAATCTCCCGACGAATTTATCGGCATTGCCGAGCAGGCCGGATCGATCATCGATCTCGGGCATCATGTGTTGCAGACCGCGGTAAGCACCGCAGCCTCCTGGGTGAACGACTTCGGCTTCGAGGGCTTCGTCAGTGTCAATGTGTCCCCACGGCAGCTCACTGACTTCAGCTTTGTCGAAGCGGTAAACACGGTTCTGGATGAATCGGGTCTCGCCGCAGATCAGCTCGTTATCGAATTTACCGAAACGGTGATGACCGGAGACGTCGCGCACGTCATCGGCGCTCTCGAAAAGCTTGCGGAGATCGGCGTCGGTATTGCGCTAGACGACTTCGGTACCGGCTACTCGTCTCTGAGCAATGTTCATCAGCTGCCGATCACCATCATCAAGGTCGACCGCTCCTTCGTGAATCGCATCGACGAACGCAAAGGGCGCTCGATGTTGGCCACGATCGCCACGATGGCCCGCAGCCTCGAAGTGCTCACTATCGCCGAAGGTATCGAACAAGAGCATCAGCACCAAGCGTTGCTCGGCCTCGGCTACTCGGTGGGGCAGGGCTATTTGTTCGATCGCGCTCAACCTGCCGAAATCGCGGCTGCGTTCGTCCAAAAGAACCAAGAGAACTGAACCAAACGGCCTGTTTTACAGGTGTCACACCCTTCCTGACCGCTCAAATGGGCTCTGGCTCCGTATGGTGGAAGGTGAAGACCTTCTCCGCCGCGTTCCTGCGGGCGCGATGAGGAGAAACTGTCGGGCCTACCGCTCGTCGTTGCATAACTGCAGACGTAGCCACTGGAACCCGTGACTGAAGGAGCATCGAATGGCAAAGCAACGCACCACGTTCGCCAAATTGCAGCGAGAACGCGCAAAGGCAGCAAAGAAGGCCGAGAAGCAGGCCGCACGTATCAACGGTGGAATCACACCAGCTCCCGAGCCTGAGGTCGAAGAACTTCCTGAAATCGAGCTCGATCTCGAGTCGATGACGACCGTCGAGCGCCTCTTTGCGGGCAAGGGCCGCCTTTCGGCTCCTGAGCTCATGGCGATGACCGAGAAGATCCAGCGCATGCATCAGCGTGGCGACCTCGACGATGACGAGCTCGAAGACGCAAAGCTCGAGTTGCTCGAGCGTATCGAGTAGACGACAGCGTCTCTCTCGAGCGCCGACTATCGACGTGGTTACGTGGCGTCTCGACGAAGTGAATATCCCAAGAGGCTCTGCGTAGCAACGCCTACGAGCCCATTGGTGTCGCCAAGCATGGTGACACCAAGCCCTGTCCCCTGCGCGCCCACGTGTGTCGTGGCATCAAGCGAGACCCACTCACCAACGTGGTATCGGTACATGGCAATGGCGAGGTTTGCGTTAATGAGGCCCATCTCGGCCTCGGGTCCGTAGATCGCACTGATACCCGAGCCGAAGTCTGCGGCGGCGGCGATGCGCTCAAGGCCCGTCGTTTCTCGACCCGCGATCAGGGGCATTCGCAGACGCATCCAGTCGACGGCCGGGCCCGGTTGGCGAAAGTCACCCTCGGTGAAGCGATGCTCAACGGCGTTGCGGTGATAACTCGTGACGTTGCCGCTCGCCCATCGGGGTGGGTCGGCGCGAGCGTCTTTGTTCGGCGGCGAGGTCGCCGGCGGCACCTCGGCCAGCCAATCGGGTTCGGTTAGCTCTGTCGTTTGCAGGACCAGGGCGGAAGCCTGAGCCACAATCTCGCCCTGTTCGCTACTGATCTGGGATTCGATTCGTGCAACGCGCCCGCTCACCTGGCGCCGAGACACCGATGGGGTCAACGGTGTGAGCGGTATTGGACGAAGCAACTCGATGTCGAGATGCGCCAGGAACTCGTCACCCTCAACCTCGGGCTGACAGAGGTGCGCGAGAAGTCCAGCTGGGGGTCCGCCATGTTGAGCATCGGGTCGCCAGGGCCCTCGGGTGAACTCGCTTGGATGATATTTTCCGTCGGCGAAGGTAAACAGTCCGTCGGGAATTGGTTGCTCGGTCACATCAGGCTCCACGTTTCAACGTCGTATCCGGCGTCTCGCATGTGTTGGAGAAACGCAGGCCCATCCTTTGGAAGAACTCCGAGGATCGCCCCGCCGCTCCCTGCGAAGTTCGCGGAAGCTCCGCACGCCCGTGCGGTGTCGATCATGTCTTGCTGTAACGGGGCGATGTCCATGATCACGCGACGGATGTCGAAGGTTTCGTCAATCGATCGCTTCAGCTCGTGAACGTTGCGCTGCGAAATTGCGACAGCGGCGCGTCGGGCTTGTTTGGCGAGATCGGTCCAGACCGGGTCGGCCGCGTCGCGTTGTTTGCGAAGGTCGGAGTGTGCATGGCCGCTCACCTCTGCGGCCCTCTCGGACCATGCGACATAGAGCGGTATTGGCGGGTCGGGCGCCTTCAGTGGCGTGAGGGTGGGTTCTTCGCCGAACTCCATGAGACCGCTAGTCGCGTGGCTTTGGATGATCTGATCCTGCCACCCGCCAGCGATACCGAGGTCTTCTCGCTCAACCTGGTGGGCGAGACGAGCAATCTCCAATGTCGAGAGTGCACTGCCAACGTATTGATCGAGCGCGCGCAGCGTCGCAATGACGATCGCGCTAGAACCGGCTAGTCCAACCGAGCGGGGAATGCTCGTGTCGATCGATACCCCGACACCATCGCGGATGTCATCGCGGACACCATTGCCGACGGGACCGACCGAGGCGGCGAAACGGGCACACGTGGCGGTCACAAGTTCAGGCGGTTCAGCAACGACATCGAGACCGATCGTTGCCGTGGCGGCAAAGAACGGGAGCACGACAGAGCACACCGCTCCACCAAAGCCGTCCGATGGATTGCCTGCGACTGCGGCGCGCGACGGAACGGTCGCTGACGTTGATGGCACTAGTCGATGAAGTACTGCACGGCGGTACGGCTCGCCATCACCGGGCGGATCCGCTCGGTAATGACGGCGAGGTGGTCGGCGTTCTCGCTATAGGTACGAAAGCCAGCTTCGTCGTCGAAGTCGCCCACCAAGACAATGTCGAAGTTCCCCTCGGAAAGTCCGGCATCGCGGCCAACCGAGTATGAACGAATCTCGGGAATTAGCCCGGGGAGCGTTTCGAGGCCTGCGACGATCGCCGCGGCGTCCTCGTCGGTGGCTTCGGACGTCAACTGCATCATCACAACATGTCGGAGCATGTCTCACATAGTAGGGCGAGGACAGCGTTCGGCCCGTGGTTGGGTAGAGATGTGCCTGGACGCGAGAGTGGCCCGCTCCATGGCGGCGGAACCAGGAGCGGGCCTCGTTGAAACGGGAGGTGGCGGAACCTCCCAGAGTGTTTCAACGATCGTGCGTCGAGGACGGCGGATCATCGACGGCGAATACGTAACTTACCTCTCAGTAGCTTAACGACATATCGTCCATTCCAACTCGATACGCCGCCTGTGTATGTCGTCACGCGGTGCGTCACGGACGTCACAGCGCCGCGTATAGAGCAGAATTAGCGACGTGGGCCGGGCTGAAAGCTGGTCCGTTCGTCGACGATTGGCTGCAATGACAGCCGAGGAGTGCGAAGCAGCGGGCCGCTCTGTTGTGGCACGTTTCGAGGCGCCCCGTTGCTCTCGAGAGTGAAGACGGCCCACCCGTAGGCGATGAGCGCGACGTCTACCAACAAATGCACTGCCCAAAGAACCGACCAGGACCGGGCGAGCAGCAGCGTGAAGAGTGCGGCGACGACGAGAGCAGCGAGCACCTCACGTCGACGTTTGCGAGCCATCGTTGGTGTGCGTGGTGCGGCGAGCGCCGATGGCGGGCGGCCCGACAACGCTCCGCCGGGGAGACCTATACCGGAGCCGGAGATGAACCGATCACGGCTCCAGGCCCAGACCCAGCCGGCCCAGCCGAGTGCGATAACGAGAATGACGAGAAACAGCATTGTGAGGCAGGAACTCTTCCACTAGCAACAGCGAACGGCCGAGACCCTACCTGGCGTTTTCTAGTCCGGCGCGGATGTTTCCCGGTGATAACTGCCACTTTTGCCGCCGGTCTTTTCCCAAAGCGCTACCGACGAAATCGTCATCGACTTGTCGAGTGATTTACACATGTCGTAGATCGTCAACGCAGCCACCGAGCATGCCGTCAACGCTTCCATTTCGACGCCGGTCAGACCGACGGTTTCGACCGATGCTTCGATGTCGATGTGTGCATCGCCGATCTCGAAGTTGACGTTTACCGCGCCGATGAGCAGCGGGTGACACAACGGGATGAGGTCCGAGGTTCGTTTGGCTGCCTGGATTCCGGCAACACGAGCAACGCTCAGAACATCGCCTTTGGCGATCGCTCCCCGAGCGACAGACGACGCGGTATCTGGGGTCATATCGACCCGACCTTTGGCGATCGCACGGCGATGTGTTGGTTCTTTTTGGGTAACGTCGACCATCCGGGCCCGACCGAGTGGGTCGAGGTGTGTGAACTCGTCGTGTGCGGACACGTCAGCCTCCGATTTGGCTCATGTTGCGCTTTGGACGAATGAAGTGCACGGTGTCGATGCCATGGCCAGCCCACTTGTCGTGGACGGCACCTTCGATGATTTGCGCGAGTTCGTCGTCGGTTGCTCCGCCGCGCATTGCGTCGCGCAGGTTGTAGTCGCTCACGGCGAAGAGACAGTTTCTGAACTGGCCGTCGGCGGTGAGGCGAATGCGGTCGCAGGTGTCGCAGAATTTTTCGGTGACGGTGGCGATTACGCCGACCTCGCCTTGCCCATCGAGGTACCGGTATCGGGTGGCGGGGGCCGAGGTCCGTTCGATTGCTTCGATCGGGAACTCGGCGTGGATTTCATCGATGACCCGCTGCAACGGCACGACCCGCTCCGGTCCCCACTGCTCGTCGGCATCGAGGGGCATGAACTCGATGAAGCGCACCATGACCCCTTTGTCGCGACCGAAGCGCGCAAAGTCGACGATCTCGTCATCGTTGATGCCGTTCATCAACACCACGTTGATCTTGACCGGCGCAAAGCCTGCGTCGATCGCGGCGTCGATTCCCTGCAGCACACGCTCGAGGTCGTCGCGCCGGGTGAGCTCGAGGAACCGTGCTTTGTCGAGTGAGTCGAGCGAGATGTTGAGGCGCTTGAGACCGGCGTCGTGCAGCTCTTCGGCCACCAGGGGAAGCGAGACGCCATTGGTCGTCATGGCCAGATCGACATTGAGCGCTGAGAGTTTGCGGACGAGGCGGCTGAGGTGCGCTCGGACGGTTGGCTCTCCGCCGGTGAGGCGGATGCTGTCAACGTTGTAGCGGTCGACCGCGAGCTTCGCGATTCGTTCGATTTCCTCGAAGGTCAGCAGTCCTTCACGGGGCATCCAGACCATGCCCTCTTCGGTCATGCAGTACTGACAGCGGAAATTGCAGCGATCCGTGACCGCGATTCGGAGATCCCGATGCACTCGCCCGAAGGTGTCTACCAGTTCCATTGGTTAAGACTACGGGTGAACGACGCGTTCGGGAAAGCCGCGTGCGGAGCGAGAAAGCTAGCCTGAGGACGATGATTCCTCTTTCCGAAGCACGCGAGTTCGTTCTGTCCAAGTGCGACCAAGGCCCCGCGGTCACGGTTCCGGTCGATGATGCCGCTGGTCTGGTGACCGCAGCGGACCTTGCAGCCGTCGGTCCAATTCCCCCCTTCGACAACACCGCAATGGACGGATTTGCTGTTCGCTCAGCCGACGTGGCGTCGGCACCGGTCACGCTGGACATGATCGGAACCATCGCCGCTGGCGCAGTCCCCGACATCACCGTCGGCGAGGGCCAGGCGGTACGAATCATGACCGGAGCGCCGATGCCCCCGGGCGCAGACGCAGTGGTGATGGTCGAACTCACCAACATGTCTGAGGACCAAACGACCGTCGATGTCGCTCAATCGGTTCCGGTCGGCAATCACATTCGTCCGACCGGCGACGACGTGCAGACCGGGCAGATCGTGTTTCCTTCGGGAACGACCCTCCGGCCCGCTCACCTCGGCGTGTGCACCTCGATTGGCGTCTACGACATTCCCGTGATCGAACGGCCTCGCGTTGGAGTTATCTCGACAGGCGACGAACTCGTCGACGGACCGCGTCCGCTCGGCATTGGCCAGATTCACGACTCGAACCGGCACACCCTTCTCGCCTTGGTCAACGCAATGGGAGCAACCGCGGTCGACCTTGGGCTCGTCCCCGACGACGAAGACCAGATCCGCGAAGCAATGACCGCAGCTGCGGGTTCGTGCGACGCGGTGATCACGAGCGGCGGCGTGTCCATGGGCGACTTCGACTTCGTGAAGAAGGTGCTCACCGAAATTGGCGATATGCGCTGGATGCAGGTGGCGATAAAGCCAGCGAAGCCGCTGGCCTTCGGCACCGTTGGCGGCACACCAATCTTTGGATTGCCCGGCAACCCCGTGTCCTCGATGGTTTCGTTTGAGCTCTTTGCTCGTCCCGGTATTCGAAAGATGATGGGCTACGCCGAACCGGTCGTTCCAACCGTTGCCGGAATTGCTGGCGCGGACATGTTGCGTGGCCCCGATGGCAAGACCCATTTCGCTCGTGTCCACGCAACGATGCGCAATGACGGCCGGTACGAGGCCAGTTTCTCCGGTGGCCAAGGCAGCCATCAGCTTTCGGCGATGGCGGCCGCCAACGCGCTCGCAGTTATCCCGAGCGGAGACGGGGTCCGAAAGGGCGACCCGGTAGACCTACTACTTCTCTGACCCAACACCTGCCAGCGGAGCGAACGCCGCCTCCGGCGCCCAGGCTCCGTGCCGCATGAACGGCCTCCGGAGGAGAGAACGACGCTCTGCAGCCTGAAGCCGCCAAAATCAGCCGAAGGCTGGCGGCTGAAGGATCAGAGCCCGGCGACGATGCCCTTGAGCATCTCAGCGAAGTCGGTGCCCATCTCTGGATGCTGAAGGCCGAGTTCGACCTGAGCACGAAGAAAGTCGAGCTTTTGGCCGGCGTCCCAGCTGCCATTGTTGTCGATCACGCCGTACAAGCCGGTCGTGTTCGCGATCTTTGCCATGGCATCGGTGAGCTGAATCTCGTTACCAACACCGGGTTCGGTGTTGTGGATGTGCTCGAAGATGTCGGGCGTAAACAGGTAGCGGCCCATGACAACCCGATTCGATGGGGCGTCTTCCATTGCTGGCTTCTCCACGATGTGTGGGATCTTGACGATGCCTTCAGCGACGTCTTCGGTCGCCGCGCAGCCGTAACTGCTGACCTCTTCCATTGGCACTTCGCGCAGGGCCACGTTCGAGCAGCCGTACTCCTCGTAGGCCTCGACCATTGCCTTCACGGTGCCGCCACGGGAGATCATCAACTCGTCGGGGAGCAGCACGACGAACGGCTCATCGCCGATGTGTTGTTCAGCTTGGAGAACCGCGTGCCCAAGGCCGAGCGGCTCGCCCTGTCGGGTGAAGTGGAACTTTGCCATCTCGGCAATAGCCACGACTTCGGCTAACGGTCCGGTCTTGCCCTTACGTTCGAGCAAGGTCTCGAGCTCGAAGTTGCGGTCGAAGTGATCCTCGAGTGCCTTCTTTGCGGTGCCGGTAATGATCAAGACGTCGTCGATGCCCGCTGCCACAGCCTCTTCGACCACATATTGGATCGCGGGCTTGTCGACGATAGTCAACATCTCTTTGGGCTGCGACTTGGTTGCAGGCAGGAAGCGGGTACCAAGACCAGCAGCGGGGATGACGGCTTTACGAACGCGTGAACTCATAGCTCCATAGTCGGCCGCGGAGTCAGCTGACCTTAAGTTCTTCCCCGGAAAGTAGTCGGGCAATGTTCGCTCTGTGGCGAATAATGATCACCGCGGCCACGATGAGTGAGGCGACGACCTCCATCACGTGTTCGTGAAGGACGATGACGCCAATGACGAGCAGGACGGTGATGGCGAGCGAGCCCACCGACGCACGCTTGGTGACCTTCACGATGATGATAAAGATCGGCACCATTGCGAGCCCGAGATAGGGGAAGAGCGGCAGCGAACCGCCACCTCCGGTCGCTACCCCCTTGCCGCCGTTGCGCCAGCGAGCAAACGGCACAACGTGTCCAACGGTCGCTGCAGCCCAGACGCCAGCAGCCCAGGGCCGATCGAGGATCCACATGGTTGCGATGACCGGCACGAACGCCTTGAGCACATCGACGACAACGGTGACGATGCCGTAGGCGGCTCCCGACGTCCGATACACATTTGAGGCACCGGGATTACCCGAACCTTCTTTGGAGTGATCGTGACCGGAGATCATTCCAACGGCGCTGGCCGTAGGAAACGAGCCCGCGAAATACGCCGCGATGAGCAGCGCTATCCCGATGATCGTTTCAGTCACCTGGCCATGTTACGTCACCGATCGGGAGGGAACACGGGCGGCAAGGTTGTTGTTGGGCGATTGTGGCCCAATACTTTCAATGCTGTTTTGGCCACGTACGGAAAGAACGCACAAAACAAATGCCTACGTATCAATATCGTTGCAAGCAATGTGGAGCTGAGTTTGAGAAGGTCCAGTCCTTCTCCGATGACTCGACCCCCAAATGCCCGAGCTGCGGAACCCGATCCAAGAAAAACATCTCGAAGGTCTTCGGTGCCGTGGGCATCTCGTTCAAGGGCGGCGGGTTCTACAAGAACGATCACGGCAACAAAGGTTCGTCCACTTCGTCGGGCTCGAGCAGCTCGTCGTCGGACACGAAATCCACCTCGTCTGATTCTGGATCCTCCTCGTCGAGCGCATCGACAGCAACGACCAGCGACAGCTCGTCGAGCAAGAAGTCCGACTAACCCTCACCGCAGAGCGATCACCACTCGTCCATGTAGGGCGGTATGTGCGAGCGCTTCGACGTCGTTCGCAGGCACCGACAGCGTGGCTGCCTCTGCGTCGATATCGAGCACCACGGCGAACGAGCCGAGCTGCTCGACCTCGCTAGTTCCCGCTCCGCCGAACACATCGGCGATAAGAAACAGGTCGACCCGATCTCCGACCACAAGCGGCGGCACCGATGGGTCGAGGGGAACACCGACGGCTCGGCGGCCTTCCCCCGGGACGAGCGCCGGGCTCATCGAACGCAGGTCTCGCTCTGTGACGACGTCTCCTGCATGCAGGGAACGGACGAACACATCGTCGGCGCTCGGGATGGCCTGCAACGCATCGGACGGCACGAACGCCGTCGGCCGCTGTTCGCGGCGCCATTCGATCGGTGCTGTTGGGTCTCCTCGGGCGACGTCGTGTTCGATCACCACGACCTCGATGGTGCTCCCCCATCGTTCCTGGATAGAGCGGGAGCGTTGACTCGCCGCCAGAACAAGCCCAACGACAACAACGACGACGGCTAGGCGAGCGGCGTGCTGCACCAAACGTCGCTGAAGAACGGCGTTTCGTAGTCTGGCGGCCCGTAGCCGCAGCCCAAAGGGCAACCAACGCCAGGGTTGGCGGACTCTACGGGCAGCTCTTGCGGGGCGCGAAACACCCCTGGTGAAAGTGCGAGACATCGCAACGACACATCCTCTTGACGATTCGTGAATACAACGAGGGGGAAGTCGTTACGAGCACCGAAGTGCTACGTCTCCTTTGTAGCGCCTAACGGCACGATTCGACGTATTGGGAGGTGTCGGACATCAGTTGCTCCCATCCAATGAAGTCCTCGGTCGATCGAATCGGGATCGTCGATGCTTGGCTAATGGCCGCGCATCGAGCGACCTCGCGAGTCTCGCCGTTCTCGGTGTGGATCCAGGTCAGTTCGTTTGCAACGACGAGCGGCATAATCGTGCCGTAGCGTTGGTCGGCCGGGTCGCCAATAGCTTCGCAAAGGTCCATTCGAGCAGCTTCGCCGCTCGGCGTCTCGCGTTGTTCAGCCGGGATTCCGGCCTCGGTGAGAACCTCGACGAACTCGGTGGTTTCACCATCGGCATCGAAGTACATCTCGAAGCGAACACAGGCCATGCCGTCGCTCTCATACATGGCGAACGCATCGTCGTCGTAGCCAATCAGGGCATCGAAGGCCCTCTCGGTCCCGACGATCGGCGCAAGCGCCTGGAACCAGGTGAGGGCACCCATATCGCCGTCGGCACCAACAGCGCCGGGAGGCAAGCCCATGACCTCCATGGCATCTACTGCCGAGCGGTCACTCGTTGCATATACATCGATCAGTCGCTCGGTCGTGCCGGCGTCCTTCGCTCGCAACAGCTCGTCAACCGCACTCTGCCCCTCGCTCGCGACGATCGCTTCGACCATCGGCAGGCCAATGCCATAAGACGCATAGAACGATGCCGCGAAATAGTTGTCTCCCGGATCGGGTGGCGTCGCGTTCGGGTCATAGCCGATTGCGTCGAGATACGCCTGCTGCTCGGCGTCGGTACGAGACCAGTACCAGGCCATAGCGATGCGCTCGGCGTCGCCCTCGGCGATGGCCGTCCGGGCGGTCGCACCATCTGCGGAGTCGGGAAAGAAGCCGAGCAGTCCGTTTTGGTGCTGCAGGGCATGGGTCAGTTCGTGCACGATCGTGACGCTCAATGCCTCTGCGGGCTGGCCTTGCGGAAGGACGATGGTCTCATCCCACGGGGTGTAGAACGCACCTGCGTTCTCCGCGAGTGTCTCGGTAACCGTCTCGTCGAGGGCCTGCTCGGGGTTTGGGTCGATCAGGCCGAGAACTCGGTACGCCTCCAACCAAGGGTCGAGTGGGACCTCGTCGGCGATATCTGCGTCGTCGTCACCGAGCGAGAAAATCGAGGTATCTCGGGCCGCTGCTTGTTCGGTCGCGATCTCTTGGGCGATGTCGGCCCACCGCACCTCAACGGGATGGTCGAAGGTGAGCCCACGCTCCGCCTCGATGAACGCCACGTACGGTTCGAGCGCTGGGTCCCATTGGGCCGGTTGGGCTGCCCGATAGACCGCAAACGCTCCGATCAACAGCGCGCCGATTACGCCTGCGGCAAATATCTGTCGCCCGGTCTTGCTCAGCCCTCGATTCTCCGGCACCGGGTAATACATCGGTCCCTGAGGCGAATACGCGGGATGTGGCCACGTCGGTTGTGCTCCGGGAGCTGGAGGAGGCGGTGTGGGAGCTACCGACCGAGGTGACAGCGAAGGGGCCGCCAGGGCCGGAGCTGGCGGCGGGGGTGGGGGTGGGGGTGCCGATGGCCCTGCATGCGGGGCCGCTGCTCCATGTGGTGGCGCCGGAGGTGCTGGCGCAGGGAGTGGCGGAGGGGGCGCAAGCGTGCCCGATTCCCACGGCGTGCTCGTATCGGGGTCGACCGTCGACATGGTGATAGTTGTCGACGGGCTCAGCAGGTGGCTTGAGGGGGCCCGACGACCTATCGGCGATCGTGCTGGAGCTGGGAGGTCATCTTCGCTGGATGTCCAACTCCGACTCAGCGGTGCGCGCGCAGCAAGGCGCGGAGGGTTTCCGCGTTGGCGTAGCCGACGCGTAGAGCGATATCGGCGGTGGTGAGGTCGGTTGTCGCAACTAAGTGCCTGGCCCGCTCGAGCCGAAGGCGACGCACGAAACCGAGTGGCGTCACGTTAAGTGCAGCCCGAACGCGGCGTTCGAGGGTTCTTCTCCCGACTCCGATGGAGCGCGCAACGTCGGACACGTCGAAAGGCTCGTCGAGTCGGGCGCGCACGTGGCGTTCGAAGTCGACGACGATCGGGTCGTCAAGGGTGAGATGTTCGTACGCCACGAACGCAGCCTGTGAAGGTCGCTCGTCGATCAGCAGGAGCCTGGCGACGTGCTGAGCGAGGTCAGGGCTGATCTGGCGAAGGAGGGAGAGTGCTAGATCGATGTGGGCAAACGCCGCTCCGGCGGTGACAAGGTTGCCATCGGAGACGACCATCGTGTCGAGGTCGAGGTCGACAGTTGGGTACCTCCGTCGGAACTCCGGGCCAAGAAACCAACTCGTGGTGGC
>CALBVK010000085.1 GCA_937969345.1 uncultured Acidimicrobiales bacterium
GACGCCTGGCAATACACTCGGGTCGATGATCGCCGGACGGACACTTCGAGTTGCGTGTGGTGTCGCCCTTGCGGCGGTTCTCGCAGCCGGTTGCGGCGATGGGGATGATGAGCTGCGTGTTTTTGCAGCGGCATCGCTCACGGAGAGCTTCGCTGAAATCGAACTCGCCTTCGAGGCGGAGAACCCCGGCGTCGATGTTGTGCTGAACTTCGCCGGCAGTTCGGCGCTCCGGGAGCAGGTATTGGCGGGAGCGCCCGCCGATGTGTTTGCCACGGCGAACCACAACGATGTCTTCGGCATCGCCGACGCTGGCTTACTCAACGGGCGGTCGGAGCTATTTGCCACCAACCAACTCCAGATCGCTGTGCCAGCCGGTAACCCAGCCAGCGTGTCGAGTCTCAATGATTTTGCCGACCCCGGGCTCAGCATCGGGCTTTGCGCCGAGCCTGTGCCCTGCGGCGAAGCGGCCGAGTTCATGTTGGCGCTGGCCAGCGTCGACGCGGCGCCCGACACTCGCGAACCCGACGTGAAGTCGTTGGCGAGCAAGATCAGCGATGGCGAGCTCGACGCCGGCCTTGTGTACGCCACCGACATCATTGCAGCGGACGGTTCGCTCGAGGTCGTCGAGATCGACGCGAACCTGCGATCGCGTCCAGTCGTATACGCCTTGATGGGCCTGTCGTCAGGCGCCGAAGAGGTAACCGACCCACGGGTCGAGCGCTTCATCGACTTCGTGTTGGGGCAGGCCGGCCAACGGGTGCTCATTGAGCACGGCTTCGGTGGGGCTCGCTAATGGCACGCGACGAGGGGGCAACTGTTCGCCGGGTACGTCAGCGGGCTCCGCTGTCGCTGCTTGTGCTGGGATCGATCGGAGCGCTGGTATTTGTGCTTCCGCTCATCGGTCTGCTCAGCAGAACGCCGTGGGCCAGACTTCCGGAACTGCTGGCCTCGGACATCGTTGTCGATGCGCTTCGGCTTTCGCTGATTACCTCGTTCGCCGCTGCCGTTATCTCGGTCCTGCTCGGTGTTCCGCTCGCGTGGATGTTGTCCCGAGTTGAGTTCCCCGGCCGCCATTTCGTGCGCTCGGTGGTGACGCTGCCGATGGTGCTCCCTCCGGTCGTGGGTGGCGCAGCGTTGCTCTTCGCCCTGGGACGCCGCGGGCTGATTGGTCAACCGATCGATGAAGCGACCGGTTTCATTTTGCCGTTCTCCACGTGGGGGGTCGTGCTCGCCAATGTCTTCGTGGCGATGCCATTTCTCGTCGTGACGGTCGAGGGAGCATTGTCGTCGGTCGACCAGCGCTACGAACACGCTGCAGCCTCGCTTGGGGCATCGCGGCTCACCGTATTTCGCCGAGTCACGTTGCCGATGATCGGGCCATCGCTTCGAGCTGGGGCCCTGCTGGCATGGGCGCGAGCGCTCGGTGAGTTCGGGGCCACCATCACCTTCGCCGGAAATCTTCAGGGCCGAACTCAGACGCTCCCACTCGCCGTGTTTGTTGCCCTGGGCTCGGATCGCGACACGGCCATCGCTATCAGCCTCGTGCTCGTCGCAATCTCACTCGTGATCTTGGTGGCGCTTCGCGATCGGTGGTGGCGGACATGACCATCGGTGCGCTCGACGCGCGAATCTCGCTCGCTCGTGGCGACGATTTCTCCCTCGAAATCGACATGCGGATCGAACCGGGTACGACGGTTGCGCTTCTCGGGCCGAACGGCGCCGGGAAGTCGACGACGGTCGACGTTCTTTCTGGCGCACTGTCGCTCGATGCTGGCCAGATTGCGCTTGGCGATCACGTGCTCGATGATCCGGCGGCGGACATCTTCGTACCGCCCGAGCACCGGCACATTGGCATCGTCTTTCAGGACTACCTGCTATTCGATCACCTGGACGTGCAGGCGAACGTCGCCTTCGGGCCCCAGTCGCAAGGGGTATCCGCCGAAGAGGCCGGGTCGACCGCACAGTCCTATCTTGACCTGCTCGGTATTGGCGACCTCGCCGGGCGTCGTCCTTCCTCGCTGTCGGGTGGACAAGCCCAACGAGTTGCGCTCGCACGCGCTATGGCGAGCGAGCCCCGACTGCTCCTGCTCGACGAGCCCCTCGCCGCGCTCGATATCGAGACCCGTACTCAGCTCCGACGTGGCCTGCAGCAACACCTCGACCGTTACGAGGGCCCTCGGCTCTTGATTACCCACGACCCAACGGATGCTTTTCTGCTCGCCGACCGCATCTACATTCTCGAAGCCGGCCGCGTGACCCAGACCGGCACTCCCGACGAAATTCGCCGCCAGCCAGCGACTCGCTACGCAGCGGCTCTCGCTGGCTTGAACCTGTTCTCCGGCGTGAACGACGACGGCGTGGTCGTGCTCGACAACTTCGACTTCACGTTTGCCAGCGCCGACACCAAGACCACCGGTCCGGTCCTCTTGACCATCCGGCCGAATGCGATCGCGCTGCACGGCACCGAGCCACACGGAAGTCCGCGAAACAGCTGGCGAACGACAGTAGCGACCCTCGAACCACTCGGAGACATCACCCGAGTAGTGCTCGATCTGCCGATACCGCTGAGTGTGGACATCACGCCTGGTGCCGTAGCGGCGATGGAGCTACGGCCAGGAACCGAACTGTGGGCATCGGTAAAGGCGACCGAACTGCACCTCAACTCGGCGACCGAAGACCCCGTTCCGTAATCGATTCCGCTAACGCTTTTCGAGCCGAGCGTCGAGCGAGTTCTGGGCCAGAGCGTGCATACCGGTCATGTCGAGGTTGCACCAGTCCCAAGCTCGCTCGTATTCGTCGAGCACGCTCGTCTGGAACATCGGCGGGTCGTCCGACCCGAGGGTCACCGTGATTCCAGCGTCGAGCATTCGAGGGAGTGGATGGGACTCGGCTCCGTCGACCGCGTGAAGTGCAATATTGGAGCCGGGGCAGACGTCGCAGGGAATGCCGCGGTCGACGAGGAGTCTGACCACGTCGGGGTCCTGCATGGCGCCAATGCCGTGTTGAATGCGAACCGCTTGAAAGTTCTCCACCGCAAACCTGACTTCGTCGGCCCCTCCGTGTTCGCCAGCGTGTGAGACCCCAGGGATGCCCAACGACCGGGCCTTGGCAAAGATCGGGGAGAAGTCGTCGCTCGTCCAGGTATCAGCTGGCCCACCCATCCCAACAGCGAGGATGTGCTCGAGGTCGTGCGCGAAGACCTCGTCCATTGCTCGTGAACACTCCA
>CALBVK010000086.1 GCA_937969345.1 uncultured Acidimicrobiales bacterium
CCAGCACGCTCTTCGGTGCGGGCAATGAGTTCACCTGCGGCTTGCTCATGAGCCAGTCGGTCGGATTCGATATCGAGTCGGACCTGATCGACCAAGGTCCGGGCCTCTACCTCGGCATCTTGGCGGATCTTGATCGAGCTTTCCTGCGCCTGGCGCAGCATCAACGAGATTTCGTTGCCAACCCGATCAAAGTCGTCGGCGGCGTTGGTGTTGATGGTGGAGACCGGCTGTGGGGCCTCAGGCTCCATGGGGGAGGTCTCCACTAACGACTGGGTCGCTACTGGTTCGACGTCCACGACATCGGGCTCGACGTCCACGACGTCGGCGATGACGATCTCGTCGTCGGCTGCGGCCGAGCGGTTGAACGCTTGGAGTTCATCGGCGATAGCGCCGAGGTAGCGATGCACGTCGGGACGGTCATAGCCCTTCTTCACGATCGCGAAGGTTTTGTTACGTAGTTCGTCGGGGCTTATCGCCATGTTTTGATCCGTCTCCTCAGGGCCTTGCAGTATGCAGATCGGTTCATTGCACGCATAGTTTTAGTGCCGAAACCGGTCTTTTCTCGTGTTGGCTTGTCTCCAGCACGCTGAGCGTTAGCAACGCAGCAGAATGCTGCGCTTAGTCGTCCACGACTTCCATCGTGGGTACAGCTTGCACGATTTCTCGGTGACTGTGGAGGAGTTCGGCGTTGGGCACGAGCGTTACCTTGTGGGCGCCAGTGATCTGCGTCGACGTCGAACCAATCACGCTGATCTCTCCCTCTGCACCGTTTACCTTCACCGTGTCGCCAATGGTGAGCTCTCGTCGAAGCGCCCGTCCAGCGGCAATCTGGGTTGCGACGTCTTGACCCCCGAGTCCGGCCAGCATGGCTACCGACAGCCCAATGGTGAAGAAGATCGCCGCAACGACGATCGAGATAATCGTGGTGTCCACGCCGAGCTGATTGGCTGCGATAACGACGGCGAATCCCGTGACCAGGATCTTGATCAACATCGGCACACGGTCGCGCACAGCGGGGGTGACGTGGCCGAGGCTTCGTGCAACTCCGGCTTCGAGGAACGCGCCGATGATGTTGCCAACGATCAGCACGATCGTCGCCGACAGCACCTTGGGCAAGAACGAGACGACGTCTTCGGACAGCTTGGTGAGTGCAGCTTCGTTGACAATGCCGAGAGCAATCACCAACGCGATGATCACGATCACCGAGAAGAACAGTGTTGCAATTGCACCCGAAGATGCCTTGATTGCTTCCGGGCGCTTCTCGCCACTTGTGAGGGCGCGAGATAGAGCGGCAGCGAGGCTGCCCAAAACCAATCCAGCAGCGATCACGACTAAGGCGGCAATCGCGCCAGAACCAGAACTTTGCGCTACTACGAACACCAGCTATTCCTCTCGACGCAGGTACGTCAACGGGGAACGTTAGGTGGGTTCTTGGCTGGCGGCTAATTCTCAGAATTTTTCGGCTCGAGAAAGATCCGGCTGGCTTCGATCGGGATGCCGAGCAATGACCCGAAAAGGTCTGCGTCGCTGCGGTCTTGTAGCCGCTCGGTGATGCGCTCGCTGATTCGTTCGTGGAGGTCATCGGGCGGTTGCAGCAGTGTGAGCAGGGCAGGTCGAAGGTCGGCCGTGATGGGTTCGACATTGCCGAGGACTTCACTGTCGAGCTTGTCGAGGCGTCCCGCACATTTCTCACATGTATCGATGTGCTCGTCGAGATTCTCGTTCTCGCCGTTAAGCCACGAGGCGAGTTGTTGGCGGTTTGGATGGCGTGACATCACGGCCTCCAATCTTCGAGGGCGGCGGCAAGAACCCGGCGGCTGCGAAGCAGGCGGGTCTTGACCGTTGGAAGTGGAACTTCGAGCATTTCGGAGATCTCGTCGTAGCTGAGGCCTTCGATCTCTCGTAGGACGACGATCGACCGGCTCAACTCGTCGAGCTGGTTAAGGGCCTCTTCGAAGGCATCGACCGACATCCGGTCAACGACCTGGTGCTCGGTGGTCGACATCGTTTCTCGCTCGGGGAGCAGGTCGGGGTCCCGCAGCTCTTCTCGCCGTTTTCGAAGTGTTGAGATTGCGGTGTTGTGCGTAATACGAAGGACCCAGGATCGAAGCGATGACTCGCCGCGGAATGTGGGTAGCGCTCGCCATGCCTTCAGGATGGCGTCCTGGGAGACATCTTCGGCGAGCGCAGAATCACGTACGACCGAGTACGCCACCCGATACACCGCATCGAGGTGGTCACGAACGAGCTCTTCGAGGAGTTGCTCAGGGGTTTGGGCTTCGGGCGTCATCATGGGCGTTGGTGAAGAAGCCGTAGAGCTCTTCGCCATTGCAACGCTACTTGCGGTCGAGCTCTCGGAAAGAATCGTCGGCCACACCCGAATTGAGGTAATCGTGCCGACGAGCCGCCAGACACCCTCGGTTATGGCATCGATAAACGTCGGATTTGGGAGATATCCGGTTCCAGATTCGACAGCTGGTGTGGTCACGGTCATGGTGCTATCGACGCAAGGCCAACATGGTTTGTCGCGTATTGCCCCAAATTGGTGTGCGTGCGATTTTCTGCACAACTCCGCGACTTCTCCTGTCGGTCGGGCGTCTCTTTGGACCGTAACCACTTTTGTGAGGGAAATAAAAAATGATTGATGATATTACAGACTCCTTTGCGGACATGATCGACTTGTTCATCACGTTCGTACCCAAGATTGTTGGAGCGCTACTGCTTCTTCTGATCGGTAAGTTCGTGGCCGGCTTTGTTCGCGGTCTCGTTCACAAG
>CALBVK010000087.1 GCA_937969345.1 uncultured Acidimicrobiales bacterium
GAACACGGCGAGATGTTCCTCTCGGGCACGGCGGCGGTTATTGCGCCGATCGGCACGGTCATCACCCAGGGAGAGACGATCACGATTGGTGATGGTCAGCCCGGCGGAACAACCCTCAAGCTGCGGGAAGCCCTCACCGATATCCAATCTGGTATATCGGAGGACAAACATGGCTGGCTCACCCCGCTCAACTCGTAAGACAACTCGACTGCTCCTAGCGCTTGTTGCGCTACTGGCGCTCGTTGCATCCGCTTGTGGCGGAACGGAGGCGACCGAAACCGCTGCCGATCAACTCGAAAACGCTGTCGTCGAGGACGCAGCGGTCGTCGAACCCGTGTCGAGCGAAACAACAATCGATGACGATTCTGACGCGGCAGCACCAGCACAAGATGACGTGATCGACGAGGACTCCGGCTCCGACGACATCATCGAGGACGTTGCAGCAGTAGACGATTCGTCAGCCGGCGACGCCACGGACTCTGATGAAGGGCCATCGTCGGATGAATCAACCGACGCCGCGGCTGGAGAAGCCGATCCGTTGTCACAGGTCTTGGCGTTCGCGCTTGAGGCGAGCGAATCCCAGAGCTACTCGTTCACCCAAGGCGTGGCAATGCGCATGAACGTAGCTGGCGTCGATTTCAGCATCGCCCCCGACGAGGCATACGTGTTCGGCGAGGTCGAAGGAAACACAACCCACATCCGTGCCGACATTGGCGTCATTATGGCGGCAACCTTCGACTCGCTTGGCATCGACATCAACGAGCCTCCGTTCAACGAGATCTTCTCCGACCTTGGTGGAGCGAGCATGGAGATGTGGACCGACGAATCGACCCTCGTGATGGACATGAGCGAACTCGCGACCTTCATGGGTGGACTCGACCCAGCCGCTGGTGCCGAGCTCGACGTCTTCGCTGATGGTCCGGTCAAGATCGACCTCACGCAGCTCGATGGCGTGGATGCCACGATGCTCGCCAACCAGTTCGGACAAGGCGCTCAGGTGACGGATCCAGCCCAATTGCTGCAAGCGTTGCGCGACGTCGATGCGGTGAGCGAGACCGGAACCGACACGGTGAACGGTGTTGCGGTGCGAGTTTTCACCGCTGATATGTCGATGACCGACTACTACACCGCTCTCGATATTGATATCGACGGACAGCTCGAAGCGGCGAACTTGGGCGACCTCAGCGGCGCCGAACTCGACCTCGTTGAGTCGATCCTTCCCGCTCTCGAGGATCTCAAGGTCGAACTGATCGTCATGATCGATGATCAGGAACTCGTCCGTCGCATGGAGACCAAGATCGACATGGGCGCCATGCTCGAAGCGATGTTCGAAAACCCTGACGTGCTCGGTGCAATCGCTGCCGAAGACGGACAGAGCGTGGACGACCTTCAGGCCGAGATGGAGTTTGCTCTCGGCGGCGGCATCGAGATGGTCGTGGAGACCTGGCAAGAATTCGACAACTACGGCGAGGCATTCGGCATCGTGCTTCCCGATGCGGTCGACGTGAGTTCGGAACTTCCTGAGCTTCTCGCCAGCTAGTCCGTTTGGGCTACGCCGACCCATCAATCCAGTACTTAAGCAGCCATGGAAGGCCACCGATGTTCCTAGAAGAACGTTGGAGGACTTCCATGGCAGCTCACTTTTTGACAACGATGCGGACGGGACGCACACGAGCGGCTCTTGTAGCGCTCGCGCTTACGGCCAGCGCCTGTGGTGGTGGCGCCGTCGACACGAGCGACGCTGGCTCATCGACTGAGGACCAAGCGACCACTACCACTGCCGCGCTCGTGAGCACGAGCGAGGATGTGTCGAGCGACGAGTCGCTCGAAGACGTCGCCAGTGACACCGACGCCGTACCGGTCGAGTCCCGCGATCTCACAACGGTGCTGGCATTCGCGATCGATGCGTCCGACCAAGAGAGCTTCACGTTCACTCAAGGCCTATCGATCAACATCGGGCCTGCAGGGGTGCCTGCGCCCGACTCGGCACCGTACGCGTTTGGCGAGGTCGTCGATGGCCAGACCCATGTGCTCGTCGACTTGGAGACGTTCGTTGCCGAGTCGATGGGAAGCCTGGCCGGATTTGACCTCGGTCCCGGAGAGCTCGTCGGCCAAAAGTACGAAGTGTGGTCCGACGACAGCACGCTGACCATGGACCTCACCGATATCGACATCGTTGGGGAAACAGCGCAGCCACTGACCGAGGGGCCGGTCAGCGTGACCGTGAGTGATGCGACCAGCGTCGATATGAACGCCGTTGCCCGCCAGTTCGGACAGGGCTCGCAGATCACGAACCCGAGTGCGATGTTCGACGCGTTGCAGACGCTTAGTGAAGGTCAAGAGGTGGGTCCGGCGTTGCTCGGCGACGTTCCGGTGACCGTGTACGCGACCACCCTCACCGTTGCCGACTACTACACGGCAATCGGGGCGAACGCGTCCGATCAGTTGTCGACGATCGAAAGCCTCGGACTTGCCGAGAGCGAAGCCGAAGCAATCTCCGGGCTCATTCCACTGCTCGAAACACTCGACATGAACGCAGAAATTTCCGTGGACGACGATGGCCGGGTCCGTCGAGTATCGACCACGCTCGATGTCACCGATGTGGTTGTTGCCCTGTTCGAGTCATCGGTCGAGCTGTCCGGAACCGAGGGTCAGCCCCAGGTGGACATCGGCGCATTGTTCGGCCCCGATGGTTTGGGTGTCGCGCTGAGTAACTGGCAAGAGTTCCACGACTACGGCGCCGCACCAGCGATCGTCGTTCCTGAAGCCGAAGACGTCACCGACATGGTGGAAGAGATCTTCTCCAACTAACCAATTCATCGTCTCGACGAACCGTCACAGCACGAGTACTGAGTCGGCGCCATCGCCTGCTCCGACGGTGTCGGTGGTTGAGTCGCAAAACCAAACGCCGCCGTCGGCGAGGTACTTGAAGCGATAGGACGCGCCTCGGCGTAGCTCGACCGCAGCGCTGCGCGAGCCATTGCTTCGCTTTCGTAACGGGCTGGACGTCGGGTCCCAATCATTGAAATCACCGACGACCGATAGCGGTGTATCGCACTCGTCAGCACCGACACTGAAGGTCACCTTGACCATTGGGTCCGTCCCTTTTGAAACCTTGATCACGCATGCCTCCTTAGGCGCTCGCTTCACGTTCAACAGTATTCAGATCTTGCGAAACGATCTCGATTGTTCATGCTCTCGTGACGTGCACGGTGACTTGTGCGCACGTCATTGGGAGACGTCCAAATTCACCGTTAGCGTTGAGTGATGACCGCACATTTCTTGACCGCTGATGGCCCGATCGAGATACCGAAGCGAGTGCTCGTGGTAGTTGCACATCCCGACGACATCGACTTCGGTGTTGCCGGGACCATTTGCGAGCTCACGAAGGCTGGTTCTTACGTGTCCTACTGCTTGGTGACCTCTGGCGAAGCTGGCGAGGACGACATGACCGTCAGCGCCGACGAGTTGCGTGACATGCGCGAAGCTGAGCAGACCGCCGCCGCGGCCGAGGTTGGGGTCGACACGCTGCACTTCTTGCGTCACCCCGATGGCATGGTCGAGGCAAACCTCGCGCTGCGTCGGGACATCTCGCGGATCATCCGCATCGAGAAGCCCGACGTCGTGATCACACAGTCACCGGAGCGCAACTATGACTCGGTGTACGGCAGCCACCCCGATCACATCGAAACTGCCGAAGCGACCTTGCGAGCCGTGTACCCCGATGCCCGCAACCCACGAGCATTCACCGAGGAACTCCTCGATCAGGGTTTCGAGCCGCACACCGTGAACCATGTCTGGCTCGGACAGGTCGAACCGACCATGTTCGTCGACGTCACGGACTCCTTCGATGCCAAACTCCGAGCGCTTCGTTCACACCAGTCTCAGGTCGCAAAGCGTGACGCCGAGTTCAATCTCGAGAAGGTGATGCGGGAGTGGGGCGAACGCCTCGCCGGTATTGCGGCAAAGAACGGTGTCGAACACTTCGGGAGCAACGGCGATCCAGGAACTGCCGGGAACCTGTTGGCCGAGGCGTATCGAGTTCTCGATACCGCCTAGTTGCAGATCAGGACAAACTGCAGGACGGCAGGCCTTGCAATGTGCCGACGCGCATCGAGGCAACCATTTCGAACACGAGCCCAGGGTTTGCGAGCAGTTCGTCGGAGCTCGCCAACGTGATAATGACCTCGTCGAGGTCTCCCGGAGACAACGAACCAGCTGCGGTGCCAGTTCCGGTGCCGTCGTCACCGATGCCGTTGGTCAGCGCATCGTTGAGGTAAGCACCGACGAGACAAGCACGTTGGAGCGCCGCCCCTTCGCCAGTGGTTTCCTCGCCGAGGACCTCTTGGACTGCGAAGCCGTAACGAAGGCCGTACTCGGCCAACATCGATGCATCGCCGACCGACGCGTGCAGCTCTCGAAGGAGCGTCTCGCTTGGCAGATCGACGGATGGTTCGAGCGGTTCGTCGACGAGCGATTCGTACCAGTCGGTGATCGCTGGAATGAGGAGATCGAAAGCCGGCTGGTAGGGAAGGTTGCCCTCGTTGGCCCGATCGCGCTCGGAGGTGAATCCCATTTGGGTCAGCGGTGGTGACACCGAGTCGTAGTTCGCACAGAACTCGACACCGCGGTCGTACCCGTCTTGGGTGGCTCGAACGCGGTCGAAGCCGTTTCCGTGAGCATCGAAGTCTTCTGGTCGTACCCCGATTTCGTCGCGAGCTTCGAGCGTCGAGATGATTGCGAAGTCCAGCGCTTGGGGCGAAACGAATGGCCAGAGCTGGCGGTCTTGGGCCCACTTGGCGTACGCACCCGAATAGCAGTCGGCTTGCTGCTCAGCGAGGATGCTGTTCTGCTCCCATTGCTCACGCTGGAACTGAATCACA
>CALBVK010000088.1 GCA_937969345.1 uncultured Acidimicrobiales bacterium
GACGCTGCTATCGAAGGCATCCGGCAGCTGCTCGATGTCGCCGATGGCGAGCCCATTCCGACCGACGTGATCGACGCGATTCGGATGGGTACGACGGTCGCGACGAACGCGCTCCTCGAGCGCCAAGGCGCCCGAACTGCCTTGATCACCACCACGGGCTTCGCCGATGCCCTACGTATTGGGTACCAAGCACGCCCGGACCTGTTTGCGCTCGACATCGTGCTTCCCGAAATGCTCTACGAAACCGTGGTCGAGGTCGACGAACGCATCTCGGCCGCTGGTCAGGTGCAGATCGAACTCGACCTCGACGAAGTCCTCTCGAAGCTGCAGGCGTTGCTCGACGAAGGCATCGAGTCGGTCGCAATCTCTCTGCTCCATGGCTATCGCTACACCGATCATGAAGCACAGATCGCAGCTGCTGCTCGCGAGATGTGCTTTGGGCAAGTTTCGGTAAGCCACGAAGTGAGTCCGCTCATGAAATTGGTCTCTCGCGGCGACACCACGGTTGTCGACGCGTACCTCTCTCCGGTCCTTCGCCGATACGTCAACCAGGTGTCCGCCCAACTCCAGCCACCCCCAGGATTTGTACAGAAAAAGGAACCTGTGGGGGTCCAAAATCTGTACAAATCTCCGCGGTTGATGTTTATGCAGTCCAATGGCGGGCTCACGAGCGCCGATCATTTCCAGGGGAAGGACGCGCTGCTTAGCGGCCCTGCCGGGGGAGTTGTCGGGATGATCGAAACGGCATCGGCTGCAGGGTTCGACAAGCAAATCGGTTTCGACATGGGCGGCACGTCTACCGATGTATCGCACTATGCAGGCGAACTCGAGCGTGTCTATGAAACCGAGGTTGCCGGAATCCGTGTCCGGGCGCCCATGATCGCTATCCACACCGTGGCTGCGGGCGGCGGCTCCATCGTCCGGTTCGATGGCTCCCGAATGCGCGTTGGGCCCGAGTCCGCCGGAGCAAACCCGGGTCCGGCGAGCTATGGCAACGGAGGACCGCTCGCCGTCACCGACTGCAACGTCCTCGAAGGCAAGCTGCGACCCGAGTACTTCCCGGCGGTCTTTGGAGCCGACGGCGCTGAACGTCTCGATGCCGACGTGGTCCGAGCTCGCTTCGACGAGCTCGCAGCCGAAGTCCTCACCGCAACGGGCACCGTGCAGTCGCCAGAGCAGCTCGCAGAGGGCTTCATCGCCATTGCGGTCGAGAACATGGCCAATGCCATCAAGAAGATCTCCGTGCAGCGCGGGTACGACATCACCGGGTACACGCTCGTTTGTTTCGGAGGTGCCGGCGGGCAGCACGCTTGTCTCGTCGCGGAGCGGCTCGGAATCGAACGCGTCCACATCCATCCGCTCGCAGGCGTCCTGTCCGCCGTCGGAATCGGACTCGCCGATGTGCGTCACGTCGCCGACGAGGCGATCGAAGCACCCCTAGCGCAGCAGCTGCTCTCCGACCTCGAGCCACGTTGGACAGCGCTTGCATCCGCCGGGCACGCCGCGGTCGAGGGTCAAGGAGTTCCCGCAACGAACATCACGATGGTGCGTCGACTGAGCGTCCGGTACGAAGGTTCCGACAGTTCTCTGACCATCGAAGCAGGCGACCGGGACGCAGTGATCAGCGAGTTTCAGCGGGTCCACCAGGCGAGGTATGGCTTCATCGCCCCCGAGAAGGCATTGATCGTCGAGTCCATGCAACTCGAGACCATCGGTGCCTCCGGCGCTATCGCAGGGCTGCACGCCGCTGATTCGACCGGAAACTCCGACCCTGACCCGATCGCTACCCATCGGACGTGGATGAAAGGCGCGTTCCACGACACCCCGTTCTACTCCCGCTCTGATCTCGCGCAAGGCTGCGAAATCTCGGGGCCCGCCATCATCATCGAGGAGACGGGCACAACCGTTGTCGAGCCCGGTTGGTGCGCTGGCATGAACGCCACCGGAGACCTCGTGCTCGATCGGGTGTCGGTGGCCGAGGACCCCGCAGCGATCGGCACCACGGTAGACCCAATCCAGCTCGAGATCTTCAACAACCTGTTCATGAACATCGCCGAACAAATGGGGGTCGTGCTCGAGAACACCGCGGCGTCGGTGAACATCAAAGAGCGGCTCGACTTCTCGTGCGCAATCTTTGACCCGGACGGGGAGCTCATCGCGAACGCGCCACACATGCCGGTCCACCTGGGGTCGATGAGCGAGTCGATCAAATCGATCATTCGGCAGAACCCAAACATGGTCGACGGCGATGTCTATGTGATGAACGCTCCCTACAACGGTGGTACGCACCTCCCCGACATCACGGTCATTAAGCCCGTATTCGAGTCCAGCGAATCGGCGTCGCCGATTTTCTATGTCGCTTCCCGGGGGCATCATGCCGACATTGGGGGAAGTGTTCCTGGTTCGGCTCCAGCGGACTCAACGAATGTCGATGATGAAGGTGTCTTGATCGACAACTTCTTGTTGGTCTCAGGTGGCCGGTTTCGCGAGGCGGAGATGCACGATCTCCTCACCTCGGCGAAGTGGCCTGCGCGAAACCCAGCGAAGAACATCGCCGACCTCAAGGCGCAGGTCGCTGCGTGCGAGAAGGGGACGACCGAGCTGTTTGGCGTCATCGATCACTTCGGACTCGAGGTTGTGCACGCCTACATGGGACACGTAAAGGACAACGCCGAGGAGTCGGTCCGTCGCGTGATCGATGTGCTTAGCGATTGTTCGTTCACGTACGAGATGGACGATGGATATCAGGTGAGCGTTGCGATCTCCGTCGACCGCTCCGATCGCTCAGCAACGATTGATTTCACTGGCTCGAGCGGCACCCATCCCGGAAACTTCAACGCTCCATCAGCGATTGCGCACGCTGCTGTGTTGTACGTGTTCCGATGCATGGTCGATGACGACATTCCGCTCAACGCTGGCTGTATGGCGCCGCTCGAACTGATCTTGCCCGAC
>CALBVK010000089.1 GCA_937969345.1 uncultured Acidimicrobiales bacterium
ACGCTGATCGGTGAAAGCCGCGACATGTACTCGGCGCCCATGCCGTTGCCTCCCGCCGGGGCGAGCAGCATGGCCGTTAATGCCATGGCTCGGCCGAGGCTGTGCGCAACGATGATGGCTCCGAAGGCTTCCCATCCCTTGAGCTCCGATATCGCCAGGACCTCGGTGAGCAAGGCCATACACAGTGCTGCTGTCCCGTAGGTGCCCAGGCGAGAGTCTTTCAAGATCTCGAGGCGGCGCTCGACGGTCCACCCTCCGCCGAATGCATCGGCGATGTCGGCGAGTCCGTCGTGGTGGAACGCTCCTGTGATCAACAGAGCCAGGCCAACAGCGATGGCGGCGGCGATGCGGACGTTGAGGAACTCGTCGGCGAGCAGGTAGACGCCTCCGCTCATTGCCCCAATCGCCGCGCCGACCACGGGGAACCATGGAACGGCGCGAGCCATGTCGACCTCGGTTCGGCCTCCCTGGGTGACATCGCCAACCGGTATGCGAGTCAGGAAGCCAATGGCGACCCACAGGCTGTGTAACGGGTTAGTCACGCGGACCAAACCACTCGGCGAAAGTCGGAACTTCGGTCACGAGCGCGCACGCCATCCTCACGAGCGGGACGGCCGCCATTGCACCGGAGGCTTCTCCGAGCCGCATATCGAGTGTGAGCAACGGTTCTCGACCGAGGTGGTCGAGCACAACCCGATGTCCCGGCTCTGCCGAGCAATGACCTGCCCAAGAGTTCTCGATCAGGCGAGGGTCGATCGCGTGCAACACGAGTGCCGGTGAGGTCGCAATGTACCCGTCGAGCAGGACGGGGATCGAGCGAAGTCGGGCCTCGAACAATGCCCCGGCCATGGCGACCAGTTCGGCGCCGCCGACCTCGCGAAGGATCTCGAGCGGGTCGGCGACTCCTGCGATTCGGGCGATCGCATCGGAGACGACGGCGGCCTTGTTGGCCAGCGCATCATCGTCGACACCCGTACCTCGTCCAACGAACGGTGTTGCGTCTGTGCCGAGGATCGCTGCGCACACCGCAGCGGCAGCCGTCGTGTTGCCGATTCCCATCTCGCCAACGATGAGCAGGTCGGTGTCGAGCTCGGAAACGGCCTCGCGTCCTGTGGCGAAGGCCGATGCGAAGCGTTCATGGGACAGTGCCGGTTCGATTCGCAGGTTGCCCGTTGGATTGCCCACGCCGACGTCGACGGCCCGAACGGTGGCACCAGCGGCTGCGGCGAGAGCCGAAACGCTAGCCTTCGATGCCTCGAACGCAGCGAGCATCGCTGCGGTCACTTCGGGTGGGTAGGCACTTACACCTTCGGTGGTCACGCCGTGATCAGCGGCGAAGATGACCGCTGTGGGCGTCTCGACCATGGGTTGGTGGCTTCGTTGCCAGCCGGCAATCCATATTGCGACCTCGTCGAAGCGGGCCATGGCGCCTGCGGGTCGCAATATGTCGTCGACACGAGCCTGAACGGTGGCGCGGGACTCCAGATCGGCCGACGGGGCCACCTGCAATTCGTTGATGAGGTCCTCAGAACGAGGGGCCGTGTGGGTTCCCATCACGGCACGATATCGGTCCTCGTTCGTGTACTAGGCCTCGTTCAAAAGGAAGTCGGCATCAGCGCTGCTGATATCGCAATCGCCCACAAGCTTTTCGACGAGCTCATCTGGAGCGTCGCCTGAGAGCACACCCTCGGCATCGGCCAAGTCGATATCGGCAATGAACTCGAGCATCGAGTCAAAGGCGCATTCGATCTGGCCGGGGTTTGCTGCGATCGCGCTTGAGTCGATGTCGCCAAACTCGACAGCGAAGGACGCACGAACTTCCTCGGGACTGCAGCGAACAACGGCGACCATCATCGGGCTGCCATCGCCGGCCATCAACGTATCGATCGTCATGCCCTCGTTCGCGGCTTCTTCGCGAACACATGTTGCGGTGGCAGCTGGGTCGTTCACGCCGAAGAATGGCAACATTGCCGCAAGTTCGTCATCTCCCACCGATTCGTCTTCGGACGATGTTGCGCCTTCATCGGAACTATCGGTGCTGTCGGTTCCCTGCTCGGCGTCGTCTTCCATCTCGGTGTCGTCCATCGCTGTGTCGTCCATAGCGGTGTCGTCCATAGCACTGTCGGTGTTATCGCCGTCGCCTGCCGCGTCGTCCGCGGTGTTCGTGGCCGTTGCCTCAGCCGTGGTGGTCGTTGTATCGTCCTCGTCGCCAGCCGATGTGCTGTCTGTGCCATCGGAGCTGCATGCGCTGAGGATGAGGGCCAAGACGGCAACAATGGCGAGGATGCGGGAGAGAAATGTTGTCATGGTGAGTCCTTTTGCGCGGGCGCGTTGTCTCTCCATCGGATCAACCGGGCGGATCCATGAGGGGTCACCACGTTGTATCGAGCGTCTCCAATGGCGTCACCCGGCCAGCGGCCACGAATAGCGCCGTTTGGGCTCGTTCGGCCAAGCGCCGGTTGAATCGACCGAGAACGTCTCGATACTGACGTCCAAGTTCCGACGTTGGATGCACGCCGAGTCCGACCTCGTTGCTGATCACGATGGTTGGTGCGGTGCGGCTGACCAGCGCATGCGACAGTACGGACGCATGCTCATCGATCTGGGTCTCGGTCCTGTCCGCGTGCATCAGGTTGGAGACCAACAGCGTGATGCAGTCGATAATGACAAAGGCACCAGGGTCGAGATCGACGATCTCGTGAGCGCCGAGCAACGGAGCCTCGACGACACCCCAGTCGGCGGGCCGTTCTGCTCGATGCTTCGCGATCCGTCGTGCCATATCGTCGTCGCCGGCTTCGGCGGTAGCGGCAACGATCACATCGCCGTCCCAGGACTCGCCAAGCTTGACCGCAAGGTCGCTCTTGCCGCTGCGCGCGCCGCCGAGGAGCAGCGTGAAGCCGGTGCCGATCGTAACCATCAGTAATCGATGCCTTTCTTCGCAATGATGCCGCTGTCGAACGCATGCTTAATCTTGACGACCTCACTGACCGTGTCGGATACATCGATGAGGCCCTGAGGGGCGTCACGTCCGGTGATCACGAGGCTGACCTTCTCGGGGCGGTTGCGGATGGTTTCGTAAACGGGCTCTGGCTCGATCCATCCCCAGTTGATCAAGTACGTGAGCTCATCGAGCAAGATCAGCTGGTGCTCGCCAGCCATGATGAGATCGTGGGCGCGATCCCAGCCCTGCTGGGCGATGGCCTTGTCGTGTTCGAGATCTTCGGAGTTCCAGGTGAAACCCTGGCCCTCGTTGAACCAGTCGACGCCGAGCTCGCGCCCGATCTTCTCTTCGCCGACGTTCCACTCACCCGACTTCACGAATTGCACAACAGCGACGTTCCACCCGCGAGCGAGGCCGCGAATCATGACGCCAAACGCTGCGCTGGACTTGCCTTTGCCGTCGCCGGTGTTGAGCACGACGAGCGACTTGGCGACGCCGGACTTGTTCTCGGCTGGGTTGTCCATCGGTGGATCGATAGCCATTAGGGCTCCTTGGTTGCTGATGAGTTTGGTGGGTGTATGCGGGGGACGACCAACACGGCGCCGTCAACGGTCGTGACATTCACCGAAGCCCGGTAATGGGTTTCGATGAGCTCGGAGGTGAGCACGGTGCTCGCAGGTCCGGTCGCGGCGATCTCGCCGGCGGCCAGCAGCATGAGGCGATCGGCGAACTGTCCGGCGAGGGTCAGGTCGTGCATGGTGGAGATGATCGTCCGGTCGCCTGTGCTGCGGAGACGATCGAGGAGCTGTAGGACCTCTTGTTGATGGCCGAGGTCGAGCGCGGATGTAGGTTCGTCGAGCAGGATCACCGGCGACTCTTGGACGAGCGCCCGTCCAATAACGACCCGCTGGCGTTCTCCGCCGGACAGCGTTTCGACGAGTCGGTCCGCGAGTCCGGTGAGGTCGAGATCATCGATCACCCGTCGAGCGATTTCGATGTCGGCCTTGCCGGGTGAGGAGAGCGGATGCAGGTGTGGGGTGCGGCCGAGCAGTACGTAGTCGAGCACGTTCATACCCACCGGAATAGTGGGTGTCTGAGGAACCCACGAGACCAGTCCGGCACGTTGCCGTGAGGATAGGTGAGCGATCGGCGTGCCGGCGATCTCGACGATGCCCGCACATTCGATCACGCCGGCGATCGAACGGAGCAGCGTCGACTTGCCCGCACCGTTTGGGCCGATGATCGATAGCCACTCACCTGGAGCAACATCGATCGACACGTTGTTCAGTAGCGTTGCCTTCTTCACGTGTACAGAAACTTGTTGAACCGAGACTGCTGGAACCGTTTGGCTCATCGGCCCGCCGCCGTTCGCAAAATCACCACGAAGAATGGAGCGCCGAAGAACGCGGTCACCACACCGATTGGTAGTTCAGCCGGAGACAACGCAGTCCGTGCAATCAGGTCGCAAAGTACGAGGAAGCCAGCCCCGACCGCAACCGACATCGGAACGACGATTCGGTAGCTCGCGCCAAAGAGCAGGCGGACCGTGTGCGGAATGATCAGCCCAACGAAGGAGATCAGGCCGCTGACAGCGACAGCTGATGCGGTGAGCAACGAGGCAACGACGACGAGCACGATTCGCGTGCGGCCGACCGAAAGTCCGAGCATTGTTGCTTCGTCGTCGCCAACCGCCAAAACGTCGAGCGAACGGCTGGCGAGCACGAGGACGATGACCCCGACGATGACGAATGGCAGCAGCTGGGTGACCTCCACCCAACCCGAGGTGTTCAGTCCGCCAAGGAACCAGGAGTACACCTGGCGAATGTCGTCGGTGTTCGCTTGTTGTAGATAGGTCTGCATTGCGGTGAAGAAGCTTGCGACCGCAACTCCCGCCAGAATGAGCGAGGACGCCGACCGGGTTCGATCGCCGAGCACGCCCATCGTCCAGGTGAGGCCGACGGCTGCCAAGGCTCCGATGAACGCAAAGATCTGCACCATGTCGAGGAACCCTCGGCCGTCGCCAAGGTTGTAGACGAACGCGATCGTGGCGCCAAAGCCGCCGCCGGCGGCGACGCCGAGGAGGTACGGGTCGGCGAGCGGATTGCGAAAGACACCCTGGAACGTGGCGCCAGCGGTTGACAGGGCAGCCCCGACGAGCAGGCCCAGTGCGACCCGCGGAAGTCGCAACGTTCGCACGATCGATGCCTGACGGTCGTTGAGACCCGAGTCGACATCTACGGGAAGCACCGCGTCGAGTGCTTCGAGCAGGATGCTCGACCTGTCGATCGATGTTGGGCCGATCAAGAGCGCCAGGGCACAGGCAAACAGAACAAACGCCGCCGCGCCGACCAACCAGGTGACCCTGGCGGCGGCGGGGCGGACGTTCATCACATACTCAATTTCGTTCGTGCTCGAGTGAGCGAGCTAGCTCGCTGGAACGGCTTCGATGGCGGCGATTGCTTCGCCAGCTGTCTGGATGAACTCGACCAGTCGAGGGCTCCAGCGGCTGGCAATGTCATCGTTCAGCTCGACGATGTTGCCGTTCTGGACAGCACTGAGCTGGTCCCAACCTGGGCGAGCAGCGACGGTCTCGGCTGACTGCTCACAGCAGATCGTGTCAGCGAGGAAGATGATGTCGGGGTTCGCCGTCACCAGGTATTCCTCGGTGACCTGCGGGTAGCCGAACGCAGCGTTGTCGGGGTCGGCAGCATCGATAGCGTTCTCGAGCCCGAGCATTGTGTAGACCTCACCAATAAACGTGCCAGAGGTGACGCTGTAGAGCGTGTTGTCGAGCTCGTGGTAGTAGGTCAACGCAGTCTCGCGCTCAGGAAGCGCGTCGAGTACGGCTTGGATGTCGGACTGCATGTTTGCAACGACCTCGGCGGCGTCTCCGACATGACCGGTTGCTGCGCCAACCTGTTCGATCTGGGAGTAGACGTCGTCGAAGGTTGCGGCTGCGGGCAGAACAACGTTCTCGATGCTGAGTGCATCGAGGCCTTCGATTGGGCCCGATGAGAAGACATGGGTCGGCTCGTATCCGGCGATTGCTTCAAGGTTGGGTTCCCAACCCGAGAGTTCGGTCACTGGGGCTTCGGCGGGGAAGTTCGAGAACGCATCTACGGCAACGACGAGGTCGCCTGCGCCAACGGCGAAGAGCATTTCGGTAGCGGTCGGCGACAACGAAACAATGCGCATCGCGTCGTCGGCCATTGCCTCTTCGTCTTCCATAGCAGCGTCTTCTTCCATGGCTTCGTCGTCCATGGCGTCCTCGGAGTGGTCCTCCTCTTCCATGGCGTCGTCGGCCATTGCGTCTTCATCTTCCATGGCGTCGTCGGCCATAGCTTCGTCGGCTTCGGCCGCTGCAGCTTCGGCTGCGGCCTCGACTGACGCTGCGGTGTCGCTACCGCACGCGGCGGCCACGATCGTGAGTGTCGCAAGAAGTGCGATCAACCTAAACAGTTTCATTGGATATCTCCTGGCCGATCGCACACAGGAGGTTCCGTGACGACCAGCCCCTTCCTCGAGGGTGTTGGTGTAGTTGTTGGCCACAACTCGACCGGACTCGCTTCCTTGCGGGAGCATTACCGTTGCGGGACAGTGCCGGAATCTCACCGGACTTCGGTTGGTAGCCGACGGAAGTGTAGCGCTACGACCGGGGCGAACGTGCTGCGGCCGTCTAATTCGGCTTCCGATATTGTCCATGAGTCAGCTGGCCAGGAGTCACCGATCAAAGTCCGACATTTTGGCGATGGTCGTGGAACACTCCACACCATGCGTTCGTTGTTTCTCCTCGTTCTTGCAGTGTTCTCGCTGTCCGCTTGCGATGGCTACATCGAAGAAGCTCGCGTGCAGCGAGACGGAACGGTCGAGTTCGCCGCACGTGCCACCGTTGTCTGCACCGATGAGCTGCAGCAGGCGATCTGGGGCGGCGAGCCGTGTGGGATCATCGACGACGCCATCCGGACCGGCGAGATCGGCGACCTCCCGTTCGACTTCGACCTCGACCCAAATCGGGTGAGCCTGGTCGGCACAGGCGAGGCTGACCGGCGTGTCGTCGACGCGTTGTGGTCGGGTACGGCCGACGAGCTCTCGAGCGTCCTCGTTTCTGGCGGGCAGATCTCCACCCTCGACGAGCTCCGCACCGAAGCGATCTTCACCCCAGCGGACACTCCAGCGACCGCCCTCGACGTCTCTACCGATCCTGCGATCGTCGAGCAGCGCCGCTTCTCGCGTTGGGAACCTGCCGAGTTTCGAATCACCACTCCAGACCTGGTGGTCGAGCACAACGGCGACAAGATCCAAGGGCGCGTCGTCGTTTGGTACATGGACGGCGACGTTCCCGACGAGTTCCGGGTGGTCTGGACAACCGAGAGACCAGCCCTTCGCTGGTGGTGGTGGGTCGTCGGCTCGTCGATCTTAATGATCGTGCTGTTCATGATCATTACGATCGAGGGGCCAGCCCAAGCAAAAGCGAACGCAGCGCAACGGGCTGCTCGCCGCGCCGAAGAAGCCGAGAAAAATGCCGAGGACGAGTCGGAGGCTTAACCCTCAGGAACTGCTGCTGTTGCGGGGTTTGGAAGAACGACCGGGCCAGCGGGCTGCGGCAGTATCGAGTCGGGGTCGACCAAGCCATCGATCGTCGGTGGCACCGGTCCGTTGGCGTACGGAATCGTTGACCGAGGCTCGCCTTCCCATACGAATGCGGGAGGCGCCGCGTTGGTGTCTGAACACGCGGCCGCTTCGGCAGCTCCTGGCGGACCGATCACCGCCGCGCCGTTGTCGAGCACACAGGTGCTCGGATCGACGATCTGGTCGCCAAACGCAATCACGATGTCGGACTCGGGGTGCGCTTCGACAACGTTGCGCTGGACGACGGGAGCGATTGGGTCGCCTGACGTCCCTGCGTTGTTGGTGGACAACAAGATGCCGGTTCTCGTGTTCGCCCGAATGCGATTGGCGGCGATCTCGGTACTGAGCGTGCCGCCGACATGGATCCCGACACCGAAACTTCGATCATCGGAGGTATCGGCGCTCGGGGTCGACGTGAACCCGTTGTTGAGGACCAGGTTGGCAGCGATGAGTGCGCCGGTCGTTGGCTGACTCGGACTGTCCTCGACAACGATTCCGACCCGATTGTTTTGACTCGTCGACGAGAAGATCGCAACGCCCTCGGCCGCCCCGACGACCGAGAAGCCGCGAGCGGAGTACTGGGCGAGCGTTGTGGTGATCAAGGTGTTGCACTGCGAGCAGTCGGTGACCAACACTCCGGATCCGGCGTGGCCACTCAGCCAGCCCTGACGGACCTCGGCGTTGGTCACGTTGCGAAGCGCAATGCCGTTTGCCCCGGTGTTCGAGGTGGTCACGTGAAAGGCACGGAAGCGGTTGACCGGAACGACGTCTTCGCTAGTGCCGACGGCAACAGCATCGTTGAGGTAGTTGCGTACCGTCACGTTTTCGAGGGCCACGCCATCGGCGAGAACCGTGATCCCGGTATTGAGCGAGTGGACACCGTCGACGAAGACCGTGTTGCGATCCCGGCCACGAATCACGATGTCGTTCGTCCGAACGATGACCTCTTCGGTGTACACGCCGGGGTCGATCAAGATCAGATCGCCCGGCTGGGCCATGTCGACCGCACCCTGGATCGAGAACGAGTCGAGGGGCACCCGAATGGCGTCGATCGTGGGGATGGGCAACGTCGTACGAGGCGGATCTACCGTTTCACCATCGGGGGTGGTGCCGTTAAAGATGGGCGAGCCAATGTCGTCGCCCTCCTTGGCTGCGCACGCAGTGACCGCGCCGAGCGCGAGAGCGCATAGGAGCGCGAGGGCGGGGAGTCTGCGGGGCACAGGAGAGAGACTACTGAGCTGCGTCGACGCTGCTTGGTAATCCGGGTAATGGTGCACCGTCGTTACGGTCGATGGCATGAACGGTCTTGAGAATCGCACGGGCGAAGCGAGGGTCGTTGCGAATCGGCAGATCGTGATCGGCATCGACCGAGTGCATATGTACGACCCCAAGCGCATTCGCGAGCCGGATCTGGCGCCGTGGGGGGACCACGCTGTCTCGAGAGGTGTACACGAAGGCGACTGGCGGCGTGAGTGTTGCGTTCCACTCCGAAGAATCAAAGGCTCCAAGCGAGGCCCCCGCATCGAGCAACGCCACGGGGTCGGCCTGTTTGACCGTGTCGAGAATCCAGCTCGGGTACTTTTTGCATGCGGCCACGGCGATTCGGTCGAACGCTCGATCCCTGGCGGAGACGGGCAGTGCGTCGAGGACACGAGCACCTTTGTCGAACACGGCAAATTGGCGTTTGTCGCGTCGCGAGTCGCAGAAGCGGTCGGCCGTCGCCATCAAGACGACGCCGGCGCATCGATGTGGCGATGAGCGGGCGACGAGCTGGGCGACCGCTCCGCCCATGCTGTAGCCAACAATCACCGCGCGTTCGATACCCAGGTGGTCGAGGACCGAGATCGCGTCGGTGGCAGCGTCGGCGAGCGTGAAGCGGCTGCGCGGTCGGACGCCCTCACCGTGGCCGTGTTGGTCGAACATCACGACGCGGCGTGCAGCGGAGAGCGCGTCGAACGCATACCCGAAGTTTGCTGGTGCGTCGATGTTCCAGCCGTGCAGAAGTAGGAGCGGCGCTTGTGCCGATTCGGGGGATGCTCCGGAGTCCCACACGGTCGTTGAACCGCGTCCGGGCAGCGCAATCCGCGTTGGGCGAGGAAGCCCAAGGCGAGGATGCGCCTGTGAGGTCACCCGACGCTGACCACCTCAACGGACAGCGAGCCGCCCGCAGGAGTTTTGAACGAGACCATGTCGCCGGCTTTTGCGCCGAGCAGCGCGACGCCCAACGGTGAGCCAGGGGAGAGGTTGTCCATACCCTCCTGGCGCTCCTCGATCGAGCCGTACAAGAACTTTTCGGTGTCGTCGTCGCCTTCGTATCGAAGTTCGACGACGCTGCCGGTCTGCACGGTCCCGTCGTTTTGGGCTTCGACGATGACGGCTTCTTCGATCGTCTTGGCCAAGAACATGATTCGGCCTTCCATCTTGCCCTGCTCTTCTTTTGCGGCGTGATAGTCGCCGTTCTCGGAGAGATCGCCGAGTTCTCGGGCAGTTTCGATCTTGCGGGCAATATCGATACGGCCCCTGGTGGTGAGGTCGAGGTGCTCTGCGTGGAGACGATCGTACGTCTCTTGAGAGAGTTCTTTACTGGAAGCCATTGGTTCACAATACCGCGAACGAGCACCCGCCTACCGACGCCCAAGATTTGTACAGAATTTGGAACCCAGGAGGGGCCAAATTCTGTACAAATCTCTGGTTAGACGGATTCGAGGGCGGTCAAGATGTCGGCGAGTAGTTCTTCGCCGTCTTCGAGGCCGACCGACAGCCGAACCATCGACTCACCAATGCCGACCGCAGCGCGACCGTCTTCGCCGAGTCGGCGATGTGTCGTCGTTGCTGGGTGAGTGGCCAGACTCTTCGAGTCGCCCAGATTGTTCGAGATGTCGAATAGCGAGAGTGCGTCGAGGAAGCGGAACGTTTCGGCCTTGCCTCCATCGATCTCGATAGCGAGGACCGTGCCGCCCTTCGACATCTGGCTCATGGCCAGGTCGAATTGTGGGTGAGATGGATGGCCTGGATAGCGCATGTCGGAGAGCTTGGTGTGGCCATCGAGCTTGCTCGCTAACAACGAGGCGCTGGCGCATGATGCGTCTACACGAAGTCGCAGCGTTTCGAGGCCTTTGACGAGCGTCCACGCGTTGAACGGGCTCATCGAAGGTCCGGTGTGGCGCAGGAACGGCATGAGGTATTCGTCGAGGTAGTGCTGGCTCGAAAGCACCGCACCGCCGAGCACACGACCCTGTCCATCGATGTGCTTCGTCGCCGAATACACGACGACGTCTGCGCCGAGCTCGAGCGGTTTCTGGAGGACCGGTGTGGCAAAGACGTTGTCGATGATGACGAGAGCGCCGGCAGCGTGTGCGACTTCGCTCACGGCGGAGACATCGACGATCTGTAGGCCGGGGTTGGAGGGGGACTCGAGGAACACCGCGCGCGTCGGCGTCTTGAGCGCGTCGGCCCACTGATCGAGGTCCTGCCCATCGACGAGCACCGATTCGATGCCGAGCCGCGGGAGGATCTCGGTGAGGATCACACTGCACGAACCGAACAGCGCTCGCGATGCCACCACCCGATCGCCGGCGCTCAGGTACGAGGCGAGCGATGCGAAAACCGCAGCCATGCCGCTCGCCGTTGCCATGCACGCCTCGGCGCCTTCGAGGAGCCGAAGCCGCTCCTCAAACATTGCCACTGTTGGGTTGCCATAGCGGGAGTAGATGAAGCGATCAGCTTCGCCTGCGAACGCCGCTTCGGCTTCGGCAGCGGAGCCATAGACGTAGCCCGAGGTCGGAAATATGGCCTCGGCGGTCTCGTGGAAGCCAGTACGCGTCAGGCCGCCACGGGCGAGAATCGTTGCTTCGGCGGTGAACTCATCCACGGTTAGCCCTGACGCCAGGGCAGGCCAGCGCCGCGCCAGCCACCGGTACGGTGACCCTCGGCGTCGGTGTGTCCTTCAAACCCGTCGAGCACGTTGTAGACCTCGACGAAGCCAGCATCGGTCAACGCGTGCGCGGCTGCCTCGGAACGACCCCCGGTGCGGCAGATCACGACGATTGGTTGGGACGGCTCAAGGCCGCCCGCCACCTCACGAATGAAGTCGGCGTTATGGGAGCCGTCGGGCCATGTCGTCCATTCGACGAAGCGGCTGTTGTCCATGACCGGAATACCAACGAAGGTCCACTCGGCCTGGGTCCGACAGTCGAGCAGGATTGCGTTCGGGCGGTCCATCAGTAACTGATGTGCATCGGTCGGCGAGAGGTCTCCTGCGTAAGCCATGCAAAGAGTCTATGGACGTTGCCCGATACCGTGTAACCGTGAGTGATATGAGCAACACCCCAAGCCCACAGGATCTTCACGACAGCGACTCCGGCAGCGCTTCGCAGGACCGGCTTCGTTATCGGCTGCTAACCGGCCCCGATACGGACGCGTTCTGCAAACGGGTATCCGACGCACTCGCCGAGGGGTACGTGCTGCACGGTTCTCCGTCGATCACCTTCGATGGGACCACCACGTACGTCGCCCAAGCCGTAGTGCTGCCATGAGCGGCCAGGGATACTTCATTTCGCCCGAGGCGGGACCAGGACCGGGCGTGCTTTTGTTGCATTCGTTTTGGGGACTGAACCGGCAGGTGAAAGACACCGCAAACCGTCTGGCCGACGCCGGGTTCACGGTGCTCGCTCCCGACCTCGCTGCCGGCGCCGTTTACGAAGACGAGGACGAGGCCATGACCGCTCTCGCCGAAGCCGATATGAACGTCAACGCCTCGTTGGTGCAATCGAGCATCGGAATTCTTCGACGAGCGCAAAAGAACGCCACGGCCCCCGTTGGGATTGTCGGCTATGGCTCCGGTGCATCGTGGGCGTTATGGGTTTCGGCTCGGTTGACCGAAGAGGTCGGTGCGACCGTCACCTACTACGGGTCTCAGTCGATCCCGATGGATGGTGCCCGGGCGAGCTACCTCAACCACTGGGCCACCGATTCGATGGTCTCGGACCTCGAGGTCGCCGATCTCGGACTCAGCTTGCAACTGGCCGGCGCGGACTTCCGGTTCGAGTACCACGAAGGGACCGCCGACGGCTTTGCCGAGCACGGTCTCGCGGCGTTCGACGCGGAGGCTGAGGTCGTTGCGTGGCGCCAGACGACCGAGTTCTTGGCCAGCGCTCTGCGTTCGGCTCAGCCAGGGTCAGGCGACGTCGACTAACCCATGACCGACCTGTTGGACTTCGGTCTGTTCGAAGTCCTCGGGGCAGGCATCGTTCTACTCATCGCGTCGGTGGTGCGTGGTTACTCCGGCTTTGGCTTCTCGGCGGTGCTGGTTGCAGGCATGGCGTTCTTCGTCGATCCGGTTGAGGCGGTGTCTCTTGCGATCGGACTCGAAGTTCTGGCGAGCGTTGTGCAGGCGTCGAGTGTTTGGGACGACATCGAGTGGCGTCGGCTTGGGGTGTTGGTGGCGGCCGCTGTCGTGGGAAACCCGATCGGGGTGCTCATTTTGACGACGGTCGACGCTGACCCGCTTCGTGCGGTCACGTTCGTGACATTGGCGGTGTTGACCGTGGGGGTGTTGGCAGGCAAGACGTTGACGGTCCCCGCAACACTGTCGGCCTTCTTCGTCGTTGGGGTGGTGGCCGGAGTAGTGAACGGCGCAACCGCGATGTCGGGGTTGGTGCTGGTTTTGGCGATGACCGCGTTGCGGGTGGCGCCTGCCGAGATGAGGGGAACGCTCGTCGCCTACTTCTTTGCTAGCGACATCGCGGTCTTGGCACTGTTGTGGTGGCGCGGTGAACTCGACGAGGTCTACGCCTGGCGCATCCTCATCTCGCTTCCGCTGATGACCATTGGCGTGCTCATTGGTTCGCGGGCGTTCGCTGGAACGTCGGTCGAGTCGTTCAAGCGGGTCACGCTCGCCTTGCTGCTGGTCATTTCGATCGTGGGTCTTGTCCGGCTCGGCGTGGGGTAGCGAGTCGTTATGTCGCCGTCGCGAGTTCTGCGACAAGCCAGGACCGCAACGCTGCGGCGTTGGGCGAGAGAGGCTTCCGTTTGGAGCTGAGCACGACGAACGGTGTCTGGGTGACGATGGGTTGGCCAATCGCGAGAAGACGTCCGTCGTCGATGAGATCGGCAACGATATGTTCCCAGCCAAGGGCCACGCCTTGCCCATCGAGTGCAGCTTGAACAACGAGGGAATAGTCGTTCGAGCGATCTCCGGCGAGGCGGTCGGGAACGTCGATGTTGTTCGCTGCGAACCACCGCGGCCAATCGAAGCGAGATTCGTACCGCTCTTCAAGATGCAAGAGCGGAGCGGTGAGTAGTGAGGTGGGGTCGCCGGAATATCGGGTGGCGACGTCGGGAGCAGCGACCGGGATCAGGGCTTCACGACAGAGCTCGACGATCTCGAGATCCGGTCGGTCAATTCTTCCGAGCGGAATCCATAGGTCGATGTCGTTGGGGTTCGTGGTGAAGTCCGAATCCGCCGTCATCAGCCGCAGGGAGATGGCTGGGTGGGCCCGCTTGAACTCGGGTAAGCGCGGGAGCAGCCACCAGCTGGCGAACGATGTGGACACCGAGATAGTGACCGCTGCGGGTTCTGCGGTGGTGAACGGTGCGATCGCCAAGTCGATTTGGTCGAAGGCAGGTTCGAGTTGGTCGAGGAGCAACTGCCCCGCCGAGGTGAGCTCAACTCCGGTCCGCGACCGATGCATGAGCCGAGTGCCGAGCGCGGTCTCCAAACGTTGGACAGCATGGGAGACGGCCGGTTGACCAATTCCGAGAATTGTCGACGCCCGGGTGAAGGTGCCGGCTCGCGCAGCGGTGGCGAAGACCCGCAGCGCCCGGTCGGTCACATCGCCAATGGGGCCTGTCCCCGCGCCAGTGGGGCCTGTCCCCGGAATATTAATCGAAGTCATATAAACATGAGCAAATCACGGGATTGACCATCGATCAAGCCACATTTACGGTGCTTCCACGCCAGAACAGCCGCGATGGGGCCAGTCCCCACTGCAGCATTGCGGATCACCCGTGTTTGCTGGCCTGATCAAGGACGTGAAATGGCAGAACGAATCGGTTTCGTGGGGCTCGGCAACATGGGAGGCCCAATGGCCACCCGTCTCGCCGCAGCTGGCTACGACGTCATGGCATTCGATATCAACCCCGAAGCCGTAGCCGCTGCTGTAGCGGGAGGGTGCACGTCGGCGAGCGACGCCAACGAGTGTGCACGTCACGCCGACCTGCTCATGACGTCGCTTCCACGACCAGATCATGTGCAAGCGGTCATGGTCGACGGCGGTGCGCTCGGTGAGCTTTCGGCCGGCAACATTTGGGTCGACCTGACGACCAACCGCAAGGACTTCGTCATCGAACTCGCCGGCCAAACGCCGGACGGGGTGACCGTGGTCGACAGTCCGGTGACGGGTGCCGTCGATGGGGCTCGCAACGGCAAGCTCACGCTATTCGCCGGAGGTACCCCAGACGATCTCGATCGGGTCGTGCCAGTGCTCGAACATCTTGGCCGCGCCATCAAGTGCGGGCCCCTCGGAACCGGCAACGTCACCAAACTCGTCACCAACCAGCTGTGGTTCATTGCGGCGGCGTCGATCGGCGAGGGGTTTGCGCTCGGCATGGCGAACGGGGTCGAACTCGACGTGTTGTGGGATGCGATCAAGGACTCTGTCGGTGACAGCTTCGTTGCACGCCACGACGCGCCGTCGATCTTCGCTGGACACTACGACCCGAGCTTCACCCTCGACCTCTGCATGAAGGACCTGGGCCTGACCATGGAACTCAGCGAGAACGTCGGCACGGACCTGCCCATGACCGAACAGGCCCAAGCCACCTTCGCCCGCGCAACCGAGCGCTACGGAGCCGACGTTGGCGAACTGCACGTCGCAAAACGAATCGAAGACGACGCCGAGCTGTCCTTCCGTCTCGACGGGGACTGGGTGCCGCACTGGGAGGCATAACCATGAGCATCAGCCTGAACGAACTCATCGACCTCGACCGGTATCCGATCGATCAGCCCAACTCCGACGGCTATCGCACCGCCGTCGAACACGCCCGCGAAGGCCTCCGAGAGAGCGGCTGTGCCGTGATCAAGGACCTGGTCCGCCCCGAGGCCCTCGATCGTCTTGGTGCCGAGATCTGGGAGCGCAAGTCAACAACGCACTTCTCGACGCAGGTGATCAACCCGTACTTCCACTTTCACCACAACGAGGAGTACCCCGACGAGCACCCAATGAATACGTTTCTCGAGCGATCGAGCGGGTTTATCCCCGGGGACTCGTGGGAGGACACGACGGCAATGCGGTACATGTTCGAACACCCGGATCTCGCGACGTTCCTCGCCGACTGTCTCGAGATCCCCGAGCTGCATCCATACGCCGACCCGCTCGCCGGGTTGACCGCCAACATCTTGGACCCGGGCCAGCAGTTCACCTGGCACTTCGACACGAACGAGTTCGCGGTAACGGTGCTCGTCGAGGAGGCCGACGATGGGGGACTGTTCGAATACGTGCCTGCGATCCGTTCCGATGGCGACGAGGGGTTCACGCACATTCAGCACGTCCTCGAGGGCGGCCGCACGGGCGTGAAGACGCTCGACCTTCGTCCCGGCGATATGCAGATCTTCCGAGGACGCTATTCGCTACACGCAGTGAGCCGCGTCGCCGCAGATTCGAAACCGCGGCATGCGGCGATCTTTGCCTACACCGAAAAGCCCGACGTAATCGGACGCTTGGAGCGCACCGAACAACTCTTTGGTCGTGTTCTCCAGGAGCACATCGACGCAGAGGAAGCCCGAGTTCGAAGCGACGCGCTTATCGACTGAGACTCAACTCGCAAGCGGGATATCGTCGGCCGGGCGAGCGTGGAGAAGTTCCTCGCTCGCAGCCCTGAACGCGTCGCGTATCCGGTCACGTTCGGCGGAGATCGACCCGCCTGAACCCTCCCGGATTGCGTGCTCGATCGTCTCGGCCAGATCGCCGAGTTGCAGTGCGCCCATGGACCGGCTCGACGACTTCAGAGTGTGGGCGGCCATGCGGACGGAGTCGAGGTTGGTTTCGTCCACGATCTGATCGATGAGCTTGGTCGACTCCGCGACATACGTTCCGACGAGCCCGGACACCACAGCGGCTCCGCCTTCGCCCATCATTGCCTCAAACTCATCGAGCACGCCGTGGTCGATGACCTGTTCGAGGTTCGGGACCGGTGGGGGAACGAGTATTGGCGACGCGGCAGTGTCTGCGGACTCGTTGACGTTTGGGGTGTCGGTGTGTTCGGCAGCTCGACTCAGCGCGTCACAAAGTTGCTCGACACGAATTGGCTTGCTGACGTAGTCGTCCATGCCGGCGGCGAGAAAACGCGCTCGGTCCTCGGCAAGAGCATGGGCGGTCATCGCAACGATACGAGGCTGATCGTCGGGGTCGATGGTGGAGCGGATGACGGCAGTTGCCTCTTCTCCGTCCATCTCGGGCATCTGTATGTCCATGAGGATGACGTCGTAGTGCTGCCGTCCAATGGCCTCGATGGCTTCCAGTCCGTTGCCCACAACATCGGTTAGATATCCGAGCCGTGAGAGCAATCCAACGGCCACCTTCTGGTTCACGACGTTGTCCTCGGCGAGCAGAATCCGCAACGGATAACGCTCAGCAAAATGCTCGTCGAGCTGACTCGCAACGGCCGTGGCCCGGTCGCCCGTCGTTGTCGTGTCGAAGATCGAGATCAGCGCATCGAACAGTGCCGACGGCTTCACCGGCTTGTTCATGCGGGCGGTGAAGACGTCGTCGTTCGGAACCTCGGTGAGTCCGAGGGAGCTCAGCAAGAGCAGCGGCATTGTTGGACGCAGGGAGCGAATTTTGTGTGCGAGTTCGAGTCCGTCCATGCCGGGCATTTGCATGTCGAGAATGGCCACATCGAAGGGCTGGGTTTCCACAAAGTCCAACGCTGCATAGGGCGTGGCGGCGAGTGTCGGGAAGATGTCCCAAGACTCGAGCTGTTTCTGAAGGATTCGGCGGTTGGTCGCAATGTCGTCGACGACGAGTACCGACGAGCCAATCATGCTGGGCGGCGGTTCGCTCTGATGACGTTCGCGAATCTGGGTGGTCGCTGCTGGGAGCGGGATATGGAGCTCGAACCGTGACCCGACGCCTTCTTCGCTCGTGACCGTCAGGCTTCCACCGAGAAGTTCGGCGAGTTGTCGGCTGATCGCAAGCCCGAGGCCGGTTCCGCCAAAGCGGCGAGTGGTGGATGCATCGACCTGACTAAACGACTTGAATAGGCGGTCGAGCCGTTCGGCTGGGATGCCAATCCCCGTGTCCTCGACGGCGATTCGCATGTCGTAGTGAACCGACCCGTCTTCGGCGGTCACCGAGGTGCCGTCGACCTCGACGAGAACCTCGCCTTCTTCGGTGAACTTACATGCATTGCTCAACAGGTTGTTCAGGATCTGGCCGATGCGCGTCACGTCGGAAACGAACGTGTCCGCCATGTCCGGATCCATCGAATAGGCGAGGTTGATCTCGCTCTCGTGTGCGCGGTGACTCACGATGTCGAGCGAGTCTTCGATACATCGACGCAACGAGAACACACACGGAGAGAGGTCGAGCTTGCCCGCTTCGATCTTGGAGAAGTCAAGGATGTCGTTGATCACCGTCAGGAGCGAATCTCCGCTGGTGCGGATCGTCTTGACGAACTCGAGCTGCTCGGGTTGGAGCGGCGTTTCGAGCAGCAGGCTCGTCATGCCGATGACGCCGTTCATCGGCGTACGTAGCTCGTGCGACATGTTTGCCAGGAACGTGCTTTTTGCGAGGTTTGCTTGCTCGGCGGCTTCTCGAGCGGCGTTGGTTGCTTGGATGAGTTGTTCGCGTTCGAGCGCTGCCGCGATCTGGCGTCCGACCTTTGGAACAAATTCTCGGGCGTGTTCGGTGATTGGGGACGACGAGCGCAAGACGATGTAGCCGAGGGGATCCTCTGGTGACCCGAGCGGATGTACCAGATCGCCGAGCGGAGCGAGCCCGTCGAGGTTTTCGGTCACGAGTGTGCAGTGTTCGACCTTGAGGTGGTCGGCAACGGCGGCGAGAGCATGGGCGGCAGTACCGCTGAACGACCGACCCCTGGCGAGTCTGTCCGCGACGGTGTTGAGGACGGTCGAGTCGCTGTATTGGCGTCGGGACTTGGTGAACCGGTCGACGTTTTGGAGCGCTGCCGACAGAAAGGCTGCGGCGTGGCGAGCAATGAGTACTTGCTCATCGTTGAACGCTCCGACGTCAGGCGAGACCAGGTTGAGCGTGCCGCAGAATTCGCCTTCGAGTTGCAGGTTGCAGGCGACTAACGATCGGAAGCCGCGATCGGTCAGGATCGCGGACCCGGTGAGCGGTTCGGCGAGAAGATCGTCCACCTGGCAAATGCCCGTTGGACTCTCACGGAAGGCTTCTGCGATCGAACCGTCGACGGGCAGATCGGTGAGGAGGTAATCGGTGTCGCGTCGTCCGCTCAGCGTCACGATCCGCCACCGTGTGCGCTCTTCATCGAGGAGCAGCAGGCTCACTCGGTTCGCTTCAAAGATGCGGGTGATATAGCTCGACGCGACCTCGATGAGATCCTGCTCCTTGCGGACGATTGCAAGGTCGGTATTCATCTCGGTCATGGCGAGCAGGTGTGCGGTGAACTGGAGGGTCATCTCGAACCTCCTGACCCGGCGCCTGCAGCCAGCACTGCTCGGACCAACTTCGATGGCCGCTCGTCCTTGGTGATGTAGTCGGTAATACCGAGTGCGCTCGCTTCGTCGATAAGTGCTTGGTCACCGAACGCGGAGTTCATGATGATGCACGCAGCGGGCCACTGCCCAAGGATCTGTCGTGCCGCGTCGAGGCCGTTGAGCAGAGGCATCTGCATGTCCATGACAACAACGTCTGGCCGTTCCGCCAGCACAAGGCTGACCCCTTCAGCGCCGTTCTCGGCCATTCCGCAAACCGAGATTGTCGGTATCTCGTTGAAAAGAGCGCTGAGCATGGTGCGAATCGTGGCGGAATCGTCGACGATGACGACGCGAATGGTTTCGCTGAGGGTGGAGGCCGAGGTCATTGGATCGCCCCGGCGAGCTCGGCGAGTGGAGGTTCTGGTGCGACGGGACTTGGTGTCGGAACGGTAACGCGCACGGTCGTGCCCTTGCCCGGCGTCGAGTCGATGTGCATTTCGCCTTCCAGCATCGAGATTCGCTCACGCATCGCAGCAATTCCGTATCCGCCGTCGGCGACAAGTCGACCAATGTCGGTGTGCGTGAAGCCTCGTCCCGAATCGGTGATTGTTAGCGTCGCCCCGCCGTCTACTGCGGACAATTCGACGTGGACTGCGCACGGTCCAGCGTGGCGAGCAATGTTCGCCAACGCTTCTTGAGCAACCCGGTAGAACGCGGTCTCCAGTTCCCCTTCGAGGCTATGCACCGACGATGTGATCGTGACCGAGGTGTCCTCGTTTGTACCCATGAAATGGGTCGCGGAGTCTTCGAGTGCTCCGGTGAGGCCACGTTCGTCGAGGACGGGCGGGCGGATGTCGGTCATGATCGAGCGCAGTTCGCCAAGCTGTGCGGTGAGGCCGTCGGCTGCACCATCGATGAGTTCTTGGGCGAGGTCGACGTCGCCTCGCACCAACGCGAGCGATATCCGTTCGAGCTGGTAGCCCACGACCGTGAGCTCCTGGATTGGCCGGTCGTGGATGTCGGCGGCGATGCGGCTTCGTTCTTCTTCGACAGCGCGTTGAACTCTCCATAGCAACTTCTGACGTTCCGTTTTGGCCTCATCGAGTTCGGCGTTCGCACGGAGAAGTTGCTCGCTCGTAGCTCGGACCTCGGCTTCGGTTGCGGCGAGGTCGGAGTTGTGCAGGACGAGTCGAGCAACGGCCAGGCTCGACACGATCGCGGAACCCACAACGACGAGTACATCTGAGGTGTCGGAGATGTTGACGGTTCGGTCGACGAGGATCATTGGTCCGAGGAGCAGTGCGAACGCGAGCATCGAGAAGCGCCCGATGGTGAGATGTCCCTGTTCGGCGAGAAGGAGCGTTTCCTTGTCGACGCCGTGCAGCGGGTCGGGCCAGGCCGGACCCATGGATAGGCCTGCGAAGCAGAGCAACCATCCGAGGTCGATCCAGCCGCCGGGTTCGTAGGTGCCGCGAAGATTCTGCACGCTGAACAAGAAGTCGGCGGCGAGGTTTCCGGCGAGCCCGAGTGTGAGTAGTAAGAGCGAACCAGGTCGGTGCACGAGGCGGACTGCGACGGTGACGATGACGGCAAGGAGCAGCACGTTGCCGAGTGGGTATGCCGCGGCGACGAGGGTTTGGGCCACCGTCATCTCGGCGGATTCGACCGTCGGAAGTCCGACGTAGAACCAGATGACCATGGCGCCGGTGATCGTGACCATGACGATCTCGAGCACTGCTCGGGCTCCGGTCCGTTGGTCGTAACGAGCGAGGACGAAGAGGGCGCCCATGGTTGCGAGGACGTAGTTCGAGAGCCGCATCGCATCGACGATGGATGGTGGTTCTGGCGTGTACCCGATGTGAGTCCCATAGGACATCACGAGCCCAGCGAGGTACGCGAACGCAAGGCCTGTCCAGACCAGAAACCACGGCCGCGCCCGACCGGGCTGGAAGCGCACGATGTTGGCCGCCATCGCAACGAGGAGGAGGCCGGTGGCGACATTCCAAACAGTTGCCTTGGTCGATCCGCCCGTCACGAGAAACCCGACCGTTGCCACGACGGCAATCGCGAGCGTCAGGCTGAGGGAAACTCGCTGGCGCGCTGGGAAGTGAGAGGCACTCGTGGACATCATCAGTCCATCGGTGAAGCGCCGCGATTGACTTAGATCGCTGCGCTTCTGAGCCGAATTACACCAAAATTTGGTAGGTAGGCGGGTGTTGGAAACCTGCACTACGGTCGGTCGATGGCACAGATTCGCGTAACCGGCACCGGGCACAAGTCGAGTGCGCCCGATGAGGCGTCCTTCAATTTCTCCTGTGCGGGGCACGCTGGCGACGCGCCAACCGCGCTCGCACAGGCGACCGCAGCAGCCCGGTCTGTCCTTGCCCTCCTCGAGAGTGCCGGCGTGGCCGACGACCGGCGTGGGGTTCAGCACGCTCGTGTCCACCCGAGAACCCGATGGGTCAACGACCGCGAGGTCCGCGATGGTTGGGATGCCCATGCTGGGGTCGAGTGCACGATCGACGACGCCGTGGCGGCCTTCGATCTGCTCGAGCGTTCGGCCGAGCTGGCCGACGTTTCGGTGCACGGCCCACAGTGGAGGATCCGCAGCGACAACCCCGCCCACGATGCGTCTCGACGGCTGGCGGTCGAGGATGCCCGCAGGAAGGCGCAGAGTTTCGCCGATGCAGCTGGGCTTGCGCTCGGGAACCTCATCGAGCTGATCGAGGGTGGCTCGACGCACGGCGGGCCAATGATGCGCACCGCAATGATGTCCGAGTCGGCGCCACTCGAGGCTGCCGATCAGGATGTGCGGGCCTCGGTCACGCTCGTCTACGAGGCCTCCTAAGCTCGTCGCCATGCAGGACGAGGTCATCGAGGGCGAGCCGAGCACGAGCGACGATCAACGGGTCTTGCTCGGAACGGTCGCGGCGGGGGTCCTGGTGGCGCTCATCGCGATCGTTGCGTTCTGGCCCTTCGGAGAAGAGAGCGGACCAGACGAGCCGGAGCTGTTGCAGGGAGCGGACCTTGCGCTGCTCCTGGACGACGACTTCGCCGACGACGGCGAGGGCGGCAAGAGCGACGCGCTCGATGAGCTCATCGAGGAGTTGACGGATCGGCCCGGGGTCGATCGGGTCGAGTATTGGGGTCCGGCGACGGTTACCGGTATTGCGCCTGGGGCGCCCACGCTGAGCGCCTACGGTCACCGGCTGCTCGTCTATGTCGACGGCTTCGCCGTCGGGGTCGAGGCGCAACTGATCAACGAGTACAAGAAGCGACCCGGAATCAGCGGAGTGGCGCAATCCGGGTAGCACCGAAGCAGCTAGGCGTCGGTTTCTGTCCGGAGCATGCTCCGAGCGCCGAGAACGAACAGTCCAGCACCCAATAGAACGAACGCAAGCCATACCAATCGGGTCGCTTCGCTGCCGGTGAAGGCGAGGGGCGTGTTGCTGGTGTTCGCCCAGTCGATCAAGGCTTGTGTTCCGGTGTTGGTAATCGCGATCGAATTGCTCGCCGCTGCTGCGAGGACAATCGATGCGGCGGGCGCGTACGTCGGGGTGAAGAACTCATCGGCGGCTTCGACAACGGTGCATGTCGCTCCCGCTGGTAGATCGTCGATGACGATCGCTACATCTTGCGAGACGACCTGGGTGCCCGGGATCGTGTAGTTCGCTGTTTCGAATCCTCGGTCGCACTCGACCGTGATCGCGAATTCTCGATCGGAGAAGTCGAGTCCGTTGGGAATCGATGCGAGTGTCTTGGAGACCGTGAGGGAAACGAGGGTGCGTTCGCTCTGGAAGGCGAAGGCCTGGACGTCGGTTCCGACGACGAAGCTCACACGATCGGTACTGAGCACCGCCCAGCCATCTGGGTTGACGAGCTCGACAACGCACTCGTGGCCTGTCGGTAGCAGTGGTGATTCCCAGGTGCCGGTGCCATCAGCGGTCGTGATCGTGACGGTTTCTTCATAGCTCGTACCGTCGCTTCCCGAGCACGAGACGACAAAGGTGAAGTCGTCATCGGGGTCGAACGGGCGACTGGAATCGATGAACGTTTCTTTGTCGATAGTGAACGACCCGGTTTGGTTGAGGATCGATAGTCCAGCGGGGCCGCCCTCGGCATCGGTAACGATCGTTGCGTCGGCGTCGGGGTAGGTCGTTGCGAAACGCAGGTCCGGGGTTTCAACGACCGTGCAGTCGGCTCCGTAGGGGAGCGCGTCAACCCGGTGCGGTTCTGCGGCCGAGACCGTTGCTTCCATCACGTATGGATCGACGGTGAAGCCACCGGTGCAGGAGATGGTGATGGCGAAGGTCTCGGTGTCGAGATCTCGGTCGGCCGGGCCATCGACCAACTTGTCGATCACGAGGGAGCCCAGGACTCGCTGGTTCGTGAACGACGCGGTCTGCGGAGCGGTGCTCGATACCACCAGGGAGACGTCGCGGTCGGTTGTGAGTTCCCAGTGTGGTGTCTCGTCGAGCTCGCTGATCTCGCAGGTGGTGCCGTCGCCGAGTACCGGCAGTTCTGCATAGGTGAGGAGGCCAATAGCTCCAGCGGCGGTTAGGAGGTCGGTGGTTAGGTCGTGAACCTGGTTGTACGCAGCGCCGCAGTCGACGAGGAAGCGGAATGTTGCGACCGGGTCGATTGGGTGTGTCATGTCGACGACGGTTTCCTTGCTGATGATGATCGCGCC
>CALBVK010000090.1 GCA_937969345.1 uncultured Acidimicrobiales bacterium
CACCCCAACCTTCTTATGTGAAATTTGTCACATCTGAAGGGGGCAACGTATAGAACGTATCCTGCTGGCTCAACCCAGGCCCTGCTGCGAAGATCGTCGGCGTAGCCTGGATCGGGTGTTTCGGGCGGCGCGATCAATTGGGTGAGCATGACCGTTGGCACAATCGTTCGGCGACCTACTTGCCGATCACCCGTGTGTTGGCGTGATACTCGTTGCGAGGAACTTGAGCGTTGCATCCCAGGCGGTGGCTGCTGCGTCGGGTGAATAGCTGGCTCGCAGGTCGCAGTTGAATCCGTGGCCGGCGTTGTGAATGTGCACGTCGACGGTGGGTTGCATCGCCACCACTTCGTCGACTTCGTTCATCGGGATCGATGCATCCTCGGTGCCAAAGTGCAGCTGCACCGGGCATCGGGGCTCCTCGCTGCGCATCGCATGAATCCGGCCTCCGTAGTAGCCAACCGCGGCATCGAACCCCGCCAGACGAGTCGCCGCGGCAAACGCAAGTGAACCGCCGAGGCAGTAGCCGACGATCGCCACTGAACCTTCCGCCGTGAGGGCATTACGGGTGGCGGCGATGTCACGAAGAAAGTCATCGAAGTCGCCTCGCCCCACGCGCTCCTTCGCTGTCGCAACGTCGTCGGGCTCGTAGCCGATCTCGAAGCCGGGTCCCTGCCGATCGAAGATCGCCGGGGCGATCGCCACATAGCCCTCCGCCGCGAAGCGATCGGTCACGTCACGAATGTGCTCGTTGACGCCAAAGATCTCCTGAACCACGACAACGCCACCCTTGGACGGACCATCGGGTTCGGCTCGATAGGCCGAGAACTCGAAACCGTCGGCAGATGTCAGCGTGATGTTGGTTCCCACGGCCGCCTTCCCTACCCCGTCACAAAGCGGGCGTAGTCGGCCGAGCTGACCAGGGCATCGGCGAGTTGGTCGGTCATGTGGTGGCGGAGGTCGAGGCCGTCTGCGTTGTCGAAGAGGTTGGTGCGTTCGGCTCGGTCGGCGTCGAGGTCGTAGAGCTCGCCCTCGCCGGTCGAGTAACGGGTCATGCGGGCATCTGCGGTGACAAGGGTGCGCGAGTGTTCGGGAACGACGTTCGACCAGAGGCCGTAGTCGGGCACGTCTTCCTCGATCAGCACATGGTCTCGAACCTCGGCCTGAGTGTCTTCGAGCAGCGGTGCGAGGCTCACGCCCTGCACCCCGTCGTACGACTCCACATCGACGAGGTCCAGAATTGTCGACCCGATGTCGAGCGACGACGCCAACGATGAGGTGCGGGCACCGGTTGCGCCCGGCTGGGAGATCACCAGCGGTACGCGTGTGGTTCCCTCGAACAGGAAGCCGCCCTTCAACATGAAGCCGTGGTCGCCAAACATGTCGCCGTGGTCGGCAGTGAAGATGACGATGGTGTCGTCGAGCTGGCCCGACGCTTCGAGCGCGGCCAGCATGCGGCCGACACCGTCGTCGATCATCTCGATCGACCCGTACTGGGCCGCCATGGCGTCACGCAACGCCTCGGCGCTGATCCGCATCGGTCCTCGGGCTCCCGCATCGGCCGACATCCTGCGCAAGAACTCGGGCAGGTGATCGACCGGATCGTGGAACGACTCGGGCAGTTCCATGTCGGCCGGGTCGTGACGATCGAACCACTCCCCCGGCGGGGTGAACGGATGGTGCGGGTCGGGGTAGGAGGCAAACAGGAACCACGGGTCTTCGTCGGCTGCTGCTCCCTCGATGAACTCGACCGACCTCGACGTCACGAACTCGGTGGAGTGGAAGCCTTCGTCGTATGCCGGCTTCGACACCTGCCACCAGTGCTCGGAACGGAAGAGCGCGGGCGACTTCGGGCCACCGCCGGCCGTTGCGGGGTCGAACCCTCGCTCGATCGCCCACGGAAGGTGGTGCCCGCCAACTGCGGCACCGTGGCCGAGGCAGAACTCGGCCTGATCGAACCCGTAGAAGTTCTCGACGGGGCCGGGGTCGCCGTCGATGTAGCGGCCGAAGCTCTCTAGCCCGTCCCAGTTCTTCCGGTCGCGATCCCAACCGACCGGGCTGCCGTCGCCGTCGGGGAAGAAGCTCGCGGCGTGAATCTGAATGTGTGCCTTGCCGATGTGCTGCGTTCGGTAACCGGCATCGGACAGGCGCCGGACAAACGTGTTCGCTCCCCAGTCGAGGGACCGGTCGTTGAACACCACGCCATGCGCCGACGGAAGCCGGCCAGTCAGGATGCTCGAACGGTTCGGCATGCACACCGGGTTGGCCACGTACGTTCGATCGAACACCGTCCCGCGCTCGGCGAGGGAATCGAGGTTCGGTGTCCGCACGACCTGGTTGCCGCCGAACCCGACGTGGTCGGCACGATGCTGGTCGGTGCAGATGAACAGTACGTTCGTCACGGGATCGTCCTACCCCAACGTGACCGTGTCGAGGTCGTTCGCGACGATCAGCTCACCCTCGTAACCACCCGAGCGCACCTCGTCGGCGAAGGCCTGCTGCTCTTCCGGGGTGTTCGGCGCCGGAATGAGATGGGTCAGCACCAGCGTCGGAACACCGAGCTCAGCGGCTTGCGCGCCGATCTCGCGAGTGTCGGCGTGGTACTCGGTGACGAAGCTTCGCCCAATGTTCTCCGCTGCGATGACCGAGACTCTCATGGCCTCGTACACGAGCACATCGGCACCGTCGGCCAGTCGAGCCACCTCTGGGCACACCTTGGTGTCGCCCGTAATCGCAATGACTCCATCAGGCGTTTCGACCCGATACCCAACAGCGGGGCTAACCGGCTCGTGGCGAACCTGGCCAGCGAGCACACGAACGTCACCTTGTGACCACACCTCAACAACGTCGGTAGGGCCTGGCACAGGGAACGCCACAAGATCGACCGCCGGGTGGGTTCCGCGTCCGCTGTGCGCGTTGCGAATGTCGATGTCGTGGTCCCAGGCATCGAGCATCCGCTTGACGAAGTCGACGCAATGCCCCTCGGGCACCACGACCGGCAGCAGGTCGGCCTGATCGCGGCGATCCATGTTCCACCGCGTTAGCACCAAGTCTTGAAGCCCGGTGAGGTGATCGCTGTGGTGATGCGTGGCAAAGAAGGCAGACAGCGCCGGCGTATGCAGGCCTGCCGCCGTAAGGCGTTGTACCGTGCTTCGCCCCGCATCGAACTGCAGGGTCACGTCGCCGCGCCGGACGAACGCACCTGGGCCCGCGCGGTTTGCGTCGGGCATCGGGTAACCGGTTCCGGTGATAATCAGTTCGGTGTTCATGGCTTGGCTTGCTTTCTCATGACAGTCATGGAGGTGGGAGTGGGTGTCATTGCTCGTCGACTACCGGGTTGGTCAGTGTGCCAACGCCGGGCACCGAGACGGAGATCTCGGCACCTGGGGTCAACCAGCGGGGAGGGTCTTGGGCGTAGCCAACACCACCGGGCGTCCCAGTGGCGATGACGTCGCCGGGTTCGAGGGTGGTGAAGGTCGAGCAGTACGCGACGATCGCCTCGATGTCGAAGATGAGCTGCGTCGTCGACGCCGACTGCATCTGTTCGCCGTCAAGGGTCGTGGTGAGGGTGAGGTCGTACGGATCGCCAACTTCATCAGCGGTCACGATCCACGGACCCCACGAACCGGATCGTTCGAAGTTCTTGCCTGGCGTGAACTGCGAGGTGTGTCGCTGATAGTCCCGCAGCGTCCCGTCCATCAGGCAGCTGTACCCGGCGATCGCGCCCAGCGCGTCGCCACGCTCGGCGTAGCGGGTGCTGCGGCCGATGACGATTGCGAGCTCGCCTTCGTAGTCGAAGCTCGTGCTCACCGGCGGCCGCTCGATCGCCTGGCCATGGCCAACAAGCGACGACGGGAACCGGGTGAAGATCATTGGGTGCCCGGGGGCCTCGACGACGCGGTCGGACTCGGCGACGTGCGCGTGATAGTTCGTGCCAACACACAGGATTCGTCGCGGGTTGAGGATCGGCGGCATGAACTCGACGTCGCTGAGCGCAACCGTTGGCGCTGCGTCAGCGGCGCGGGCGATCTCGTCCCGACCGTCCTCGGTCATCGCCAAGCCCATGACCTCGATCAGGTCGGCGAACGTGCTGGAGATGTCGGAGAAGCGATCTTCATCGATCACTCCGGGCACGATGTCGGTGCCGCTGCGAACGGTTGCGAGCTTCATGGCTGCGCCGCCGCTTCAGGTGCTAGCACGAAGTCGAAGTCGCACGTGCCCGATGCCATGTCGACCACGAGTGAATCCCTCACACCAAACACCGCATCGCTGTCGATGTAGTTGCTCTCGCTATCGAACAAGTGAGTGATCACGCTTCGATAGCCGGGGGCCGACACGACGAAGTGAAAGTGCGCGGGCCGCCAGTTGTGCCGGCCGTTGTTGAACAGCAGATCGCCACCGGGGCCATCATCGGGAATCGTGTAATCGATCGGGCGAACCGCGTGGATCTCGTAGCGCCCGTCGGCACCGGTCGTGAAGATGCCCCGCATGTTCATCTCCGACTGGTTCTCATCTTGCACGTCGTAGAAGCCGTTCGATGCCGTCTCCCACACATCGAGCTCGGCGCCCTCGATGGGGTTGCCATCGAGGTCGAGCACAGACCCTGTGACGACCAGGTTCTGATCGGTGTCCATCACGTCGACGATGATGCTCTCGCCCATCTCCTTGCGGGGAGCACCCTCGAGATGGAACGGACCGAACACTGTGGGTTCGGTGCCGCCCGCATCGCCGTGGTTGATCATCTCCACCAACATCGATACGCCGAGTGTGTCGGAGAGCAACACGAACTCCTGTCGCTCGTCGGTGCACAACTGGCCGGCTCGTTTGAGCTCCTCGATACCTCGGAACCACTCCTCACGGGTGAGGCCAACCTCGGTCACGAACGAGTGCAGGTGCCGCACGAGCGATCGCGTGATCTCGGCCAAACGGTCGTTCGGCGAATCGTCGTAGCTGGCAAGCACTTCGGCAAGATGCTGTTCTGGTGTCATCTGCTCAGGCCTCTCTCGGTGGCCACGGACTTTGTGGCGAGTACGACATTTGGCTCTGCACGAGTCGCCAGGTGAGGTCCTGGCGCACCTCGGCGAAGTCGGGGTGATCCCACAGGTTCAGGCACTCGGCGGGGTCGTTGACGAGGTCGTACAACTCGCCCCAGTCGGCGCCGTGATAGACGGTGAATCGCCACCGGTCGTCGACCAGTGTTCGGACCCGCACCTGGCCGTCGAAGCTGAGGATGTTCTGGAAGTAGGTCTGCTCCTCGATCAGCACTTCCGATCGACCGGGTGTGTCGCCACCTGCGAGTGCTGGCGTGAGGTCGACGCCCTGCAAGCCCGAATACGGCTGGGCCTGGGCGGCCGCCAGAATCGTCGGCGCAAGATCGAGCGTGGTCGCCACGACATCGGTCGTCGCAGGCTGCTCGACCCGAGGGTCGGCCCAAATCATCGGCACCTGAATCACGCTCTGGAAATGCAGGCCGCCCTTGAAACAGAGCCCGTGGTCGCCGAGGTAATCGCCGTGGTCTGAGGTGAATGCGACGATCGTGTTGTCGGTCAAACCCAACTCGTCGAGCTTGGCCACGATCTCGCCGACCGCGTCGTCGACCATCGTGATCATGCCGCACGTCAGCGCCTGGGCTTGCCTGATGTGCTCGGGTCGCATCCGAACGGCATCGGTCTGGAAGTCGGCCCCATCGGCGAACGGCTGCTCGCGCACCCACTGCAAATGCGGCGGCGGGTTCTGGTGCGCATCGAGGTTGCCGAGCTCGGGCATGTCGTCGGGGTCGTACATGTCCCAGTACTTACCCGGCGGCGTGAACGGATGGTGTGGGTCGGGGAACGACACGAACGCAAAAAATGGCGAGTCGTTTCGCGCTGGGTCGTCGAGAAACTCGAGCGCACGCATCTTCACGTAGCTCGTCGAGTAGAGCTCCTCAGGCACGGCGGTTCGAACAGCTTGTGGGCAGTCATAGTCGTGCGGCAGCTGGTTGTCGGGGCCGCGAAGCGAATCGGGGTCGTCGACCTGCTCGGCGAGCCAGGCCGCATGATGTCCGCCGGTGCGATCGCCGTGAAAGGTCACGAGGTCGACCGACTGGAACCCGTAGAACGGCAGGTCGACATCGAGCGGGCCGTTCTGGGCCCAGTTGATCTTGTCCTCCCACAGGTAATCCTCGGCGGGGCCGATGTCGATGGCATTCGCCAACCGACCAACGCCTGCGGGGTTCGCCCCGATCGGTGTCTCGAAGTCGGTCGTGGTCTGCAGGTGCGACTTGCCAAACAGCGCGGTGTCGTACCCCTCGGCCGCGAGCACCTCGGGAAACGTCGTGACGAAGTGCGGCAGCACGTTGCCGTTTTGCCGGACACTATTGACCGACGACATCAGGCCCGACATGAACACCGCCCGGTTCGGCATACACACCGGGTTCGACGCGTAGAACCGGTTCATGATCGTGCCTCGAGCCGCAATCGCATCGATGTGTGGCGTGCGCAGGACGGGGTGCCCGGTACAGCCGAGAAAGTCGGCCCGCTGCTGGTCGGTCATGATGAACACGAAATTCGGCCGGTCACCCGCGCTCATGACGAGTGCCTTCGCACGCTCGCCACACCCTCGTTGAGGACGACGGCGTCTAGGTCGTCGCACACGATGACCGTTCCCTCGTACCCGCCCTCTCGGACCTCATCGGCAAACGCTTGCTTCTCTGCGTCCGTATGCGGGGCTGGGATCAAGTGCGTCAACAGCAGGGTGGGAACGTCGAGCTCAGCCATCTGTTTGCCAACCAGGCGAGTATCGGCGTGATAGTCGATGATGTACTGCTTGTCCTTTGGACGCTTTCGAATCTCGTCCATGCGCATGGCTTCGTAGACCACGACATCGGCTCCGGCAGCGAGTGCGGCAACCTCATCACACACCTGGGTGTCACCGCTGATCGCAATCACACCATCGGGAGTCTCCACCCGATACCCAACAGCGTTCTCGATCGGTTCGTGGCGAACCGCAGATGCCAGAACCGTGGCGTCATCATTGGAGAAGACCTCGGTCGGTTCGGCTGGCGCATCGAACCCCTGAAGTTCGACCTTTGGATTCGGGTCACGTTCATTGTGCAACGCACGGACAGCGAGGTCGGCTTCCCAGATGTCGAGCATCCGTTCGCAGAACACCATCGTGTGCCCGTTCGGTGCAAACAACTCGAATGATGGATACACGTCGTAGATGTCGTTGATCCAATGAGACAGCACAAGATCTTGAAGACCAGCGAGATGGTCGGAGTGATAGTGGGTCAGGAATACCGCGGTGAGCTCCTGAAGCGACGTGCCCGCCGCAGCAAGACGGTTGACCGTTGACCGCCCAGCATCAAACTGCAAATGGGTCGCCCCTCGCGCAATATGCACGCCAGAACCTGCGCGGTCGGGGTTCAGAATCGGGGTCCCCGTGCCGGTAACGGTCACCTCCGTCGTCATTGAGCGGAACTCTTGTCGTTCGACCGTTGCGAACCGCTCAGCTTGCTTTGCGCCTTGGTCTTGATGAATTCGACAACCGACTCGCCAGCGAGCTCGGGCCCCGACGTGTGGAGATGGCAACGAACGTCGCCGCCGTGGTGCGCTGGCGTTGGCTCGGGCATGACCTCACGGCAAATGTCCATTGCTACCGGGCACCGGTTCTCGAACGGGCAACCCGGCGGCAGATTGGCCGGCGATGGCGGCTCGGCGTCGTCTTCGAACGTTTGACGAAGCTCTCGCCTGGCCGCCTGCACGACCGGGTCGGGCATCGGGATCGAGGCAATCAACATCTCGGTATACGGATGGGTCGGTGCGTCGTAGATCGCGTTCGCATCGCCCTTCTCGACGAGGTAGCCCAAGTACATGACGCCGAGGTCGTGGCTCACGTGCTTCACGACCTCGAGATCGTGAGCAATAAAGAGGAACGACACGCCACTGTCGTCCTGAATCCGGCGCAGCACGTTGATGACCTGGCTCTGGATCGACACGTCGAGAGCACTCGTGGCTTCGTCGGCAATGATGAGCCTCGGCTCGACGGCGAGGGCACGGGCGATCGAGATTCGTTGTCGCTGGCCACCCGACATCTCGTAGGGATATCGATCGAGGAACTCGCATGACAACCCAACAGCGTCGAGCAGCAGCCCGACGCGTTCGTCGCGAGCAGCACCCGCCTTCGTCCCGTAGTGACGAGTGATCCCGTCACCGACGATCGTGCGCGTCTGGTGCACCTGGTTCAACGACGAGAACGGATCCTGAAGAACAGCTTGCACGTTCTTGCGAAAGTCGAGCTCGTCCCTCGGCGGAACCTTGGTGACATCGTCTCCTGCGAGACGGATCGTCCCCGACTGAATGTCGACCAGCTGCAAGATTGCCCGGGCGACGGTCGACTTTCCTGAACCAGATTCTCCGACGAGACCAAAGGTTTTCTCCGGCGCAATCGAGAACGACACCCCATTAACGGCCTTCACCGGGGGCGGCGTTGTGCCGAACAGCTTGCCTCGACTCGCGAAGTGCACGTGCAGGTCGTCGACCTCGAGCAGCGCTCCATCGATGTCTTGGGACCGGAGCATCGGCGTGTTGGTCGTCGGGGTGTCGGTCATGACAGCACCTCCGTGCCCGACGCAGGCTGGGCAAGGTCGAAGCCTTCTTCACCATGACGAAGGCAACGAACAACGTCGGTGTTCACCGTAAGCAGAGGCGGCATGGTCGACGTGCACGAGTCGGTGGCGTGGACGCACCGCGGCGCAAACCGGCAGCCGGTTGGCCATGCCGTTGGCTGGGGAACGATGCCGGCGATCACGGCGAGCTCGCCGTCACCGCTGTGGTTCTGCGGCATCGTGTCGAGCAGCGCCTTGGTGTACGGATGCTTTGGACGGAAGAACACATCCTCAACCGAACCAGTCTCCATGACCTGTCCGCCGTACATAACCAACACCCGGTCGGCGGCCTCGGCAATGACGCCGAGATCGTGGGTGATCAAGATGATCGCCATGTTCCGCCGGGTTTGGATCTCGGCCAAGAGGTCGAGGATTTGACCCTGCACCGTGACGTCGAGCGCAGTGGAAGGCTCGTCGGCAATGAGCAGCTTTGGTTCGCACGCAAGTGCCATCGCGATGCCCACACGCTGCGCCATGCCGCCAGAGAACTCGTGCGGATACTGATCGAGCCTGCGCGCTGGGTCGGGAACCCGAACTTCGGTGAGGAGTTCGACCGCACGCGTTCGTGCCTCGGCCTTGCTCATCCCCATATGGATGCGCAGCGGCTCCATGATTTGTGCGCCGACCTTCATGGCCGGGTTCAGCACCGCAATCGGCTCCTGAAAGATGACACCGACCTCTTTGCCTCGAATGCTCTGCCATGCCTTCTCGGTCAGGTTGGTGACGTCCTCGCCGAGGAAGTTCACGCTGCCACGGGTCATGCGGCCAGGCGCTGGCGTCAGGCCGAGTGCGGAGAGCATCGTCATCGACTTACCCGAACCCGATTCGCCAACAACACCGAGCGTTTCGCCGGCTCGAACTTCGAACGACACGCCGTTGAGGATCTCGCTGACGGGGCCCTTGGCCGACGGGAACTCGACGTCCATGTCACGAACCGAGATGACGAGATCGTCGCCCTCGGCATGAGATGTTGACGCTGCCGCAACCGACACCCGCTTGGTGATGGTGAGGGCGTTGCTCGACGCGTCGCGGCCAATCGCATCTCGGATGGCGTCGCCGAGCAGGTTGAACGCCAGCACCGTGAGTACGAGCGCCCCGCCCGACGGCATGATCTGCCAAATACCTTCGCGGCGAAAGTCTGGACGAGCACGGTTGAGCATGACGCCCCAATCGGGGTCGTCGAGGCTCGCACCGATACCGAGGAAGCTGAGGGTCGCGCCGATCAAGATGATGGCACCGGAGATGATGGCCGCCTGCACGATGAGCGACGGCAACAGGTTCGGTGCGATGTAGCGAGCCAGAATGCGCGGCACCGAAATGCCCGTGATGCGAGCTGCGTCGACGTAAAGCTCTTCCTTCTCGGCCAACGTCACACCTCTGGTGAGACGCACAAAGCGAGTGGCCATTGCGATGCCAACACCGATCATTGCGTTCGTGAGCGACGGGGTGAGGATGATGATGACCGCCATGGCCAACAAGATGATCGGCAGCGAGAACAGCACGTCGTTCACCCACATGATCGCTCTATCGATGCGGCCACCGCGCCAGCCCGAGAACAAGCCGATCGGAACACCGATACCGATGGCGATGGTCATCGCAATGAAGATCGAACGGAACGCAAAGCCAGCACCAAAGACCACGCGGCTGTAGTGATCGCGGCCAAGCCCGTCGGTGCCAAGCCAGTGATCCCCACTTGGGCCCTCGAAGAGCCGTTGAAGTGTCACGTCTTGTTTGAACGGATCGTGCGTGGCGAGCAACTCGGGCCACACCCAACTCACGATGAGTATCACAAACCACACCATGGAGAACAGGGCCAACGGGTTGCGGACCATGCGTTTCCAGAAGCGCTGCCGCGGCGAGTCAGCCTTCGGAGGTGGCGTCTCTTCGATTGTTGGCTCGAGTTCAGACTCACTCATTTATCCAACCGAACCTTCGGGTTCAAAAAGCCGTAGCTGATATCGACGAGCAGATTGACGGAGGCGACGACGAGGCCAACGATGATCATGCCCCCTTGCAGCACCGTCACATTTCTGTTGACGATCGCGCTGACGAGCATCTCGCCCATGCCACGAATTCCGAACACGATCTCGACCGCAGTGGTGAGACCAATCGCCGCTGCAGCCCGGAAGCCGATGACGGTCACGGTTGGCACGAGCGCATTGGGCAGTGCGTGGCGCCCAATCAGCTTGGGCCGACTCACGCCACGAGCGCGAGCGGCGAGGACGTAGCGCGACTGCAACGCGTTCGCCATCGAACTTCGAAGCTGACGTTGAACAATGGCAAGCGTCGGCAACGACAGTGCAATCGACGGAAGCGTGATCGACTTCAGCCAGCCCGTAACGGACTCCCCAAGCGACACGTACCCCACAGGATCGAGCCATCCGAGCTCGACGGCGATAGCCCACGACAACAACATGCCGATAAGGAAGCCAGGAGCGGCAATAACCCCGGCCGCACCGACGGAGATAACGCGATCCAAGAGACCACCGGGTCGCAGCGCAGCGAGGACTCCGAACAGCATGCCGAGCGTGACGCCGATCAGCAGACTGAACCCGACGATGCTGATCGTCGGCCAAATTCGTTCACCGATCAGCTCGCCAACACTCGTGTTTTGATCGAGCAACGACGAACCAAGATCGCCACTGAGCACGGCCCCGAACCACGAGAAGAACCGAGCGACGATCGGATCGTTGAGCCCAAGCTCATCCTCGACCGCGCCAACACATTCGGGTGTGGCCCCTTCGCCACAGATCTGCGTGGCGATCGAGCCGTTGGCCTCCATAGCCACCGAGATCAAAAAGGTGACTACCAGCACGGCAAAGACCAACGGAATGGTCGCCAGCAGTCTAGATCCGATGTACTTCGCCAATCTTCCCCCTCAAGTGATGTGATCGCAGACCCTAAACCACGGACGCGGCCCCGGCTGAAGTGCCGGGGCCGCGCCTGAAGTTCAGCGTGTGTTGATCAGCCGGCCTTACGAACTCCGTGTGGCCAGTAGGTGATCGGCAAGCCCTGCACGTGCTTCACGCCTTCGATATCGGCGCCATGGCCAATGAAGGTCGGAAGGGTTTGCTGGATGATGAAGATGCACTCTTCGAGCATGATCTTCCATGCAGCCGCGACATCGGCCTCGCCCTCTTCGAAGGACTTGCCCTTTGCTGATTCGATCAGCTCGAGGACGCCATCAGGTGTGGCCTTCGATGGGTTGAACGATGCCTCGCCGGTGCGAGCGATCAGCGACATCAGCGCGTTTGGCTCGTTGTACGCAATGATCTGCACTGGGTACTCGCCTCGTGCCAAGCGAGCAAACATCTCGCCACCAGACGGCGGGTCGAGTGCTTCGTTGTTCATCGTGATGCCCAACTCGGCAAGCGCTCCGCCCCAAGCCGAAGAGACCACTGGCCAGAAGCCCTGAGGCAAGTGGCCGTTGTTGAACTCGAACCCTGCTTCGCCAGTTGCGGCAAAGGCTTCCTTTGCCGCTTCAAGGTCGAAGTCGGCAACATCAAGATCGTCGATGTAGGCGTAGTCGTTCGGTCCAACAGCGAACTGGTTGTTCGCCGATTCTGCAGGTGCACGGAAGGCTTCTTGGATGCCAACACGGTTGAGCGCCTGGCCCATTGCGCAACGAACGTCGCGGTTTGCCAACGCTGGGATGGTCTCGCCAGTCCAATCCGCAACAACAAACCCGACACGGACGGTCGTGTTTGTGCTGAAGGCTGGAACCTCTTCGACCTGCGGTGCGTTGATCACGACGATGTCGAACTGGCCGGCGTTGAGTCCGTCAACACGAGCCTGAGCATCGTTCATCGCGACGATCTTGACCGACTCGGCGCCGACGAGCTGTGGCTGCCAGTAGGCATCGTTGGCTACCAGGTCGAGCTGGGTGTTATCGGCGTTGATGCTCTCGACCTTGTACGGGCCGGTGCCGAGCGGGTTCTCACCAGCGCTACCGAGCGCACTTGGAGCAACGAGGAAGCCTGAGTTACGGATCAGACCGCTGAGCAGAAGTGCCTCGCCCGGGCCGTTGAGCGTGAACTGAACCGTCAGCTCGTCGATGACGTCGACGCTGCTAACGATGCCCATCTGGCCCTTCACTGGAGGAAGAACCTGTGGTGGCTCGCCGGCCTTGATGAAGTCGATGTTGGCCTTCACCGCTTCAGCGTTCACGGGTGAACCGTCGTGGAAGGTGACGCCTTCGTGCAGGAAGAACGTGATGACGCTGCCGTCATCGTTTCGATCCCAGCACTTTGCAATCCATGGGACGACGGTGCCGTCGGTGTCTTGGCGAACCATACCTTCGAAGACCCAGCCGTAGTAGCTGATCTGCGCTGGAGCCTGATCGTTGTGCGGGTTGATGCCACTACCAAGACCGACCGAAATGGCGGTGTTCAGTGCGGGGCCTGGGTTGTACTCGCCAACCTCGAGCTCGACGTCCGATGCACAGTTCGCAGCTTCCTCATCGACTTCGAGCGTGCCGAGAGCGTCGTCGATGTCGGCCTCTTCGCCGCCCTCATCGGGCTCTTCAGCCGGTTCGGTGTCGGTTTCGGCACTCGAATCATCGGTTGTTGTCTCGGTATCAGCGTCACTTGCCGTGTCTCCACCGTCATCCCCACTGCCGCACGCTGCGGCCACCATGGTCAATGACAGGAGCACGGCAAGAAGCCGCATCCATTTCGAATTGCGCATGTCCCCTCCTGGAACCCGTGACCGATTCGATCACGAACGTTACTATCTCCGTCCTAGAGAGTTGTCGCTGCAGACACGATTGTCAACAAAAATATGTGACGGGCGTCCTATTTGGAGTCGTTGGCCTCTGCAGCCTCATCAAGAGCGGCCACCCAATCGCGGCTCGGCGGCGGCGCATCGGGCAACCCCATATCGCGGAGGTGCTGGTTCACCAGCCCGAGGTACTTGTCGAGTTGCTCGATCTCTTCAGCTCCGAGCACCCCGAACACTGTCTCATAGACGAGCTGCTCGCGGGCGGCGATTTCGGCGCCGATCTCTTCGCCGAGCGACGTCGCGAACAAGAGGCTTCGCCTACCGTCGTCGGGGTCGGTGCGAACTTCGATCAACGTCTTGCGACGAAGACCGGCAACTGCCCGACTCACGTTCATGACGTTCAAACCCTCGGCCGCAGCGACCTCGACCTGGGAGATGTCAGGTTGTAGGAGCACCGCCCGCAGGACACGCCACTCGGGAAGGCTGACGCCGAACACCAACTCGGTGCGTCCGTAGTAGTTGCCCGAGGTCAGGTTCGAGAACACATGGATGCGCTGACCGAGCGCGCGCTCCACGCTGAGACCATCTACCTCGGGGCCCGCTTCTGATCGGTTCACCTCTGTCATGCTGTTCTCGACGATACCTAGTCACCGCCCCCAAGGCCGAGACCAGACCGTCAGTGAACAGTGAGGGACTGTCCCTCACTGTTCACAAGGATTACTAACAGATGATATGAATTACCGTATGGAACACAATCCCGCTTCCGCCCACACCGCAGCTGCGAACAGCGCTGCCGCCATCTCGTTCGACGACCCGGGCGACTTTGCACGAGCGAACCACGGCCTCGTCGCGCAGATCGATCCACCGATCGTCACGATGCAAAACGGCCGCGTCATCTTCGACGCCGCAAACCACGCGTTCATCCAAGAATCCGAGCAGGCGCCAGATTCGGTTCACCCAGGGCTGTGGCGACAGGCTCGGCTCAACGGCATCCACGGGTTGTTCGAGGTTGCCGACGGAGTGTGGCAGGTGCGCGGGTACGACATTGCCAACATCACCTTCATGGCCGGCACCGACGGTGGCTGGCTGGTCATCGACCCGCTCACCAACGCCACCACTGCGGCCGCCGCGCTCGACCTCGCCAACCAGACCCTCGGCGAACGACCCGTCACGTCGGTGATTTATACCCACAGCCACGTCGATCACTTCGGCGGAATCCTCGGCGTGACCAGCCAAGAGGCGGTCGACAAGGGCGATGTTCGCATCGTTGCGCCGGTCGGGTTTATCGAAGAGATCGTCAGCGAGTTCGCCATCGCCGGACACATCATGCGCCGCCGCGCTGGCTTTCAGTTCGGTCCGACCCTCGAGCCAGGGCCGTTCGAGCACGTCGACTGTGGGCTCGGCATTCAGCGGGCCATGGCTCCGTCGAACCTGTTGCCTCCAACCGAGACGATCAGCGAAACCGGCGAGGAACTGACACTCAGCGGCATTCGCATCGTGTTCCAGAACACCCCAGATGCCGAAGCCCCAGCGGAAATGAACTTTCACTTCCCGGACAAGCGCCTGCTGTGTATGGCGGAGAACTGCACCCACACGATGCATCAGCTCTACCCCATCCGCGGAGCGCAAACCCGCAACGCGTTGGCGTGGAGCAAGTACATCCACGAGGCCATCGAGATGTGGGCCGACACCACCGACACCATGTTCGCCAGTCACCACTGGCCACGCTTTGGCAACGACGACGTTCGTGGCTTCCTCACCATGCAACGCGACCTCTACCGCTGGATCCACGACCAAACGATGCGGCACGCGAACGAAGGACGGGTACCAACCGAGATCGCCGAAGACCTCAAGCTTCCAGCCGAGTTCGACCAGTCGCATAGCCGCGGCTACTACGGCAGCATCTCGCAGAACGCGAAGTCGGTCTACAACCGCTACCTCGGCTGGTACGACGCAAACCCCGCCAACCTCAACCCGCTACCCCCGGTCGATGCTGGGGAGAACTACGTCGAGTTCATGGGTGGAGCCGACGCCGTCCTCGAGAAGGCC
>CALBVK010000091.1 GCA_937969345.1 uncultured Acidimicrobiales bacterium
AATGTTCGGGAACAACATCCAAACCTTGCGTTGTTCTCGTAAGTACTTCAGAAGACTCTAGGTCTGCCCTTACCTAACCGATGTGTAGTGGTAGGGGTAACAACCCAGCAGCCCGAATCCCCGGAAGGACCGACCCACATGTGGGACCCCTCACAAAAAGACGACGACACGCCGTGGTCAACACCACAACCGTCGCCATCACCAACCTCAACGCCTGCGGCACCCGCTGAACCGTCCGCTGCTCGCACCCCGTTTGCCATGACCCCGCCCCCAGCAGTTCCGGTCGTCGACGTCGCACCTCCAGCAGCGCAAGCCCCATCTGCGCCCACGATCACGACCCCACGTCCTGCGCCATCAGCTCCGACAGCTCCCCCCGTCCTCGGCGCTGCCCTTGGCGCACCCTCGGTAACACCACCGCCGCCCGGCCGCAATCTCGCCGGGGCGCCCCTCTCGGCTGCTCCGCCCGCCGGACTGTCAGGTTCGGGTTTCGGGAACGCCGAGCCTCCTGCAGCACCGGCGAAGCGTCGCCGCTGGCCCCTCGCTCTGCTCGCCCTCTTCACCATTGCTGCGTCGGGAGCGTTGAGCTGGGGTGTTGCTACTTACGTCAACGAGAACAACGAGCCTGCGGTTGCAACCGAAGCTGCAGCCGCCGGAACCGCCGCAACGGCACAGCCCGCAATGGAGGACACCGCAACACCGACCGAGCCGTCCATCACGAGCCAATCGACGAGCGCTCAGTCGCTCGAGGACGAGCCGTTTGCACAAGCAGCCGAGATCATTCGGCCGTCCGTTGTTCAGTTGAACCTCGGCCAGGGGCTCGGTACCGGCGTCATCATTAACGAGGACGGCACGATCCTTACCGCAGCACACGTTGTCGGAACGTCGACCGAGCTCGAGGTTGTCTTCGCCGACGGCTCCAGTACGGCTGGCACTGTTGTTGGTACCCACGAACCGACCGATGTCGCCGTTGTCAAGGTCGACCCGACCGGCCGCAATCTCGTCGCGGCAACCCTCGCCGATGGGGACAACGTTCGAGTTGGACAGCTCGCCGTCGCAGTCGGTAGTCCGTTCGGCTTCGACCAGACCGTGACCGCAGGCATCATCAGCGCCGTCGACCGGATCGTCAACCAAGTCTCGATGGTTCAGACCGACGCACCGATCAATCCCGGGAACTCCGGTGGACCGCTCATCAACCTGCAAGGAGAAGTCGTTGGTATCAACGACCTGATCTTCACCGAATCGGGGACGAGCGCGGGCGTTGGCTTCGCCATCTCGATCGATCTCGCCGTCATCATTGCTGACCAGATCATCGCCGGGGTCGAGCCACAGCTAGCGCTCCTCGGAGTCAGTACCGGCCCTGCCGCTGACGGCGCCCGTGGCGCTCAGGTTGGTGAGGTCGTTGCTGGATCTGCAGCAGAAGCCGCCGGCGTTCAAGTAGGCGATGTGGTCATTGCACTCAACGAGGTGAACACGCGAGGTTCAGCCGACCTGCGAGCGCAGGTCATCGACCAGCCACCGGGCAGCGACATCACCATCACGGTGCTGCGTGACGGTGAGCAAGTCGATCTGCAAGCAACCCTCGGCAGCACCGGCTAGAGCGGCCGGTACGCAACCCCCATAACAAAGGGTCAGACCCTCAGTTATGGGGGTTGGCCAAACGAGATACTTCCTCCCACAGAGCGTCGGCCTTTTGGTCGGCGCTCTTCGTGGATGGAAGCCGATGCTCCGGGCGGCGTGCTCGATCGAGCCAAAATCCGCCGTTGCCGAGCTCAGCGGACGGCTCGGTGGCCAACCATGCCAAGGTCTCAGCTCCATCTTCGGGCGTCCGCAGCAACGGTGCCATCAGCTTGCCGAAGCCCGGCAGCGAATCTGCCACACCAGGAGTGGCTGCCCAACCCGGATGCATCGTGTAGACCGAAATGCCGTCGCTCTCAAGTTCGGACATCCACCGTTCGTTCAACAGCAGCTGTGACCGCTTTGCTCGGGCGTACGCCTTCGTTCCGGAGTAGTCCTTGGTGGTCTGTAGGTCCGACATCGAAATGCCCTGGCTGTACAACCCTCCCGACGCCATCGTCACGATCCGAGGGTCATTGCCTTGAGCGAGAAGGGGGCGAAGCATTGACGTCAGCCGGAACGGCCCCAACACGTGGGTAGCCAACGTGAGCTCGTAGCCATCGATCGACTCCTGACGCTCGTTGTGCAGTGCGCCGGCATTGTGAATGAGCACATCGATCGGGTCGCCCTTGGCTAACAGTCGATCGCCAAGTGCCGAGACCGACGCCAGCGAGGACAAGTCGCCAATTTCCAAACTCACGACGGTTCCCGTCTCGCGGGCGATCTCATCGGCGGCCTTCAAACCGCGCTCCTCACTTCGGGCAACGATCGTTACCTGAGCGCCTGCGTGCGCCAGCAACAAGGCTCCCGCATACCCAAGACCGGAGTTCGCACCGGTGATTACCACCCGGCGCCCGGTGGCGTCGCCGATGGGATCCCAATCGAAGAGGCGTCGCCGAACCGCAGGCCCGATCGACGTGAAGCTCGGAACGATCGCCGCTTCCAGAACAGAATCGAGAATTTTTGCAGGCAAAGAGGTCACAAGAAGAAGTGTCTCACCAATCGGGCAGCCAAAAGCGACCCAAACCCTTGTGACAAGCGCCGGAATTGAGTAGGCGCGCGTTTGTGTGGTGTTTACAGGGCGCTGCTAGCCTAGTTTGTCGGCCCACCCCCAGCTTTCGGGGTGGCCAATGTTCGAATCTCGCAGAAGTAAAGGTCCCACCATGTCACGTGTGTGTCAGGTAACTGGAAAGAAGCCATCGTTCGGCAAGAACGTGTCGCACTCCCATCGCAAGACAAACCGTCGTTGGGACATCAACATCCAGAAGAAGCGCTACTACCTGCCGTCGGAGAAGAAGTGGATTTCACTCACCGTCTCCGCCAAGGGAATCAAGACCATCGATAAGCGTGGCATCGAGAGTGTCGTCGCAGAGATGCGCCGGAAAGGCCAGAAGATCTAATGTCAAGCGACAAGCGTCCAATCATCAAGCTCCGCTCAACCGCGGGCACCGGTTTCCAATACTGGACAACCAAGAACAAGACGAACACCCGTGAGCGCCTCGAGCTCATGAAGTTCGACCCCAAAGCACGCAAGCACGTGCTGTTCCGCGAAGAGCGCTGACCTTCTCAGCGGTCGCAATCCGAGCCTGACGGCTCTCGATGCTCGGCTGCTGGCCGGAGGCCGGGTCCGTTCGAACCGGCTTCGCAGCTTCGAACTCGTGCACGCAGGCTCTGCGTCGGAGACGGTGAAAGCGATATTTGTATGAGGGTACCCGGTCCTTTGGGCCGGGTTTTCTCGTTTTGCCGTGTCAGGGGCAAACCCGGCTGGTGAGCGGAGCGAACGGTGAGTTCTTTAGTTTTGCGCTGACGCGCCGAAGGTTGTTTTGGCTTTGTCCGCATAGACGAGGCCGAGCGAACTACGGTCGTTCGCGAACCAGGTGGGTACGAAACCCAAGGAGGCACTTATGGGTGCATACGAAATCAAGACCATGCGTGACGGCTCGTTCATGTGGAACTTGAAGGCTGGCAACGGTGAAGTGATCTTGACCAGCCAGAAGTACAAGTCAAAGGCCTCGGCCAAGAAGGGCATCGCGTCCGTCGCAAAGAACTGCGGAACCGACAGCTGCTTCGAGCGCAAGGTCGCACGCAACAAGAAGCCGTTCTTCGTGCTCAAGGCCATGAACGGACAGGTCATTGGCAAGAGCGAGCTCTACGAGAGCACACGTTCGCGCGACAACGGCATCAAGTCCGTCGCAAAGAACGGTGCGTCGAGCAAGACCAAAGACCTGACCTAACGTCTGAGGCTTCGCCTCAACAAACGGTCTAACCGAACGCGTCGCAGATGCTGCACGAGCAGCTCAGCGGCGCGTTTGTCCGTTTTCGGGCTAGACGAGCAACAGGAATTCGATGCGACGGTTCCTGGCCTTGCCTTCTCCGGTCTCGTTCGATGCGATCGGGATATCTGGGCCGTACCCAACACCGACGAGCCGCTCGGGCTCGACGCCAGCGCCCACAAGAGCCGCAACGACTGCGTCGGCGCGTGTCTGCGACAGCAGCATGTTGGCCTCAGGTTCGCCATCACTGTCGGTGTGGCCACCAACTTCGATCCGTGCTGTCGGGTTTTCGTTCAGGATCCGAGCAATTTCTGCGATCGTCGTTGCCGACTCAGGCGTGAGGTCAGGGCTGCCGGTCTGGAACGTGATTGGATCGAGGGCTGCCGCCTGGGCGATTCGAGACTGCAAGATGAGCGTTGCGTTCGAGACGCCGCCACTGAACGCCGCAGTCGGTCCCTCGTCGGTCGAGCCGCCGTCGAGACTTGGAAGATCATCCTCGAAATCTGAACCGGGATGGCTGAGGTTGTTGACCACAAAAGCCACCTCGGCGATCGACTTCACGACAGCATCAGCGGCGACAACATCGGTACGGGTTGCGAGTTCTCCCGAGATCGTCACCGTCCGGCCATCGGCCACCACGACAACGTCACCGTAACCAGCGCGGGTGAGCGCTGGTTTCACGATCGAGGTGAGATCGACGCGTGTTTCGTCGGCCTCGGCTTCGTCCTGCGTTCCGGTCGAACCAATCACGAACAACAACAGCAACACGGCTAACACGCCACCGATTGCCAGAAGTCGCGCAACGGGGAGGTCGCCACCGCGGCGCGGGCCGCGAGACGATGAGCCGAAAGAAGAGGGAAGACCGAAAGGAGAGCTTGAATTCATTGATACAGGAGAAGGGGTGGCACCAATCGATGCGATAAAGGTGCGAAGATACAATCATGCCGCAGAACGCTCAGGCTGACGAATCGACAGACGTCGATGAGTTGCCACAAGAGGTCATCGATGCCCTCCCCGAGGATATCCGCCAGGAGATCCTCGACGGTGTCCGCGATCAAATCCCCGAAGAAGTCATCGCCGACCTTCGCCCCGATATCGCCGATCAGATTCCTGACTCGCTCGTAACGGCCGCCGCAGGCAACCCAGGACTGACCGCGGTGATCGTGATCATCGGCGTTCTGGCGATCCTCGGAGCCGTCTGGGGAGCAGTTAAGGGCTTCCTCAAGGTCGCTATCGGCCTCGGGCTTCTCGCTGCGATCGTCTGGTACTACTTCTTTGCTCGGTAGCGGTACCGGCTAGCGAACGTTGTTAGCGGCCACGTTCGCAGGTGCGTGAGTCGTTCGTCGCGATTGTCTGATTGACCGCACGACCCCAGCACACGTCGGTGCCTATGTTGCCGACGAGGCTGTCGAGGTGGTCCCCACCAATCAACAGGTCGGCTCCGGCTCCACCCTCGATTCGGTCGCGGCCAGCACCACCGTTCAGCACATCGTTGCCGTGTGCTCCAAGGATCGTGTCGCGGCCGGCGCCACCGAGAACGATGTCGTTGCCCCAACCTGCCCGGACGACGTCGTTACCGTTGCCAGCACAAATCACGTCGTTACCGCCGAGGCTGTCGATGGTGTCGTTGCCGCCGAGGGCGACGATCACGTCGCGCTGTGGGGTACCCCGCAAGGTGTCCGCGCCTGCGGTGCCAACGATCGTTGCGGGCAATCCGTTGCAGGTGTGTGCCGATGCCAACGCGTCGAAGCTCGTCACGCTGTAGCTGTGGGTGACCGACCGGCCACCGACGAGGATTCCAGAGACCTGCACGCGATAGATGACATCGCCAGGGCCGGTCGGGTTTGCGCCAACAACTTCCCAGCCGAGTGCCGGGTCGCCATAGCCATGGGCGATCGGAAGTAGCCGAACCCCGAGACCCTTACCGTTCTCGGTGACCGAAACCCGAGCGCCGGAGAAATCGACCGAGCTCGCACCTGCGTAGCTCAGCGACCAGCGTTCGAACACGGTTGCGTCAGGAACGAAACCAGCGGGCGGCCACGCAACCCACTGGCTTTCGCTGTACCGGGCGCCGAAGTCGTTGATGACCTGTACAGCGCTCGCTCGTGACGTGTTGCCGATGCCGACGTGCTGCAGCTCGGGAAAGAGCAGCCAACGGCGATGCCCCAGTGCCTCGTTTCCAGCACCGGGATCCTCGATCTGTCCCACGACGCCCCGAGGGCCCACAATGCCAAGCGTGAGGTTGCTCAAGCCAGCCGTCGCTGCTCCCGACGCAGTGTGGCAGGACCATGAGTCGGCCGGAAAGTGCGACAAGTTGTTTTGTGCATGCATCATCAGCGCTGCATCTTGGGCACCGGCGCTCTGTCCGGCGCTTTCCGAGACAGGGTTCAGGCCGGCCATCCGACGGAACCAGTTGATCGACTCAACGGTCGCTGCATCGAAGGAATCGTTGGCCTGTCCGGCGTCACACCCCGAGGCGTCACCATTCCAGCTCGGGTTGAGCAACATGTTTGCTTCGACTGCACTGCGGTAGGTGGCAGCGACCTGAGCCCGGTTGTTGTTGTCGATCGCCGGAACAGCGCTGCCGTTGCGGGCACCAAGCGGTGAAGTTCCGAGGCCCAGCACCGTTAGCGCCAGTACAACAAGAGCGGTGAGTAGTTTCATCGTTCGCACCCGACCAAGAGTTCAGCGAGTGCGGCAATGTCTGGGATGCAACGGTCGTTGCCGTTGCCTCCGTCGTAGGAATCAACCCCGATGCCGCCTCCGAGGTTGTCGCGGCCATTGCGACCTTCCAATACGTCATCTCCGGCACCCGCACGGAGAACGTCATGACCAATTCCGCCGATGACCGTGTCATCACCATTGCCGCCTTCGACCCGGTCGTTTCCGCCCGTGCCGTGGAGAACATCATTGTCTGGCCCGCCGTAGATCACGTCGGCCCCATCGCCACCACGAACCGAATCCTCGCCAGCTTGAGCCCAGATCACGTCTGCGCCCTGACCGCCGCTGATGGTGTCGTTGCCGGTGCCACCAAAGATCACGTCCTTGCCGAGACCAGCGATGATCGTGTCGTCTCCGGCCCCTGCGCAAATGACATCAAAGCCACCTCGGGCGTCGATTCGATCGTCGCCGGCGGTGCCGATGATGACGTCAGCGTCGGGAGTGCCCGTCGTTCCCGAGATTGTCGCAGCGAGGCCGTAACAGGTGGGGCCGTCCACGGCGCCCGGTGTGTAAGTGACTGGTGACGACCAGCGTTGCCATTGGCCGCCGGCGTACTCACGGACAGAAATAGTTGCCGTCGCCGCTGGTGCGGGAAGGTAGATCATTGCGGTGCCACCGACGGCGGTGACCTGAGGGCCCGCGCCGTCGTTGAGATCGATGCTGACCTCGAACCAGGAGCGGGTGACCGACGACGGAGGAGTCACGCCGAAGTGCGAGGTCCCAGGAAGAATGCGGGCTTGAGGAGCCGAGCTAACATCGACCCCCTCGAGGCATCCGAAGTCCTCATTTACGATCCGAGAGCCGTAGGGAACCTCGTTCCAGTCGGACGTGCCAAAGACATCGGGGTAACGAACTTGCTGCCCGTCTACGCAGCCGACCCATTGGCCCATGTCGGTTCGGGTGCCAAAGGGGAAGTGCTCGTCGTAGTGGAGGTGAGGAGAGCTCGATTGTCCGCTCTCGCCGGACGTGCCGATTGGATCGCCGACCGAGACTACTTGGTCTTCGACGACCGAAACCGCTGCCATGTGGAGGTAGCGAGAGAATGTGCCGTCGGCGTGAGCGATAACCACGACGTTGCCCTTGCCGTTGTTGCACCAGCCGCGTGTGCCGCAAAAAGAATCGGCCTCGATGACGGTGCCGGAGCCAGCGGCGTGGAGCGGGGTGCCCGGATCCATCCCAAGATCGATCGCTGGAGAGCCATGGTGCGATGAGCAGCGGTTGCCGGGCGCTGGGTTGCGGTCGGTGCACCAGACCTCGTAGTCCCCAATGAACGGAACAGCGATCGCGGAATCTTCGGCGGTGCCAAGCGGGGAACCCTGCGCCGCGCCCGCTGGATTGGCCGTGAGCAAAATCACGAACGTCGCGCCAAGTACGAGCGACAGCATGGAGAGGCGGGAGCGGTGAGACAGGTGCAGCATGAGGCGGGATTGGATGCCGGTGGAGCGACATCAGCCGGTAATGATTGTTACACAGCTGTCATATTGTGTCGTATCGGGCCGCAAAACGCGGGTTCTCAAGCCAATTCTTACAAAGAGCGTTGTCATCTTCGCCACGAGTGACGAGACGCCTGGCACATCTCAACGACTAGCGTTCAGCCATGACCACAATCACTGCAGATCTCACCACCGGTGCCGTTGTCGAGCTTCGCAACGGCCGCCATGTCTGGACCGCCGATGAACCTGTCGAATTGAACGGCACCGATACGGGACCGAATCCCTATGAGTTGCTACTCGGAGCGTTGGGCGCGTGCACCTGCATTACGATCTCGTACTACTGCCAGCGCAAGGGCTGGACCTTGCACTCGGTGTCAGCAACGTACACCTACGACAAAATTCACGCTGACGACTGCGCCCACTGCGACGACGAGGCCCAGGGGTTCCTGCACAACGTGACCTCGGAGATCTTCATGGACGGAGACCTCGACGACGACCAACGGGCCCGCCTCGAAGAGATCGCCAAGAAGTGCCCCGTGCACCGCACCCTCGAAGCCGGCCTCGTCTTCGACGAGACGGTGACGTTCTAGGGGACCAAGGCCTTTGCGAGGCCGGCCAATTCGGGAAGTTCATGGCCTACTGCCGGGTCCCTAACACGTGCGCTCACGATGACGCCGCCGAGGATGAGTGATTCCTCAACGTCGATTTCGAGGGTCCAGCGGCTGCCCCACACCGTGAGGTGTACGGTCCGCATGCCGTCGTCGTCGACGAGTTCGACATGGTCACGCATTGCCCAGTCGTCTCCACTGAGAATGCCGTTGAACCATGACATTGCCTGGTCGAAATCCATCGAACGATGAAGTTCTGATACGACCGTCATTGATTGTGCTGACACTGTTCCTCGTCTCCGAGGCCCCGGCTCCACCCGTGTGCTGGAGAGAACGTAGAGGCAACCTCAAAAACCCTCCAAATCCATTTTTGATTTTCTTTCGAGGCGGACTCAGCCGGGCAGTAGTCCGAGGCCAGAACGCTCGATTCGAGCCACTCGACAGGAGTCGGCAATGCCGTTTCCGGAGCGATCGAAGAGTCGCATTGTTTGGGTTTCTCCTGCGGCGAGAAACTCTGAACGCAGCGTGCCGGTGACGACATCTCCCGCTTCGGTATCCCATTCCACCGTGACGCTGTAGAGGCTTTGGCCGCCGCTTCGGTTTTCGATGGTGACGATCGCAAGACCCAAGTTTCCGCTGGAATCACACTCCACCGAGTCGAGGTCCTCTTGGGGAGGGAACTCGGTGTTGGTCGATGTGGTGACGATGCCATCGATGATGCGCTCTTCGCCGCCGTTCAGCCCAGCAGCAATGAAGCCCACCGCCACTGTCGAGAACAACAAGGACAATCCGGCGAGTGCAATGCCACCAAGGGCGGCTCCTCGACCGCGACCGATCGTCTTCGATCGACGTAGGCCGATGACCGACAAGATAAAGCCCAAGACACCAACGAGTCCGCCGATGACGATGATCGACAAGATCACCCCCATGAGGGACACGACCAAACCAGCTACTGCAATTGGGTTGTCGGGGCTCGGCGCCGCCGGGTCGCCAAGGCCCACAGGCTGCCCCGTAGGCGGTGGAGGCATTTGCGGCGCGGGAGGTTGCGGCGCAGGGGGCGGCGTGGGCTGATCGTCAGACACCTCAAGAAGAATACGGGTCTTGCTCGGCACGCGGCGCGCATCGGTATCCTTTCCGGTGTGTCAATAGGACCCGAAGGACAAGATCTCGTCGACGCGCTCATGCCCGACGACCCAAGCAACTCCCTGTGGAGCATGTACGACTCCGGCCGGATGGCAGAGGTCGCGCCCGAGTTGAGCCTCCTTCGAATGGAGCAGGACCCAATTCATCGTCACAAAGATGTGCTGGCACACACGATCGCTGTGGTGTCTAAAACCCGCCCGGATCTAACCATTCGCCTCGCTGCGCTCTTTCACGATGTCGGCAAACCCAAAACTCGGCGCATCGACGATGATGGCGTCACCTTCCGTCACCATGAGGCCGTCGGAGCGCGCATGGCTCGCAAACGTCTCGCAGCGCTCGGCTTCGATGACGAGCTGATCGATGACGTCGTCGAGCTCGTTCGAATGTCTGGACGCTTCAAGGGCTACTCCGATGGTTGGTCCGATTCGGCGGTCCGTCGATACGCCCGCGAAGCCGGACCACTGCTCGGCAACCTCAATCATCTCATCCGGTGCGACTGCACCACTCGCAACGCACGCAAGCTGGCCGGAATTCAAGAGGCGATGGACGACCTTGAGCGTCGGATCGGCGAGCTCGCCGAAGCGGATCGGATCGCCGCAGAACGGCCTGACATGGATGGTGGCGCGGTCATGGAGTACCTCGACATTCCGCCCGGTCCCGTGGTTGGCGAAGCGGTAAAGATGCTGCTTGAGATCAAGCGAAATGAGGGAAGCCTCGAACGAAACGAGCTCGAAGCCCGCCTCGACGCCTGGTGGGCTGCTCGTGCTTAGTTGTTCGTGATTGCGAACTCGACTCGGCGATTCGCCAACCGGCCCGCCTCGGTGCCGTTCGGCGCAATCGGCTGATCTTCGCCCCGACCGACCGAGGTCACCTGCGCTGACGGGACGCCCTGAGCAATCAAGCGTTGCGCAGCTGAACTAGCTCGGCGCTCGCTCAACCGTTGGTTACCTTCGGCTGGACCGGTGTCATCGGTATGGCCGCTCACCTCGACACTGATGGAGTCGCTGACGCTGACCGCCGCGGCAATCTGGTCGATCAACGGAAGATACGCAGCGTTGAGCGCATCACTGTTGTAGCCAAACAGGTCTGGGGCCGAGAGCCGCATCGTGACCACGTCAGGATCGGGAAAGCTCTCGTCGACGACCTGCTGATCATCGATTGCGATACCGGGGAAGAAGCGCTCAGCGAGTTCGATGTTTTCGTCGGCCATCGAATCGTCGGGCAAGCCTCCGATGAGACGAATCGCGCTCGGCGTGAGCTCGAGGACCGCTCCAGGAGGTGTCGCGGCGAGTTGTTCGGGTGAAGTAGCCGCCCGAGCCGAGACCGGCGCTGTAGTGGTGGTCGTTGTCGAGGTGGTGGTGGTTGCGATCGTTGTCGCTGGTGCCTCGGTAGTTGTTGGAGCGCTCGATGAGCTCGACGATGTTGCGGACTCTTCGGCTGCAACATCGATGGTTGTCGTTGGTGTCTCAGCATCATCATCTTCGATGCCAGCGCTCGCGGTTCGCTCGAGTCCGTTGGTCTGGTCGGTGACTGTTTCGGTTGTGGCTTGACCATCGCCGAGGGCGAGGTAGCCGAGCAGAATCAGTCCCAGTCCGAACAGCGCCAGGATTGCGACAACGGCGGTTCGGTGCAGCACAAAGAGGTCTTCGGCGAAGTCGGCGAGCTTCCACCGAAGCGGGTAGTAGTCCTCCGCAGCAGATTTTTGTTCGTCGTCACTCATTACGTTTCTTTCGGCAGCGGGGAGCGAGCGATGAGAATTCGATGCCCGCCCAATCGCCTGATGTACGAATCGTAGAGGCCCGATGGCCCGGGTAGAGGTCTTGCACCGCCCGAACTTGATTGCACAGTACCCCCGACACGACGATCCGGTCAGCGGATGCACATGATGGCGCGATACGCCGCTGAACATCGAGGGTCACATTCGCCACGACGAGATCGCACGCAACGACGTCCACGTCGGCCGCGTCACCGTGAACCAGCTCGATCAGCTTCCTTGCCTCGCCGAAGGGCGCAGCGGTGTTGCGTTCGATGTTGAGCCTGGCGACTTCGCACGCTCCAGCATCGTGTTCGACAGCCAGGACGGGCAGGCCCGACCGGGCGGCGATCAGCGCGGCGATACCCGTACCGGTCCCGAGATCGACCACGCGGGCTGGCAAGGGGCTGTGAGCAAGCTGGCGGCGCATCAACTCGATCGTGAGCTGGGTGGTCGGGTGAGCGCCGTGACCGAAGGCGACGCCAGGGTCGATGACGATGTCGAACTGGGGATCGACGTGTGACGGTTCGGGATGCCACGGCGCGCGGATATGCCACGGACCAACCAACGTTGGTTCTAGGCCGTCGCGTTGTGACGTCACCCAGTCGCTCGCATCGACGCCGTCGACGTTTGCCCCGCGCACGAAGTCGCCATGGGTGGCGATCAGTGCCGTGAGCGCCGCCTCAGCATGAGCAACGGTTGGGAATCCCCCGACCAACACCGGGCTCGCTTCGCCGTCCTCGTGGCCGACCGCTTGTGCGTCGAGATCGAACAATGCCATGGAGACGAGCTCGGCTGCTGTGCTCGCGTCGACGAAGCCGTCGCCGATGATCTCGAGGCGAAGGGCTCCGCTTTGGTGGTCGTGAAACGCCGACATTGTCAAGAACGCTCTCTCCGCTTCGCTGCGAATCGGTTGACGAAACGCCGCACTCGGTATGGGATCGGGGCCATGATGGGTTGACGGTAACACCGGTCCAGAGAACGCCGGGCAAGTCGTAGAACCAGAGGACGAAGACATGCAGTTTGGAATGGTCGGAATTGGACGAATGGGTCAAGGCTTGGTGCGCCGAGCCATGAAGGATGGGCACGACGCCGTCGCGTACGACATCTATCCCGAACCGGTCGAAGCCATCGCTGCGGAAGGAGCAACTCCGGCCTTCACCCTCGAGGAATTCGCTGGTGCGCTCACGACACCTCGCGTTGCCTGGGTGATGGTTCCTGCTGCGTTCGTCGATGAGACCGTCGACAAGGTTGCCGAGCACTTCGAAGCAGGCGACATCATCATCGACGGCGGCAACTCGATGTGGCAGGACGACATCGACAAGGCCGCGGTCCTCGCCGAGAAGGGCATCCACTACGTCGACATCGGAACAAGCGGTGGTGTGTATGGCGAGTTGCGCGGCTTCTCGTTGATGGTTGGTGGCGAGGACGAGGTCGTTGCCCGTCTGGCACCGCTTCTCGACACGCTCGCGCCCGGAGTTGGACACGCCAAACGCACACTCGACGACGACGGTCCACTGCGGCCAGGCGAGAACGGATGGCTGCACTGTGGTCCAAATGGTGCTGGTCACTTCGTCAAGATGGTGCACAACGGCATCGAGTACGGAATGATGGCCGCCATGGCCGAAGGGCTCGGCGTGCTCGAAGCAGCAGATGCCGGAACAGAGCAGCGTCAGGCCGACGCGGAGACAACTCCGTTGCGCGATCCGCAGTACTACCAATACGACTTCGACATTCCGGCGATCGCCGAGGTGTGGCGTCGAGGGTCGGTCATCAGCTCGTGGCTCGTCGACCTGACCGCTCATGCCCTGGCCGTGGACCCGAACCTCGACGCGTTTCAGGGACGGGTGTCCGATTCGGGTGGCGGTCGTTGGACGGCGCAGGCAGCGATCGAGCTGGGAGTCCCTGCAGCAGTGATCAGTTCGGCGTTGCTCGACCGGTTCAGTTCTCGTGGCAACGCAGATTTCACGAACAAGATCGTGTCGGCGCAGCGCAAGGAATTTGGCGGCCACCACGAGAAGAAGGGAGAAGAGGACTAGTGATGCGCACGATTCCCGACGCCGACGCGTTTCTCCTCTTTGGAGCGACCGGCGATTTGGCAAAGAAGAAGTTGTGGCCAGCGCTGTACGAACTGACCACAGAGGGTCGGCTCGACATGCCGATCGTCGGTATTGCTCGGTCCGATTGGACCGACGAGCAGATGCGCGATCGCGCCCGCGAGTCGGTCAACGCCAAACTTGGCGACAACGTCGACGACGCGATGCTCGAAGCAATGTGCTCGCGGGTTCGCTATCTCGCCGGTGACTACACCAATGAATCGACATGGCCTCGGTTGGCTGAACTGACCGAAGGTGCCAAAGTTCCGCTTTCCTTCTTGTCGATCCCACCGTTCCTCTTCGACGATGTGGTGGAAGGGATGGCGAGCGTCGGTATGACGAATAAGGGTCGAGTTGTTGTCGAGAAGCCGTTCGGCCGCGACCTTGCATCGGCCCAAGAGCTCAACGACACACTCCACAAACATCTCGATGAGCAGCAGATCTTTCGCATCGACCACTTTCTTGGCAAAGAGCCAGTGCAGAACCTTATGGTGTTCCGGTTTGCGAACTCGATGCTCGAGCCGATCTGGAATCGCAACCACGTACGGTCTGTGACGATCACGATGGCTGAGGCATTCGGAATCGAAGGTCGCGGCGCGTTCTACGACGAGGTTGGGGCGATTCGAGATGTCGTGCAGAACCACCTGTTGCAAATGGTGGCCTTGATGGCGATGGAACCACCGGCGAGCCAGGACCCAGCGGCGTTCCGCGACGAGAAGGTCAAGGTCTTCAAGGCAATGAAGCCGCTCGATCCAGAAAAGGTCGTACGGGGCCAGGTCGAGGGGTACCTCGATGAGAATGGTGTTGCCGAGAGTTCTGACACCGAGACCTTCGCTGCCATGACACTCGAGATCGAGTCGTGGCGGTGGCAGGGAGTGCCGTTCTACATTCGCGCCGGGAAGGCGCTTGCGGAGACGGTTACCGAAGCGGTCGTCGAATTCAAGCAACCGCCTCGAATGTTGTTCGCCGATGAAGATGATTGTCCTGAACCGAACCGATTGCGGTTCCGGATGAAGCCCGACGACCGCATCACGATGACGATGCAGGCCAAGGTGCCGGGCTTGGCGATGGTCAGTGACGATGTCGATCTGAGCGTCGACTACGAGGAAGCGTTGGGCGGCGATGGCCCTGACGCATATGAGCGGCTCATCGCCGATGCGTTGGTGGGAGATGAGCGACTTTTTGCCCGTCAAGACGGCGTCGAGGAAGCTTGGCGAATCGTCGAACCAATGCTGGAGCCGTCGGCCAAGGTGATCGTGTATCCGGCGGGTAGCTGGGGCCCCGCCGAAGCTGATCGCGTCTCGCCCATGGCCTCCGGACCCGTTTGTTAGAACGAATCTGTGGAGTCTGATGTCCGGATATCGCGCATCAGACTCCACAGATTCGTAGAGGTGTAGAGATGAACGTTGAAATCTTGGTCGATGGTGAAGCGCTCGCCCAGCGTGCGGTCGATCATCTCGTGCGTGCCGCTGCTCAGGCGATCGAAGAGCGCGGACAGTTTGTTTGGGCTGTCTCTGGCGGGTCGACGCCTCGTCGCATGCTGCAGCTGCTCAGCGAACGTCGTGACCTTGACTGGAGCCGCACGCATCTGTTTCAAGTCGACGAACGCGCCGCCCCAGAAGGTGACCCCGACCGCAATGCCACGATGCTCGAGACCGCGCTACTTACCGATGAGTTCACGACACACAATGCGCCAGCTGGTATCTGGCTCATGCCCGTCACCGCAGACGATCTTTTGGTCGCTGCGTCGGAGTATCAGGAGCGCATGGACGAGGTGACGGGTTCGCCGATCGTGTTCGATCTCGTGCAGCTCGGCATGGGGTCCGATGGTCACACCGCGTCACTGATTCCCGGCGACCCGATCCTCGACATTGACGACCGCGATGTAGCTATCAGCGAGGAATACCAGGGACGCATCCGCATGTCGTTCACCTGGCCTGTTCTCGACCGCGCGAAGGAATTGCTGTGGGTCATTGGTGGCGCATCGAAGCAGGAAGCGGTGCAGCAATTCCTAAACAACGACCCGTCGATCCCGGCAACGCTGCCAACCCAAGCTCGGGCCACTGTCCTGCTCGACCAAGCAGCCGCCGGCTGAGATTTGTACAGGATTTGGACCCTGTGGGGTTCCTTTTTCTGTACAAATCTTTAGCGGGTGAGGAATGTTAGGTCGTTGTCGTAGGTGGCGTTGTCGTCGCTGAGTGCGGGGGCGCCTTGGGTGACCTCGTCGAGGAAACGGACGGCGAAGGTGTTGGTGATTTCCTGGGCCCGCTCGAGTGGCATCACGGTCTCTGCACATGACGTGCCGCTAAATCCGTCGATGGCGGTCAGCACGAACTCGGGCACTGCCTCGAGCTCGGGGAGAAACGCACCGTAGTCGCAGAGGTCGGTGAAGCTTTCATGTTCGGCGGCGGCGAGCTCGACGCGGTAATTGGGCGAGCCGGTGGTCAATGCCCAGGGTCGTTCGACGTTGGGGTCGATCGGTGTGGTGTCGTCGCTGTCACCGACGATGACGAGGTGCGGCACGTCGACCTGGGAGAGGAGTTCGTCGGTGAGCAACTGCGGGCCGGCGGCTGGAGCCAGCGTGATGATCGCGTCCACCCGCTCGTCAGCTGGGTAGGTGCCGGCAGTGGTCGTGACCCCCGAGACCGTTGCGTAGGACGTGAATCCACCGAAGCTGTGACCAGTGACGATCACGTCGTCGGTCAGGGCATTCGCCAGGGCAGCACCGAGCGGCTCGGATGGATCAGTGGCCAATGCTGCATCGAGTACTGCGGTTACATCGGTCGGTCGTTGGAATGCGATGAGTCCAGGGTCGATGTCCGTCCCCGCAAACCGCTCGAACAAGGTGTTTCCGGTGTGATCTGGGGCGACCACGATGTAGCCATGGCTGGCCATGAACTCGGTGTAGTCCGAGTGGATCCAGCGTTGGCCACCACTCCCGTGGGAGTACACCACCAGCGGATATTGGCCGTTGGGGATCGACGTTGTCTCGGCGGTAATGGCCAACGGCGACTCGTAATGGACGCCTGGCAGCAGGGTATATTGGCGCGGCTCGCCGGTCGTCCCATCGCCCACCGGATACCAAACTTCAACGGTCAGAGGACGCTCGGAACCTTCATCGACGGTGAAGGTCGAGACGCCGACGGTGAACTCACCTCGTTCGAGGAATTGAAATGAGGGAGGAGCTTCGGTCGTGGTGGTTTCCGGAGCAGCGGTTGTTGTTGTGGTGGTAGTCGCTTCGGGTTCGGGAGTCTCGGACTCAGCGGCAGCATCCGACGCGTCGGCCGGTGGAACAGTGGCCTGATCGGATTGGCTGGCTCCGCATGCTCCGGCGATGAGAGCGAGCGTGATGGTTAGGGCGACGACGAAGCGGTGCATGCCCCGACAGTACCGTTGTGTGTATGACCAGTCCGGACCGGGTCTGGGTGGATGTGTGCCACGAGCTACAGCGTGGCGTCCAACGCGTTCATCAACTGCTCGATCTCGTCAGCTGACGTGTAGTGGACGAAGCTCAACC
>CALBVK010000092.1 GCA_937969345.1 uncultured Acidimicrobiales bacterium
TGGCGCACCATCGACATCTGGCTGTCGGCTCAGGCGGCGATCAGCTGATGCTCGAACCACTCGCTGGAGATCTTCCCGATGACTGGGAGGACGACGTCAATCCGGACAGGCTCCGCGGCTGTCAGTACTGGCGCTGCGAGGGGTTGTTCGAGGCCAAGACAACGAACCAGATCTTTTGTCGTAAAGCGTGCCGCAGCCGCCAACGAAAGTGGGAACGAACCCAGGCCCGCAAAGCGAGGAAGGCGCGGGCGTAGGCCGTTTGGCCCTGTGAAACTCGTGCGCACTTCCGATGGGTGCAGATGGAACCCGCAGCGTGTTTGTCGCCGCTTTCACGACGCCGAATCAAAGCGCTTAGCGATGTCGCTGCATATCTTTCTCACCGCCGGGCTATACCAGGGCAGCGTCTCGCCGTAACCGTTCACCGCTCTCTGGATCTGCATGGCCGCGTGTATGTAAACGACGGCAGTGTTTGCATCGTGCGGAGTACCTCATTACGCGCTGCTGCCCGGTGGGCATGTATTGCGGTGATTTCGCAGGTCATCGTCCTGACCGCTTCGTGGCCAATTCGTGCAGCCGCTCTCGTTGTGCTCTGCGTTGCGATCTGTTCGGCTTCTTCAGCGATTGAAGCAGCGCGCCAAGCTCGGCGATTCGTTCAACCGCCGACGCACGTACTTTCCGATCTTGTGCGGTTCCGCCATGACCGGAGAGGTTCGGGGGCAGCGCTGGCCGAGGAACTACTCGACCTCGCCACCGAGCGTCGGTGGCTTCTCGGAGGCACCGCGGCCAACATGACGCTCCTTCGACACTTCTATTTGCCCCACGGTTGGCTTCCGGCCGGCGACCTCTTATTCCGGTCACCGCTTCCGGGCCGTTAGTTCGTGTCGCTGACGTTTCGGATGCGGATTGCGTTTCCGTGAGCGTCGAACCCCTCGTGATCGCTCAGCGCAATCGTGCTCGCTGCGACGGAGCGCAAGGCGTCGGGGGTTAGATGACCGATCGCCCCGGACTTCAGGAACTGCTCGACCGTGATGCCACCAGTCCGGTTTGCCCACCCTCCCGTCGGGAGAGCTGCAGGGCCGCCCAACGTGAAGTTGCCGACCGAGAACGGTGTGTCCTGACCGAGCAACAGCTCGCCGGCGTGCTCGACGCCATCAGCGACGGCCCATGGATCGGAAACGGCGAGCTGAAGGTGTTCGGCGGCAAACCAGTTAGCGACATCGATGGCTTCATCGAACGACGAGACGAGAATCGCTCCGCCGTTAACACCTAGCGCAGAGGCTGCTGCCTCACGGCGAACTTCGGGGAGCATGGCCGCTTGCCGCTCGACCTCTTCTGCGGCAGCATCGATCACCCATTGATGCGGGGTGACCAAGACGACCGTCGAGTCGGTGCCATGTTCGGCTTCGTTGAGTAGATCCGCAGCGAGCCAAACAGGATCTGCCGAGTCGTCGGCAACGACCATCGACTCGGTCGGACCAAGGACCACCGTGTCGACTCCGTAGGCACGGACCGCAAGCTGCGCAAGCGCCACCGGTGGGCTGCCCGGACCGATGATCATGCCATGTGCCGGGATGGTTTCCGTTCCGAAGGCGGCAGCAGCGACTCCGGCCGGGCCGTTGACTCGATAGACGTTTCTTACACCGAGCTCGTGAGCCACCGCCAGAACCGCACTGTCGATTCTGCCTCCTCCGCCGGGAACCGGCGGCACGATCGCCGATAGTTGCGGCACCCCTGCGACGACGGCCGGGGTCGCCACTTGAGCCAGAACCGACGGGTAACTCGCCTTGCCACTCGGGCAGAACAACGCGGCGTTTGCAACAGGGCCAACCTTCTCGCCGACCGTATGTCCGGGAGCGATCTCGGCGGTCCAGCTTTGGCGCCGTTCGAGGAGCGCCTCGTTGAAGCCGCGGATATTGGCGATCATCTGCTTGATTGCGGAGTGAACCTCGGCATCGAGCGATTCGAGGGCGTGTGCGAACTCGTCATTGGAGACACGGATCCCGGACGCGTCGATGTCGACGCCGTCGAACCGAGCCAAAGCATCGAGCAGGGCCGCGTCGCCGCGATTACGAACATCGTCGACCAGGGCCAAGATGGCGGGCTGAAGTTCGTCGGCGGAGTCTGCTGCCGTTCCACGTTGGTGCACCCATGCCTTTTCGGCATCGGTCATATCGTTCCACACGAGCTTCCGGATCATGCTCTCAGGCTACGACGTCCACGACGACGCGCCGAGACCTACCAGCGTTGATGTGTTGAGAGCGTCGGAACCGTTTCCGAGCCCCGGTTTATCAATGGTTTATACCAGATTTGATGTCTCAAATTCGATAGGGCTGGGCCGATTGGCCTCCAGCAAGTCATGCGGACGGTTCCCCGTGACAACCGAACTGAGAGACCAGTGATTCGACAACTCTGCCGCAGCACCCTGCTCGCCCTCCTGATCGTTGCGATCGGCGCAACTGGGCTCGCCATTCCAGCAACAGCGGTACTCGCGGTTCCCACGACCTGCGGGGGCGTCGTCTTTCACGACTTCGATCATGATGGCGAGCGCACCGAGGACTACAGCCACGTGTCGGCCGATTATGCCGCTACCGACGACGAAGGTGTGCCTGGCATCGAGGTGCTGATCACCGCGGTCGACGGCACGACGACGAGTGCGACCACAGACGGAACCGGCTCATGGTCCGCGTCGCTCGACACCAACGATTTCCCTATCCGACTCGACTTCACCGGGCTGCCATCGAGTTGGACACCGACGCCCAAAGGTGCCGACTCGGCTGGCCTTACCCAATTCATCGCCGACGTAACCGATTGTGGCGTCGCAGGCACGGGCAGCGCAGGCATCTCGGCGCCAGGCTCGTTCTGCGAAAACAACCCCGAGCTCGTGACGACATGTTTCCTCTTCGGAAACGTGGCTGGCCACGACGACCTCGCAGCGGTGGTCTCGTTGCCCGATGGCGCGGGAGATAACGGATCGACGAGTGGAACCGGGTGGCAAGACGACCCGTACACACCGATCGCAACGCTTGGCCAGGTCGGCTCGGTCTATGGCCTCGACACCAACCCATATGACGGAGCGACGTTCGTTGCATCCTTCGTGAAGCGCCACACCCAACTCGGACCGACGAACAATCCGACCACCATCTATCGCATCGCCGAGAACGGCACGGTCGCTCCGTGGTTCACGACCGACACTGGCGCCGCCGACCCCCACTCGGGAGGCACCGATGGTTGGCTGAAGGACTACGACGCCTATGACGACGTTGGCCGGTCGGGCCTCGGCGATATCGAGATCTCACCCGATGGCAACACGCTGTACACGGTCGACCTCGGGCAGCGTCAACTCGTCGCCGTCCCGATCAACGCCGACGGCTCGGCGAACGCGGCCGGTGTGGTTCGGACGACGTTCACCGCAGCGGCGCTCGGCCTTACGACCTGCGTCGATGGCGACATCCGGCCGTTCGGACTGGGTTGGGACGAGGAGCAGCTGCTCGTCGGTGTGACCTGTTCGGCCGAGTCGACCGTGCCCGCAAACGCGGCGCCCGTAGACCCCGACAACGTCGTGCCACTCGGCGACCCCAGCCAGCTCAGCGCCCACGTGTACTCCTACAGCAGCGGCGCGGGCTTCGGTCTGATCACCGACGTTCCCCTTCCGCTCACGACGCGTGGCACCCAGAATGGCCGCAACGCCCCGGACCCCTTTGCGGAACGTTCCAAATCTGACTGGCGTCCATGGGTATCTGAACCGCCCTATGCAGAAGACCTGGTTGGTTGGCCGGCCACCGGAACGACCTATCCACAGCCGCTGTTGAGCGATATCGAGGTCGACGGCGACGACCTTGTGATTGGCTTCATGGACTTGTGGGGCCATCAGATGGGGTCGAATGCAACGTACCTGCGCGATGGTGTCGAATACGACTTTCAGCAACCGATCAGCTCTGGTGACATTGTTCGAGCTGTTGCCAGCGGCGGGACTTACTCGTTCCCGAACAACGGTCTCGACTTCACCTATACCGGCGATAACTACGGCGGATCCCACAACGAGACCGCGCTCGGTTCTTCGGTTCAGATCCCCGGCCGCCCGTATGTCATCTCCAACGCGTTCGATCCAATCAACGGCGGAAACACCTGGCAATCCGGTGGCGTCGAGTGGTTCGCCAAC
>CALBVK010000093.1 GCA_937969345.1 uncultured Acidimicrobiales bacterium
GGTAAGGCCATTGCTGAGCATCACGGCCTCGAGGTGTCGGTGCTCGAGTCGCTGGCGGAGATCCACATGTATGGCGAGCTGCCCGCCGATCAGCGGCCGATCGACACGATTGGCGAGCAAGCTATGCAGGGTGTGTGGGAGCGTTTTGTGCAGACCCGCAAGTGGGATGCCTATCCGTACACCGAACGCTCGGAGGACTTTCGCCGTCGTGTTGGTTGGGCCGTCGAGTCGACCATCGTCCCGCACCCCGGAGAGACCGTTGTTGTGGCGTGCCACGGTGGCGTGATCAATGCGTACCTGGCCGAGCTGCTGGGGTTGCAGGTCGACATGTTCTTTCGGCCGTTCCACGCGTCGTCACATCGGGTGCTGTTCGGCGGGGGCAAGCGTGTGATCGAGACGCTGAACGAAGAGAGCTATCTCGCAGCCGAAGGCCTGCTGTCGCATTAGCTGTGACGCAACAGCGGTGTCACCCCGGGGTCCCCGGGGGCGACACCGCGTCTGCGTGATGTTGTTAGCGCCCGATGCAGGTGAGCGAGAACTGGTCGGACTTGACCTGGTCTTGGTTTGCGTTAAAGACGATCACGCCCCGGACGCGGAACTTCTCTCCGTCGGGCCCGCGCCATTGGTCAACGAAGGTCCCACGGAACCCACCGGCGTTTTCCACGAATGAGTCTCTGCCGTTGATCATCGTGTACCCATCGCTGGTGGATCCGCTACGGCGCACGTTCCCGACGAAGTTGTTCCGGTGCTCGTGAAGCGACACTGCGAAGTTCAGCGTGACGTCGTGAAGCTCGCCGCTACAAGGGTTCACGTCGGTGAACGTGACACTGTCGTTGAACTGGATTGGCTGATCGGCATTGGCTTGGCCTGTCGCCCCAACCGATAGCAAGAGGACGCATCCCAGCGCCCCAAGTAGTTTCTTGAACATTCTGTCTTCCCTTCAAACGAGTACAGCTGCCAATGAGTAGGTAGCTGGGTGAAGACTCCCGCCTTCACCAGGTTCATCGCCTGAACGCCGCAGAATCTGTCGCGGGTTTCGTTTCGTTCCCACGCCACCGGGCGAACCCGAGCGCCGAGGACACGGACGCAGCGGCGGCGTTCTATTCCGGTGGAATCGCGACGATGCTCTCACACGACTTGGGGCGTCTGATTATTTCGTTCTCGAAGTGGTAGCACTCGTCGATGCCGTAGCCGCCGGTCGTGAGGTCTTGGTCGCGAATAAAGATGAGGTCGGCGCCGGTGTTGCCGTTGACGTCGTCGATGTTCTGGCCGCCGACGATTGAGTCGTTGCCCGGACCTCCACGCATGTAATCACGACCTTCGAATCCCCACAGGGCATCCCGGCCGGGGCCGCCTTGCATTCGATCCCAACGGTTGCTTCCCGTGAGGACATCGTCCCCTGCGCCTCCGAACATCCGCGCTCCCGCGGTGTCGAGAGAGGTCGACTCTCCAGTGACGGAGAACTCTTGTTGCTCGTTCGAGTAGAGCCTGTCGTTGCCGGGCCCGCCGTGAAGCTCGTCGGAGCCGAGATTGCCGTAAATGATGTCGTGCCCGACCGACCCGTAGACGATGTCGTTGCCTTCGTCACCGCGAATGTTGTCGTCGCCGTATCCGCCATAGATGCTGTCGCCGGCGAGGCCGCCGGTGATCGTGTCACTGCCGCCCTTGCCGTAGATCACATCGTGTCCCTTGCCACCATGGATTTCATCGTTGCCGGCTCCAGCGATAATCGTGTCGTCGCCGTCGCCTCCCTCGACCCGATGGGCCCCGTCACCTGTGGTTATGTGATCGTGGCCCGTCTGCCCTTCGATAGTGGCGAGAACGTAGCCGTTCGTCAGGGTGATGTCTTCGTCTTGTTGTGTGACGATCGTGTCGTCGCCACTGCCGCCGATGATGGTGAGGCGCTCGTCGGCGCCACCAACAGTGATGACATCGTTGCCGCTGTACCCAGAGACATGGACGCTGCGTGAGTGCGCAACGGTGATGGTGTCATCACCGTCACGGCCGTTGACGTTGATGAGATATCGGTTGCCGACGGTGATTTCGTCGTCGCCGCCGCCTCCGTCGATTACCAACTTGTGTCCGTCCCCGGCAATGACGACGTCGTTGCCCTCATCTAGACGAACGTCGAGGTCCCGGCCAGACCCAACGAAGACAGTGTCGTTTCCTCCGCTTCCTTCGACGGAGACGCTGTCGCCATCGCCTGTGTGGAACGTGTCGTTTCCTGGGCCGCCGAACATGTAGATATATGAGTCGTCGTTGTGGAACGTGTCGTCGCCGTCTCCGCCGATTAGTCGCGACCCGGAGGATCCGTGGAGCGTGTCGTTACCATCACCACCGTCTAGCTCGTCGCCGCTGGGGCCGCTGTGAAGAATGTCGTCGCCGGGGCCGCCGAGGACTTCGGAGGTTTCAGATTGGAACGTGTCGACGAACACGGTGTCGTTCCCCTCCCCTGCGTCGATCGTGGCCTGAAAGCCCTCTAGGCAGATGACGTCGTTGCCTATCCCGCCAAAGATGGTGAGGGGCGCGTTGTCGACGAATAGTTCGACGTGGATGACGTCGTCGCCGTCGGTGCCGACGACATCGTCGAATGGTTCCTCGATGATTCGTGCGTTGATCGTCGACGTGAGCCCTCCGCACGTTGTGTCGGTTTGAGCGCCTGCGGCTGGCGCTGTTGCAGCGAGAAGCGCCAGAACTGTGGCGACGTGTGCCGCCGATCGTGAGATAGCCATCATCACATCTCGATCGTGTCGATTGTTTCGCACGATCGGGGGTGCGGCACTACTTCATTCGAGAAGTGGTAGCACTCGTCGATGCCGTAGCCGCCGGTCGTGAGGTCTTGGTCGCGAATGAAGATGAGGTCGGCGCCGGTGTTGCCGTTGACGTCGTCGATGCTGCGTCCACCGACGAGGACGTCGGGGCCTGGGCCGCCACGCATGTAGTCGCGACCTTCGAATCCCCACAGGGCATCCCGGCCGGGGCCGCCTTGCATGCGATCCCATCGATTGCTGCCAACGAGCACGTCGTCGCCTGCGCCAGCGAACATGCGGGCACCTGCGGTGTCGAACACTTGGGATGTTCCGTTGAGGACAAAATCTTGTTCTTCGTTGGAGTAGAGCACGTCGTTACCTGGCCCGCCATGGAGCTCATCTGCGCCGAGGTTGCCGTAGATCATGTCGTGCCCGACCGACCCGTAGATAATGTCGTTGCCCTCGTCTCCGTGGAGCGAGTCGTCTCCGTACCCGCCGTACAAGGTGTCATCGTCGGCGCCGCCTCCGAGGTCGTCGTCGCCGGCGTTGCCGTAGAGGGTGTCGATCCCAGCGTCGCCACTCATGACATCGTTGCCTTCGCCACCGGTGAGCGTGTCGACACCGTCTCCGCCGTACAGGGTGTCGTCGCCGGCGCCTCCATCGAGTATGTCCTCACCGGCGCCTCCATCCAGGGTGTTCCCTCCCGACCCGCTGGTCAGGGTGTCGTTTCCGGCTCCCCCGTCGAGCAAGCCCGCTCGGCCGTTGCCCATGATGATTGTGTCGTTTCCGGCTTCGCCGCGGACCCGCGGGTTTTCGCCATCACCGACGGTCACGTGGTCGTCGCCTGACCCAGCCCATATCTGTATGAAACTGCCGTTGGTGAAGGTAATCGTGTCGTCGTCGTCACCGCCGCGGATGTAGGCGCTGTCGGCCGCGCCGATAGTGATCAGGTCGTTACCTGGGCCACCATCCCAGAACGTGTTGTCGCCCCAGCCAGTAATGGTGTCGTTGCCAGGGCCTCCGTCGACCTGGAGGCTGCGGCCGTCTGCGGTGTCGATGCTGTCGTCGCCGGCACCTCCGGCGATATCGGCCAAGTGTGCTCGTGACGTGATGACATCGTCGCCGTCGCCGCCGTTGATGTTGCTGTCATCGCCGAGCCCACCCTCGATGGTGTCGTTGCCGTCGCCGCCGAGTAGCACGGTCCATGAGCTGTCGTTGCCGACGAGGGTGTCGTCGTCTTCTTCGCCGAATGCTTGTTGGGCGTCGCCGGTTCCAGTGTGGATGGTGTCTTCACCCGGTCCGCCGAACGCGTTGAGGCGGCTTCCTTCGCCGAGGAGCACGGTGTCGTCGCCTTCGCCGGCGTAGATGTCGATCTGCCCTCCGGGGCCATGGATGCAGACCGAGTCGTTTCCGCCAAGGGTCAGGATGTCGACTCCGGGCCGGTCTTGGGTGAGCGTCACGTGGACAACATCGTCGTCTTCGGTGGTGATGAGGCTGGCGGCGAGGTCGTCGATGACGATGGTGGCGGTCATGCCATTACATGTGGGTGGCGGGTCTTGAGCGGCCACGGCCGAGGTGGAGCTCACTAGCGCCAGGGCGGTGATGATGGAACCCAGGGTCAGCTTCGTCTTCATTACGCCTCCTCGACGATCTGGCCGAACTCGTCCACGACGACGAATGCCTCGCAGGACCGCCGCACGCCGACGTCGTCCCAAACGAAACTCCAGCAGGTGTCTCGCCCGTAGCCGCCGGTTGTCACGTCTTGGCTCACCGTGAAGATGTTGTCTCTGCCGGTGTTGCCGTTCACGTCGTCGATTCCGCGGCCGCCGATCAGGTCGTCATCTCCGGGGCCGCCGCGCAGGTAGTCGCGCCCTTCGAAACCCCACAGGATGTCGTTGCCGGGGCCGCCTTGCATTCGGTCCCATCGGTTGCTGCCGACGAGAAGGTCGTCACCGGCGCCGGCGAACATGCGGGCGCCTGCGGTGTCGAGGCTTGCGGACCAGCCGTTGAAGTAGAACTGTTGGTCAAAGGCCGAGTAGAGCTTGTCGTTGCCGGGCCCACCGTGCAGTTCGTCGGAGCCGAGATCTCCGTAGATGATGTCCGATCCGACCGAGCCGTAGAGGGTGTCGTCGCCGGAGCCTCCGCGAAGCTCATCGTTGCCGTACCCGCCATAGACGATGTCGGTGTCGTCGCCGGCGTCGATGATGTCGTTTCCGGCGTTGCCGTAGATGGTGTCGGTTCCTTCGTTGCCTTCGATGGTGTCGTTGCCATCGAGGCCGGTTATCTGATCGTTTCCTTCGCCTCCGCGAATGGTGTCGCCTCCGGGGCCGCCCGTCAGCACGTCGTCTCCTTGCTGGCCCCACAGGTTGCTGCTCGTGCCGGTCTCGACGGAGATGATGTCGTTGCCTGGGCCGCCGAGGATCACGGCGCCGTTCGATGTGCTGACGGTGATGGTGTCGGCGCCTCCGATGCCGTCGAGCTGATCTTCGTCGCCGTAGATCCACATGAGGCCTCCGGCGTCGATCGCGATGATGTCGTCATCTGCTCCGCCGGTGATGTTGCTGCCGGTGAGAGAAACGCCGGTGATGTGGTCTTCGCCGGTGCCACCGGAGAGTGTGAATGCGCCGGTGCCGACGGAGATGGTGTCGTTGCCGGCGGCGCCCGAGAGATCGTTGCCCGTTCCGTCTCCGGCGGTGAGCTGATCGTCCCCGTCGCCGCCACGGAGCCGGTTGTTGTCGCCGTTTCCTATCGAGATCGTGTCGTTTCCGTCGGCTCCCTCGAGGATCAGGTCGTCGAGGTTTCCTCCGTCGAGTCGATCGTCGCCGTAGCCGCCGTACAGCATGTTGCCCGAGATGGCGGCGATGAGCGTGTCGTCGTCGTCCTCGCCGTATGCAGTGTGGAGCCTGCCGTTTCCGACGTAGATCGTGTCGTTGCCTCGCCCTCCGAATGCACGAACGAGAACGCCGTCGCCCATGTAGATCGTGTCGTCTCCTGATCCGGCGTAGACGGTTGTCTCTTCGACGCTTCCGGGCATTTCGACGTCGCCGAAGCCAACGAGGCAGATGCGGTCGTTGCCGTTGTGAGCCTCGATCATGACGGGAGCGCCCATTGGTTGGGTTTGGTTGACGACGATGACGTCGTCGCCGTTCGTTCCTTGGATGTCGGTCTGGTTTGTAGCGATGATGGTCGCTGCTTGACCGTCGCAACTGGCGCCTGCTTGGGCGCCGGCAGCTGCCGTGCTCGCAACCAATGCGAGGGTGAGTAGAGATCCAACCATTGTCTTCGCCGCGCCGTGTGCCATGGGGTGGTATCGGCGGGAGTGTGTCTCGACCTGAGCGTCGTCCGAATTCGACCGAGGCGACCATCTCAACTTTTGGGAACCGATGACGGCCGCGCGGCGTATAAGTAGTGAACGTCCGGCACTGTCTTAGGAACGGAGAACATCAATGGGTATCGAATCGAAGCGGCGTCAGCGATCGAGTTGGCTGGCCGTTGCTCTGGGAGCAGCGCTCGTGTTGGTGTTGGCCGCCTGCGGCTCAGACAGCACGAACGAAACGTCCACCGATGCCACAGTCCCTTCGGCTGACACGCCGTCTGAGGAGCCAACGGATTCGTCAGGTGCCGAGCAGCTAACCGAGCCTCCAGCGGAGACCGACTTCTTCACGATCACGGTGGACGGCGAGCAAATCGATGGCTCGGGCCTGGTCTTCGACAACGGCGGCGAGCTGTCGTTGCGCGGATTGTTTGGGGCGGAGATGGACCATCTTCAGCTCGACCTCACGTCGAGCGGGTTCGGCGAGCAGACCCCGACGATCTTTGGCCCGGTGTTGAGCCGGGTGATTGGGCTCGACGCATCGTCGGGCAGTTATGAGCTCGTCGAGGATGCGAGCAACCGGCTCTCGATCAACGAACGTGGGCCAGCGCTCACCGTGTGGGGGGACTTCTCGTTCCAGGCACTCGATACGAGCTCGGGAGAGCAAGTGACCATCTCGGGAGTCTTCGACGTGCCGATCGGCAGCGGCGACTGGGACTGTGATTGGTACGGAGATCCCCCAGCCTGCGGTTTCATCTCCTAGTGAATCGGCGGGCTCGAAGGTGCTCTCAATCGGTCACGGTTCGCACAACAACACCTAGCTCCAGCGCTGCTAATTGCAGCGGACCATTCGCATCTATCTCTGCCAAGCAGATCTCCGCCGTTAGATGCTGGGCAGCAGCAAGAGCTTCGAGCGAGAGAAGGTTCAGGCGAGCGCCGCTGCCAATGAGTTGACCCATTGGCCAACTCAGCGTCCGCAGCGACAGCAGTTGGATCGTGTCGGGTAGTTCGATTACTGCCCCGAGAACCGACTCGGCGACCGAGTCCTCGACGCCGCCAAGCCGTCGCGACATCGATCCAACGACGGTTTGGTCGCTGAGAGCACGACAGAGCCGGTGGTACCACAATCCGGTCGTTGCGATCGCTGAGGCCTTCGGTCGAAGTGAGTGCGGTTCGTCGCCAAGCAGTATTCGTAGGAGCAGGTGGTCGTCAACAAGAATGACGTTCATGCAAGCTCGGGTTCTTCCTGACTCACCTTCGCTGCCAGCGCTTCGTACCCGCCGGCTTCGACAATCGCGCTACTGACTATTGAACGAAGTCCTCCGCGACCGGCTGGCACGATGACCAATGCGTCCCCGAGATCAGCGACCTCGACGGTGCCCCCGTCGGCGATATTCCATCGACGGCGCGCTTCGGCTGGAAGCGCCATTTGGCCTCGTTCAGATACGCGGTAGTCAGCTATTGCCATACCAGAGCCTACAAGGCTTCTTTGCATAGTTACAAGGGAATCTGATCCTGGCCAATTGTTGTGGCCAACACAGGTGGCACTACGAATCAGCTGAACTGTCGACGATCTCGTGCACCTGCTCGACCGTCAGCGACGCGGCAACAGCCACGGCTTCGACCGGGTAGCCGTACTCCATGGCCGTGCGAACGGTGTCTTCGAGAAACGCCGTGGTTGTCTCGTCGTTTTGTAACGTCTTCGCGCCGTGATCTGCTGGGAGGTTGTCAAACAATCGCCGTGCGTTCTCGGCTGCCTTCACGCTGGTTAGCGCCTTGGCGATTCGCAGTTCGCGATAGTTGTGCAATGCGCCCGTGGGCATGAGGCTCTCCTCGGTGTCGTTCTGGATCAATGGACTCAGACGAAGCATGAAGCCAACAAGCTCCACGACTTCGGCAACCTCAGACTCGGGCAACGTTGCGTCTGGTGGCACCGTGAGAACACGATGATCGACCACGTCGTAAACGGCATGAGTCTGGGTGAGGGATGTGAACTCGATCACCACGACGCCAAACTTACATACCCCCTATGACATCGCAGCCAAGCTTCGATCGTTAGACGCTCAGACCCTCGGCAGTGAGTGCTGCTTCAAGCCGAGGTGACGGCGTGGCGAGCAGAACTCGAGCGTTCAACACTTTGGCAGCGGCGAGTGCTTCGATCGACAGCAAGTTCAGTTGGTGACGAGAGCGGAGCTCGGCGATTGTGGGGGCGAGATCGCGCAAGCTGACGAGGCCGATCGATTCGGGCAAAGCGATAAGCGCGCGAATCGCTGCCCGTTGCGCTGGTTCGGGAAGGCTTGCGATGGGTCCGGAGAGCTGAGCCTTTGTAAGACCGTTGCTACCGAGGACTGCCTGGCAGAGGCGGACATACCAGAGCCCTGTTGTATAGACGGGCCCGTCGATGGAGCGTTCTGAGCGAAGTAGTTCGCTCAGTGCCCGGTCGTCGATCAGCGTGGTCATTGCGTGGCGAGCTCGTCATCGCCGAGGCCTGCCGATGCGGCAGCCCACATGCCGTCGTCTATTGCCGAGAGAAGTTCACTTCGGAGATTGTCGACGCCGTTGGGCACGATGACTATCGCATCGCCAAGATCGAGATAGCCAACGCTGCCACCAGCGTCGAGGTTCCAACGATGACGTGTTGCTGCCGGAAGGCTCATCTGTCCTCGTGCGGACACTTTTAGATCACCTGTTGGTTCCATAACTTCGAGAGTACAAGGTAAAGCGAAATTATACCTTGTAGCGATGGTAGGTATCGGCGACATGTCATTCGAACCTACAGAGCCCCT
>CALBVK010000094.1 GCA_937969345.1 uncultured Acidimicrobiales bacterium
CGCATAAGCCTTCACAAGGTCAAAGACCTCTTGAGCATTCTCCGCTGGCGTCTTGGGGGCGTCGGCCACAACAGTCCTTCAATCAATTCTTGCGTTCAGGGGTTCCGCACGTTGTCCGATCAACCTACAGGTTTTGTCCTAGGTCTCGCCGAGCTGAGCCCGTAACAAAACACACTTATCGGTAAGCGCCTCAGTGAGCCGGTCGATTTGATCGGTTGTCGTGGGCGCTTCGAGCACGCGCTGGCGATCGAATGCGGTCAATGGCGAGAGCGCCGATAGCTGATCGAGCAACATATGTGGGTCGTCGCTGAACTCGAACGGTCCGGGGTTGTCAACCCCTTCGGACAACGCAGCGAGCCGAATGGTCTCGACCAGGAGCTCCTCGAGATCGGTGAGTGAATTGCCGCCATTGTCCACGACGACGCGCGGTGACACGATCGCTCGCGGATACGGGTCGTCATCGAGCCACTCGACGATGTCGAGACGTTCGACGCCAGCGGTGACCACACCCCAGCGACCATCATCGAATTCTTCGGCCTGCAATATTTCAACTCGTGTGGCTACCAGTACGCGATGATCGCCACCGCCCACTTCGTGGCCGCGGTCGATGAGAACGATCCCAAAGGTCGCGTCGGCGCCGTCGGTGGTCAATTCGTTGAGCATGACCCGATAACGGTCTTCAAAGACGTGCAGTGGGACGACCTGGCCGGGGAAGACGGTGCTCCCCAGCGGGAACATCGCGAGGACCCGTCCGCCGTCTACCGTCACCCGATAGGTCCAAGCGCCTCGACGTCGGGTCCTTCGGGATACGCAACGAGCTCGAGGGCCACCGCATCCTGAGCTGCAGTCATTTCTTCGACCGGATACAGATCGGTGGTGTTCACGATCCACGCGAACGTGAGGGTCGAACCATCCAGTGCTTCTGCGGTGCCAGCTAAGGCGCCGACCTCGTTGAGGCGACCGGTCTTGGCCCGCACCTTGCCTTCTGCCTCGGTGCCGACCATGCGCTCCGTGAGCGTGCCCGTCTGGCCAGCGATGGCGAGTCCGTCGAGGATCGGCGCTGATTCGTCTGCATCGAGAACCTCGGCCAGGAGACGACAGGTCACGCGATTCTCCGACGCGAGGCCCGATCCATCGACGATGTCGGTCTCGGCCACCGTGAAGCCGGCGGATCGAAGTGCATTCTCAATGGCGACCGCTCCGTCATCGGTCGTGCCCAAGCCCGTCGCCGAGTAGCCAATTTCCTTGAGCAACAGCTCGGCTCCCATATTGTCGCTGATGTCGACCATCTGGTTTGTCACCACAGAGACCGGGTCCGAGACGATCGAGGCGACGGTTCGAGCGCCGACGGGTGCTTCGCCTGCCGCAGCGGACTGGCGGATGATCACGCCACGTTCCTCGAGCAGATCATCAAAGAAGCTCGCAGCGAACGCAGCTGGTTCGGTAGAGGCCGTGGCGAGAGACGGCGCAGGATTCGGGTCGTATCGGACAAATCCGTCGTTCACGGTCAGCGCCGAAAGCGGACCCGTCTGGTTCTGCGACTCGTTGGTGAATCTCGATGGCCATTCGGGGACATAACGCTCGGTGTCGTAGCGGGTCTCGTCGCCGATCACGGCGCCGTTGATCTCGGTGATTTGTGCAGCCACGACAGCGTCGGCGAGCTCCTCGATCGCGGTACGAAAGTGTGGCTGCTGCTCGTAGCGAGCGGCGTAGTCTTCGGTCGCTACGAGCGGATCGCCACCACCGACGAGGTAGATGTTGCCGTCGACCACACCATCGACGATCGGCGCATCGGAGACAATGGCGGTCTCGAAGGTATGGCCGCCGCCAAGAATCGTGTAGGCGCCGAACGCGGTCAGAATCTTTTGGGCCGACGCCGGAACGAGCGGCAGGCTGGGATTCTCGGCGTAGATCTCTTCGCCGTCGAGGTAGACGACAAGGCAACTCGCTGGTGGGAACGAGGCAACGACCTCGTCGAGTGATGCTTGCAGGTTCTGCACCAAGATCGGTTCGCGAAGGAATTCAGGAGTTCGGCGCACCGAAAGTAGCGGCGTCCGTGCTGGCGGGGCGCTCTGTCCGTCTTGGGCGAGAGTCTCCTCGGCCAACGCCGCATCGGTTTCTACGGCCTGCCACGCGGCAAAGCCCGCCACGATCAGAAGACAAAACGGGAGGATCCAGCGACGCATCGGCGCTCAGCATAGGGCGTACCTCGCAAAGCGGCGAAACCAATCCATGCCGGCTTCCCGGGATAGCGACGACCAACTAGCGTCAAAAATATGGTCACAAACATCGCGCTCGCCATCGGCGTTGGATTCGTGCTCACACAAATCGCCAACGTCGCGACCACCGTTTACTTACATCGGGCGTTAGCCCACCGGGCCGTCACCCTGTCCCGGCCGCTCACGGTGATCTTCCGCACCATCATCTGGCTACTCACCGGGATACGGCCGCGCCAATGGGCAGCCGTCCACCGAAAACACCACGCCTTCACCGACGAGGACCAGGACCCACATAGTCCGGCGCGGCTCGGGTGGGTACGCGTTCAGCTGACGAACGTGGCCCTATACCGCCGCGTTGCTCGCGACCCGGAGCAGGTGCAGAAGTACGCCCGCGATCTTCCACAGACCACGCTCGACCGATACGTGCTCGACCACGCGGTACTCGGGCTCGGCACCACGACGGCGATCCTTATGGTCCTTCTCGGCCCATGGCTCGGCCTCATCACGGCCGCTTTCCACTTTGCGCTCTATCTGAGCCTCTCCGCCGCGGTCAATGCCATTGCCCACACGTTTGGAGATCGGCCATATGAGAATTCGGCGACCAATCTCCAATGGCTGGCCTTCTTGACGAGCGGCGAAGGGCTACACAACAACCATCATGCGGCACCGACGTCAGCTCGATTCTCGCTCGATCCTGGACAGATCGACCCGGGATGGTGGACTATCCGGGCGGCCCAACGGATTGGCTGGGCGACGGTTCGCCACGACACTCCGATTCTCGCAACGCCGCGCCGAACCCCCTAAGGACTCCTAACCATGCTCGCTGCCTCAGCGTTGTCGGAACATCCCCTAGCCGCCCATGCGGTCGGCGAGGTCGCTGGCACGATCCTCGAGCAGATGAATGGGCAGCCGATCGACCTTCTCGTAGCGTTTGTGGACAGCGTTCACACCGGAGCAGTCGACGACATTGGCTCGGCGCTTCGCGAGTTGCTGTCGCCAGCCACGTTCGTTGGGTCTACCGCCTGCGGTGTTTTGGAGCGGGTGAGCGAGGTGGAGGATCGTTCCGCGCTCTCGGTGTGGGCAATCGGTGGAGTTTCGGCGAGCCCCGTGCGCATCGAGGCTGGACACGATTCGCCACTCGGAGGATGGGATGCGATCGGCGCTGACCACGCTGTGCTTCTGGCCGACCCGTTCACCGCACCTGTTCTCGACATGTTGAGCAACGCAGCGGAGAACGCGCCAAACCTTGCGATTCACGGAGGTCTCGCATCGGGCGCACGCGGCCCCGGTGGCAATCGTCTTCTCCTCGATGACGAGATCCTCTCCGACGGTGCCGTGGGTGTCGCCATCGGCGGCGTTCCCCTCCGTAGCGTCGTGTCCCAAGGCTGTCGGCCTGTCGGCTCGCCGCTCACCGTCACGGCGGTGACCGGCAACGTGATCACCGAGCTTGCGTCCCAGCGCCCAATGGACGCCCTCCAGCGAATCGCTTCCGAGGCCGCCGAGGTCGATCGGGCGTTGATGGCAAACGGCATCCATGTCGGCATCGTGATCGACGAAGGACAGCTCGACTTCGATCGCGGCGACTTCTTGATTCGGGCCGTAATGGGCGCCGATCAGGCCACGGGCGCAATCGCTATTGGCGCAGAAGTCGACATCGGTACGACGCTGCAGTTCCATGTACGCGACGCGTCCACAGCTACCGACGATCTCATTTCCTCGCTCCAGGGCGAGCACGCAACGGCCGCGCTGGCGTTCACCTGTAACGGCCGCGGGGAGCATCTCTTTGGCCGGCCGGGGCACGATGCGGAATTGATCCACGAACTGACGGGTTCCCGCGCCACATCGGGAATGTTCTGCGCAGGCGAATTTGGTCCGGTGCGGGCAGAAAACCATCTGCATGGCTTCACCGCATCCACCCTTCTCTTCGGGTAGAACTACAGGACCCCGTTTGAGGAGAAATTACCG
>CALBVK010000095.1 GCA_937969345.1 uncultured Acidimicrobiales bacterium
GCGAGAGTGGATTGATCGCGTCTGCGCTACCATTGCGGGTCGATCTGTGTGAACAGATTGGTAATTGGCCCCCATCGTCCAGCGGCCTAGGACGCCTGCCTTTCACGCAGGTAACACGGGTTCGAATCCCGTTGGGGGTGCCAAATCTTCGTTTTCGGTCTCCGAGGGCTGGAGACCGTTGAGCCACCAAGGAATTTCGGCGGTTCCAATCGGCTCGGCCCATGACCAGCGGATTCGATCTGATATTCCCAGGGCTGCAAGGTCGGGGGCGGGTTGGCGCTCACGAATCTCGCCATTCCGAAGCGACCTCGATTGGTCCAATGATGTGCTTGTTGAACTCGTCGAGTTCTTCAGCGGGCACCCATAGCTCTTGGCACTGCGCATCCCCGACAATCTGCACCGGGTACTTGGCGAGGAACTCCGTTTCGACCTCGAAGTGAAGCACGTATCCGACATTTCCGTTCTCGGCGTCCTTCGTGTTCCACTCACTTGCGATGCGAGTGGCGTACGCCTCGTTCAGCACGGGGTAGAAAATTGGCTGCCAATCGAGACGTGGCGGAAACGCCGACCATCCCGAAGCTTCGATGAGGTCTAGCTCGGGTTGGCCGACTGGTCTCCAGAGTGTCGTTGTCGCGGACATCTTCCAATTATGCCGAAGCTTTGGTAGTCCAGACGTAGCCAATGTGGCCTTCAGCGATTTGGATTCGACCGATATTGGACCCAAGAAGTCTGCATAAGCGCCTGCTCCGTTGTTATTCCACATGGAGTCGTCGAGCACGATCGTTAGTTCAGCTTCAGCAAAAGCTGGCGAGCCTGTTCTCTCGTGACCGCCTGTCTGTCGCTCGTGTCTTCGAGCGTCGTTTCAATGAGACTGTGCCATCGGGGGAAACTGTGCCATCGGCGCGTTTCCGGAGCTTGCTCGCTTCCACCTTGAGGAATGCTTGGGCTCATCACCGGCTCCTGGGCCTATCGACGCCTCTGAATCTGCCCCGGCTCTTCGTGGCGATTGTGCGAAGCTGAAGGCGTGTCTGTGCTTACGAACGTTGGCCGCTCGGCGATCTCGGTCGGCGTGGGATATGTGCTGGGCACCATTGCTTCGGCCGATTACGCAGTCCGCCTCGCAACACGCTCTGACGCAACCTCTGTAGACATTCGCAACGTTGGCTCGACGAACCCTGGAGCGATGAACACGGCCAAATCGATCGGCAGGGGTTGGGGCACGGCCGTGTTCGCAGCCGACGTACTCAAAGGAACGGTTGCGGCGCACATCGGCCGCCGCATCGCAGGGCCAACGGGAGCGAACCTCGCATCGACTGCCGCGGTTGCCGGCCATTGCTACCCTCCCGGACGTTCGGGAGGAAAGGGCGTATCGACCAGCGTTGGCCAAGTGCTCGGGACGTTTCCCTACTACCTGCCGCTCGACGTCGCCGTCGCCGTAGGAACAGCAGCGATACCCCGATGGACACAGCGAACATGGGTTGGCACCGCAACGGCCTCGGTCGTGTGGGTCGCGTCATCGATGTTGGCGCACCGTCGCGGATGGGCCACGGGAACCGACGCACCAGCCCCGGCCGCTCTACCGATCGGCGCCGCCCTGTCGAGCGCGATCATCGCGAAACGCTTCGTGGACAAACCGCTCGAGGATGGCAAACCCATCGATGCCGGCCCAATTACTGGCGGACCGTCGGAAGACGCGAACACATGAGCATCGCAATAGTCACCGACTCGAGCTCTCAGCTGAGTCCGGAGGAAATCGAACAGTGCGATGCGATCGTCGTGCCGATCACCATCGTCATCGACGACGTTGAGTACGCCGATGGCGTCGACATCACCGCGGCCACCTTCTATGAACGTATTGGCGATGGCGTTCGGCTCTCGACGTCCCAACCATCGCCGGGAGCGTTCCTGTCTGCATGGCAGCGCGCCGCGGCAGCAGGAGCGACCGAGATTGTTTCGATCCATGTCGGCCAAGAACACTCCGGGACGCTCAACTCCGCCCGGGTCGCGGCGACCAGCCTCGATGTGCCGATCACCATCATCGATTCTCGAACGACGTCCTATGGACTGGGCATCGTGGTTCGCGAGGTCGCGGCCCGGCTGGCATCGACTGGGTCGACCAAAGGTATTGCCGAGTTCGCTGACCAACTGATCGACGGGATCGGCACCGTCTTCATCTTGCAGGACCTCCGTTACGTTCTAAAGGGTGGCCGCATGCGCCAGGCGCGACTGCCCACCGGCACCAACGACGTTCCCGTGCTCGGCGGGGTAGGTGGTGGGTATCAGCTCATCGGCACCGGCCGCACGATCGACGAGCTGGTGGACCAAATGGCGGCATCGCTACTCGCCGGGTCGCATATGCGCCATGCAGCGATCGCCTTCGCCGCCCCCGACACGCTCGAATTCACCGAGAAACTCGAAACGCGCATGACCGAGAGCCCGCTCGTCGAATCGGTCCGGAGGTACCGCATGGGACCCGCCATCGCCGTACACACCGGTCCGGGCACCGCAGGAGGATTCCAATGGCCCGCCTAGTTCGCTATCTCGCAGTGCGTGGACTCGTCGTCCTTGCGCTCGCCGCAACATCGTGCAGCTCGACGATGGTCGACGAACAAGCGATCGTCGACGACGTGCCCGTCGCCGAGCAGCCAGCGGAGGAGGATACGAGCGGGCCGTCCGACGCTGATCTTGGACCAGCGCTCCG
>CALBVK010000096.1 GCA_937969345.1 uncultured Acidimicrobiales bacterium
CCTCGTCTCTTCGGCGCAACCACAGCGACGATCATTCCGTTCGTCACCGACGACCAGACGGCGATGGTCGCCAAGATCTACGACCGGGCAATCGAGGGTTTCGGCACAGACGACGTCATGCGTGACGCTGCCGCCATGCGCGCCGCTTCCGAAGTGCGCCTGAACACGCCGGTACTGATCGACGCCGACCCGGGCGCTCGACGCACTGCCGAGGTCCCGCTAAGCCCTCGATCGCAGACGTCGAACACCCCACATGCCGACAGCCCCGAACAACACACCGGCGGCGAGCAGCGCCGCCATGACCAGCGACCCCGTGGGCGAATCCGCTGGGCTGACCGGCGACTGACCTGTCGCAGCGCCGGCCACCTGATCGTCGGGTGCACTCGTCGCAACAGCTGTTGTTGTGGAGCTTGTCGTTTCTGGCACGACCGTCGTGGTCGTTGTTGTGGTGGTCGTTGGCGGTGCCGGCGGCGGAGGGTCTGGCCACAGAGCCAACACCGCTTCGGCTCGAGCTCGGTTGACCGAACCCAATACCGGCACGTTGCTGTTCATCAACGAGTCGACCGTCGGGCGAATCACCCCGGCAGCGTCCTCTGGCCCGTAACAGCCGCCAGGAACGTAGCCAACCGTGAACCGGTCGGCGCTCGCACCGACCCACTCATTGTTGAGATCGAACTCATCGAGCGCTTCGGTCCAGCGATGGAACATTGGGTCGAGCTCTCCGGCCAACGAACCCCACGCCTCCTCAGCTTCCTCACGAGACCGAACACAGTTCGGTGGTCCGTGAACAGCGATCACACCCTCGTACTCGACCTCGACATACTCGTCGCGCAAGCCAAAGAGTGCATGGCCAAGCTCGTGAGCCAGAACGGCGTGGTCATATTCGCTCCCGACAGGCACCGGCAGGTGAACACTGCCCAGCTGGCGAAGGGCATCAGCGTCGAGCTCCACGTCGTCGACAAAGGAGGGAAACGAGCCCGTGGCGCGTCCCGGTGTCCGATCGAGGAGCACTAGCAGCACGTCGGATCCAAGGCCGAGCGCCTGGGGGTCGAGGAGATTCGACCCAAACGGCGGGTCGAACGGCGTGGTGTCCAAGCCAACCTCGCCCTCGAGATACCAGAAGTTGAATCGACCGATATTGCTGCGGAACGGCTCGATCGCAAAGGGCCCCCAACCCAAATCCCAAACCTCACCATCACGGCCGATCTCGGTTGGCGACCCATCGAGGCTCAGCAAACGGATCGCTTCTTCACTCACTGACGGCTCTGGCGCTGGTCCGAATCCGTCACCCACGAAGACCATGTTGATGCGCTCGGCCGAGCGGTCATTCAGGTCATCCACCAGCGGGATCGGCGTCGGGGAAATCGCCTCGAGCGGACGCCGGATGCCTTCCTTGACGCACGGTTCTGTTCCCTCGGTATCACCGATGGCTCGCTGACATCCGGTGAGAGTCCAGCGACCTGGTGACGGAATCAGCAGCTCGACCGGTTCGAACTCCTCACCAGGGGCGAGCGCCGCCATCCGATCGACCACCTCGTCGTCACCCTCGCGGCGCAGCAAGAGATCGAGCTGACTATCGGTGGCCTGCGACCAGGCACGAAAGACCTCGATCGACGTCGTGGCCTCGGCGAACACCGGCAGCGGGAACGCTCCTCCAACCGACAGACCGAGAACACCATCGGCGGTCCGATCGATCGTGATCGACGCTCGAGACTCCTCACCGGTTAACCCATCGATAGCCACCCGAAACTCACCGGTGACGAAGGCTCCCGGCATGTCCTCGCACACGAGCATGTCGTCCTCGAGCAAGCAACGGTCGCTGAAGCCGGCCGAGTTCTCGTCGACCACGTGGGCACGCAGCACACCCCAGTTCGGCAGGACCGTTGCGCCAACCACCGGGAAACGACACGTCGTCACTTGATCCATCGCAAACGTCGCCGGCGAACACTCACCCTGTTCGACCTCTCGGGGACTGTCGAGCTCGGGGGTAGCGCCAGGCTCAAGCCAGTCGAGATAGCCCTCGTCATCGCCGAACTCCTCGTCGGAGACCGGCTCGTCCTCAGGAAGGGCATCTTGAGCCGCCACCGGAGCCATCGACAGCAGGGCGATGACGAGCACGCCAAGTGCGGTGGTCGTGGTTGTCCGAAGGGACGTTCTCAAGATTTCAACAGCGGCGCCCATGGCTCTCCCGGGGTTGTGTTCGTAACTACCCCGTAAACACTTGAGTCCTCTGGTTGGTTCGGTCATCGAGTGGGGTGCGCACCCCACGGCCACATCGTCGTGCGGTTGACTACCGCCAGGCGCTGAGGCGGCGATAACTGACGATTCGTCCAATCGAGACCGCCACGGTCTCGCGAAGCCTCCTCGACAATGCGGTGTCGTCGCCAGCGGCCACCACGGTTGCATCGAGGCCGACCTCCGAAGCAATGTCCTCGCTACGCCGTGCGTGGTACGCATCGGTCACGATGATGACCTCGCGGCTACTCACGTCGAGCTGATTGCGTGTTGCCAAGAGCGACTCGTAGGTATCGCCGCCGTCGACGATCACGATGATTTCATCCTCGGCAACACCGGCATTGCGCAGATAACGAAAGGCCGCAAAGCCCTCGGTGAACACATCGCCCGGCTGGTTCGAACCCGTCGTGACGATCTGTGGAGCAGCATCATCAGCCCACAGTCCGAGCGCCGTGTCCAACCGTCGTTCGAGGACCGGCGACGGCTCACCGTTGTATTGCGCAGCCCCCAAGATCACGAGTGCGTCCGCCGATGCGCTCCGACCCTGGGCATCTGACGCTGCGCTGCTAACGAGCACAAACGTCAGTAGAAACCAGCCAACCGCGACCGCGAAAAGGACAAGGAACACCCGCACCACAATTCGCCGAGGTCCTACTGCTGCCACAGATCAAGTCTTGCGGACGATCCCAGCCGAGACACATCGGGCCACCAGAGTCACAGAGAAGCTGTGAGGTTGGCCACGCCGGCAATCACCAGACAAGCTGCACCTATGCAGATCGAATCCAAGCGAACGTTCGCCATCGATGACATGGAAGCTGGCCAGGCCTACAAGCTCGGCTCGAGCCTGATCGTGCCCCGACCAATCGGCTGGATCGGCACCCGCAGCGAAGACGGCACGCCGAACCTCGCCCCCTATTCGTTCTTCAACATGGTGGCCGCCTACCCGCCCACGTTTGTGGTCGCACCCGTACTCGGAAGCCGCAAAGACACCCTCGCGAACCTTGAGGCCACACGCGAGTTCACGGTGAACATCGTTACCGAGGAAACCGTCGAAGCCATGAACCTGTCGGCCGGCAGCTACGACGCAGATGTCGACGAGTTCGAAATCTGTGGGCTCACGGCAGTTGCAGCAGAGACAATCGGGGCGCCCCTCGTCGGTGAAGCCGTCGCCAACTTCGAATGTGTCGTCACCCACGTGATCCCGGTCGGGGCACCAAGCGGCGACCTTCCGGGAAACGGAATGTTGGTGGTGGGCGAAGCGACCAAAATCCACGTCGCTGAACGTCTCGTCGACGACAAGTTCAACATCGACCAGTACGGGCTTCGCGCCATTGGACGACACGCGGGTGGGCTCTACAACCGCACCGCAGAAACGCTCTTCGAGATCGAGCGGCCGGCCTAGCTCGGACCCCGGTCTCGGCTACAGGCCGATCGGGATGCGAGCAATCTCGGTATCGCCGACGCGGACAACGACGTACTGCTGCTCGGGGCCAGCACCCTCGGAACGCACGGTGGCGAGGGCAGAAGAGTTCACCGGCAGCGTGGCGTGGATAAATCGGCTGAACGTTTGAGATTCGACGCCCGACTCGTCAACGACGACAACATCGAACGAGTTCGTGTCGAGCTCCTCATCGGTGGAGACGCTCTTTATGCGAAGTGCAAAGGAGTGAACGCCGTTCACCGCCGGGTCTTCGTCGTACACGATGACCTCAATCGACTCCGGGTCGAGATCGACCGTAGACCCTTGGGTTTGTGACGTTGTGGTGTTCTCGGGCAAGGATCCATCAACGTCGGGCACAGAACGCGCCACGAGCGCATCGTCTTGACCATCGGCGTCGGTGACATCGGCCGATTCGGTGCTCGATGCAGCATCACTTTCCACATCGCTCCCACCGCTGCGTTCTTCGGTGGCCCCGGCAACCTCGGTAGCGACGGTCGGCGATGGCGAGAATGCGGTGAAACCGGCGACCGCCAACACGACTGCACCAATGAGCAAACCCGCCACGATGGGAAGCCGGTTCGTATCCTCTCGTTGGCCAGAGTCGGATTCACCAGCAGCAACTGGCGGCTCGACGCGGAGCGGATCGCGTTCGCGACGGGCGCGGTTCGAGCGAGCGATTGCGGTGTCGTGCTGGGATGGGGCCCGACGGACCGACCCATGCGAACTCTCCGCGCGACGACGCAACACATCGGCGAGCAGCTGCTCGCCTTCGCTCGTCAGTTGTGGAGGCACGTGATCTTGCGACATCGCCAGCTTTCGAATAGGCGTAGAAAAATGGTGCTACGTGGCCGCCGGCCGAGCAATGGCCCGGACGGCCTAGGACTCCGAAGGTCCGCCCCGCCTACCGCTCCTTCGCTTCAATGACCGTCCCAACGATCGACGGTCACGACTGATCAGCTCTCGACGCAACGCGTTTCGCTGCGCGGTCAGCCGATTCTGCTGCTCGATATCGGTCTCGGAGAGCACATCAGAAAACTGATACCGCTCATTCGTGGTCTTTTGCGCCGCCGCGTCAGGTGTAAACATTCGCCTAGCTCTATGTCCGCCTCGCCTACGGGCTTACGATGCAAGCCCTGACGAAATAGTGCCCGATTTCACTCCACGCTGTCCAATTGGGACCGAAAATCACTCGGCGTGACTCACCTTGCGCCGTTACAGAAGCGCCCGCGCTGCCGCCAGACGACGCAGCACGACATCACGATCGATCGTCGCCGCCGCGTCCCACAGCGGAATACCAGCGTTCGTTCCGGTGATTGCCACACGAGCCGGCACCTGGGAGCGAGCCTCGAGAGCATCACCAACACCAGCGACAGCCGCGTTCATTGCCTCGGCAGTCCACTCGACATCGACGAACGCCTCAGCGATTCCGTCGAGGATCTCGGGAATCATCTTGCCCTTAACCATCGCCTTCTTCCAGCCCTTGCTCTCAACGTCGTACGCGACCTCGTCGGAGAACAACCAGCCGATGTAGTGCGGAATATCGGAGAACGTGTCGACGCGCTGTTGCACGTCGGCAGCCACCATCGCAAAGACTTCGGGCTCGTAGGCACTCTTGTCCCAGCTGATCTCGGCATCGACGCCATACACAAACGGCTCGGCCATCTCGATGAACTCCTCAACGGGAAGCGCACGGATGTACTCACCATTGATGTGGTTCAGCTTGGTGACATCGAAGAACGCCGAACCCTTGTTGACGTTCTCCAGCTTGAACAGCTCGATGATCTCGCCGATTGGACGGATCTCCTTGTCGTCGGGCGGACCCCAACCGAGCAACGCCAAGTGATTGACCATGGCCTCGGGCAGATATCCCTTGGACAGGAATTCCATCAGCGACACGTCGTCGCGGCGCTTCGAAAGCTTCTTGCGCTGCTCGTTCACGAGAAGCGGAAGGTGCGCATAGGTGGGCTTGTCGCCAAAGTCGAGGGCATCCCACAGCAACATGATCTTC
>CALBVK010000097.1 GCA_937969345.1 uncultured Acidimicrobiales bacterium
TCTGCGTCGAAGCCAAGTTCGGAGAACACGGCGCGTTCGGCGACCTGCGCCGGGCCGGTCGGGGCGCCCCACCACCCGCGACATTGCGCGGCGAGAAGCCGGGCATCGCCCGTTCGATCGATGATCGAGTTGGCCGTATCCGGCGAGAGGTATGCCCACATTCGCCCATCGGGCAACGTCATCGCCGTCGGAGAGAATCGATGACCTCCCGTGTGACTCACCCGAAAGACCTCGACATCGGGCCGTTCTTCGTCGAGCCAGTCTGCGAATGCCACACCGTCGGTCCCGCAGCACACATCGTGGGACCCCTGCGTGCACACGAGCACCGTGGCCACTCCCTGGCCGGATTGCGACACCGCTGGAGCCGGTTCGTCCAGCACGTCGTGTAGCGCTCCGACCGGGTCAGCGCACAGTGGCCCCTCTGCCCGAGTCATGCCTGTCGCGGTAGGCCGGAACGCGATAACTCGTCGCGGTGCGTCGCCTGCGGGCACTGCTGCCAACAGCCGAATCTGCTCGGGTCGCTGCTGCGCAGCCTGGACCAGCTCGACCATCGCTGGATGTTTGCCAACCGGCTTCGGCCACGGCTCATCAACCTCGACGAGGACAACCACATCAGGAGCAAGCGCGGTGCCCCCTGGATCGATCGAGTTCGCGATCGCAAAGTCCATACATCGAACAGACTCCGAAGCGAGTGGAAGCGAAATGCTCATCCCCACCACTCTAGGAGACGGTGCGGATGCGGCACCCGCGTTCGTCTCAGTCAGCGGTCGCTATGCCGCCGCCGACGGGGATCGTGACGCCCGTGAGGTATGCGCCGGCCTTCGACGACAGGTAGATCGTGAGGCCCGCCATGTCATCGGGGTTGCCGATTCGACCGACAGGAACGCTGGACTCGACGAGCGAGCGGGCTTCGTCGTCACGAAGGGCGAAGGCCATCATGTTCGACTCGAACGGCCCGGGGGCAATGGCATTGACCCGAACGTTCTCGTTCCGGAGTCGCTTGGCGAGCTGGCGTGTCAGGTGGTGGACGGCTGCCTTCGATGTCGAGTACGCATAGTGCTCCACATCGCATGCTCGAAGGCCGTCCACGGAGCCAACGTTGATAACCCGAGCCGGATCCTCGGCGGTTCCTGCACCCCGCAGATGGTCGATGAGTGCTTCGGTGAGGAAGTAGATGCTTCGCACGTTGACGTTCATCACCTTGTCCCAACCGTCGACCGGGTACTCGCCCAACGGCGCTCCCCATGCTGCGCCTGCGTTGTTCACCAAGATGTCCACGGCATCGACCTGTGCCTTCACCGCGTCGGCAAATGCCGTGATGCCTTCGGGAGTCGAAAGATCGCCGGGGATAGCAACGACGGTCTGACCATCGGCTGCTTTCTCGTTCAGGCGGTCAGCGGTGGTCTGGAGTGCCTCGGCCTTGCGCGCCGTGATGATGATCGTGCTGGCGCCTGCGTCGACGTACCCTTCAGCGATCATCTCGCCAATGCCGCGAGAGCCACCGGTAACGACAGCGGTCTTTCCCGAGAGGTTGAACAGGTCCTGGATGCGATCGGTCATGTGTCGAACCTAACCGCTCGGCGCTCGGGACCAGAAGCTAGCGCAGTCCCGCCGCTGCCATCGCTGCCATCGCTGCGTCGAGAACCGCTATTGCTTCGACACCATCGACCGATGGCAGATCGAACGCGACGCGATCGACGCCAGCCTCCGCGTACTCGGTGAGGGTGTCGGGATCGGCGGGGGCGAAGTAGATCGACACCTCCATCGCCGCAGGGTCGCGTCCGGCGTCGGCGGCCATCTGGCGCATGTCGGTGATCTGATCGGCGAGGGTTCCTTCGCCTCGACCCGGGATCGGGATCCACCCATTTCCCCATTCGACGGCCCGGCGCGCTCCGCCCGGATACGAACCGCCGACGTGGATCGGCGGATGCGGGGTCTGGAGCGGCTTTGGGTAGATCATCATTGGGTCGTAGTCGACGAGGTCACCGTGGAACTCGGCCTCGTGCTCGGTCCACATTGCCTTGATCGCACCGACCTTCTCTCGCATGAGTTTGAAGCGGCCCTCGAGCGCAACGCCGTGGTTGTTCATCTCATCCTCGTTCCAGCCCGCGCCGACGCCGAACTGAAAGCGGCCGCCGCTCAGCCGATCCAGGCTGGCAGCGAGCTTTGCGGTGTGGATCGGGTCTCGTTGAGCGACGAGGCAAATGCCGGTGCCCAGCAACAACGTCTCGGTGTGGCCGGCAAGCGCTGTCAGCCAAACGAACGGGTCGTGGGTATCGAAGTAACGCTTGGGGAGATCTCCCCCGCCCGGATACGGCGTCTTGCGACTGAGCGGGATGTGACTGTGTTCGGCCACCCAGATCGACTCAAAACCACGCTCCTCGAGAGCAGGGCCGAGCTCCGCTGGAGCAATCGATGAGTCGGTCGGAAAGTGCGCGAAGCCTGCCTTCATCGCCCCATCCTCGCGTATCCCACGTTTTTGTGAGCGATTCTGCTCGCTCAGCCTGCAGAATCGCTCACAGAAGTTGTTGGTGACTGCCATACTCGGTCCATGTCGATTCTCATGATTGCCGACGAACGCGTTGCCGACCATCGTCCACCCGAGGGCCACCCCGAACGTCCGGCGCGTTTCACCGCTGCGGTCGCCGGTGTTCAACAAGCCGGGTTTGGCGACGCGCTCACCTGGCAAGTTCCAACCGTTGCTCCCGCAGAATCGCTCATCCGAGTCCACACGGAACAGCATGTACAACACGTCATGGCACTGGGCGATCAGGACTTCGTACGCCTCGACCCCGACACGCACATGAGCGCAGGGTCGCTCACTGCCGCACGCCTGGCCGCTGGTGCTGGCCTCGATGCGGTTACGGCACTTCGGGCAGGTGTCGCCGATTCGGCCTTCGCGCTCGTCCGTCCCCCTGGCCACCATGCGACCCCGACGACCGCCATGGGTTTCTGCCTGTTCAACAACGTTGCGGTCACAGCCCAATCCATCGTCGACAGCGGCGAGAAGGTCGCCATCATCGACATCGACGCACACCATGGCAACGGCACCCAAGACGCGTTCTATGGCAGCGACCAGGTGCTGTTCATTTCGTTTCACGAGTACCCGCAATACCCCGGCACCGGAGCGTTGCACGAGCAAGGCGCCGGAGCGGGTCTCGGGCACACGCTCAACTTTCCGATGCCGTCCGGAGCCACGGGCGATGTTTACCTGCGTGCATTCGACGAGGTGGTCGAGCCTGCCCTCGACACATTCGGTGCCGACTGGATCTTGATCTCGGCGGGCTTCGATGCCCATCGTGCCGACCCGCTCACCAACCTGGGCCTTACCTCGGGCGACTATTCCGCGCTCATGGGGCGCATCGTGAGCGCCAGCAAACCGGGTCGGCGAATTGCGTTTCTTGAGGGTGGCTACGACCTCGATGCACTCGGGGCATCGACGGCCGCTGCGACCGGCGCACTCCTCGGCGAAGAGCATGCTCCCGAAGCACAAACCAACGGCGGCCCCGGCAACCACATCGTCGACGCAGCGATCGAGCTCGCCAACCGCTAGAGACCTGGTCCCGCCATGGGGCCTGTCCCCGCTAGGCGTTTGATCGACGGTGGGGCCTGTCCCCGTTCGACGCCTTTTTCGTTGATTTT
>CALBVK010000098.1 GCA_937969345.1 uncultured Acidimicrobiales bacterium
GAGCTCGGCATCAAGCCACTGGCTCGCATCGTGTCCAGCGCAGTAACCAGCCTCGACCCCGAGATCATGGGCCTCGGCCCAATCGATGCAATCCGCTCGGCGCTCGAGCGCGCCGAACTCACGGTGGATGACATCGACCTCTTCGAGATCAACGAAGCGTTTGCTGTCCAGGTCATTGGATCTGCTGACGAACTCGGCATCCCTGAAGACAAGCTCAACGTCAACGGCGGCTCGATCGCTCTCGGTCACCCCTTCGGTATGACCGGCGCACGCATCATGACCACCCTGCTCAATGGCCTCGAAGACACCGGCGGCCGTTACGGCGTCGAGAGCATGTGCGTCGGCGGCGGCCAAGGTATGGCCATGGTCGTCGAACGACTGAGCTAGTTCGTTCAGACACTCGACGATTAGCGCCCCGAGCGGTGCTTGATACTCGGCTGGCTCATCCTCACTGTGGTGCGGGTGAGCCAGCCGTCATCGTTTTGTAACGCCGGCCTTGCGTTGCCTTTACCAAGGGGAGCCGACAATGTGTCGCTGTGACCATGTCCAACGAAGACCCAGCCCGCTCGAATGCTGGGGCACCAGCAGCGGCGGGGAGACCACCATCGAGCAGGATGCTTACCGCAGGCTGGATGGCCGTGCTGCCAACCGTGTCCTTTGGCATCGCCGCGACCGATATGTTCACTCCGGCGTACCGGAATTCTTCGTCCTTCTGGTTCCTCCTTCTCGACCTTAAGACCACAGGTTGGCTCGTATTCCCGGTTCCGCTTTCGGTGGCCCTAGTCGTGACAGCCCTCCTTCGTCCCAGCCTCGCGAGCATCCCGACTATCCGGGTGGGCTTGAAGCTCGCGCTCGCCCTGTCATGTTCCTATTGCTTCCCGATGTTCGGCGCAACGTTCCTTATCGGTCTCATCCCGTTTGGGGTCGCGGCCATCATCGCTGGAGTCTTTGCAGCGGTCGTAACAGCGCCCGAGGGCCGGCGAGCCGCATCAACGCTGACACTGCTTGTCGTCGTCGGTTTGTCAACCGTGTCTGCCGCTGGCGGCTTCGAGCAAACCGAGATCGCGATCGCGCTCTTCGTTCTCCTGCCGGGAGCTCCGTTCGTCTGCAGTTGGATAATCATCGATCTGCTCAGACACACCACAGCAGAGAGCGCACCGCTGCCCGCCTATGGCATTGCCGCACTAGCACTGACCAGCACCTGGTATGTGACGATCAGCAGCGCACTTACTCGTTACAACGAGTTGCCAGTCTCATCGGACTGCTATGTGGCGACAGCGGCTGCAACGGGACATGCCCGCATTGTTGGTTCTGCGCCGGGCGTCGACGGGATTGGAGTGAACCGCCAGCTGCAGACGCTCAAGGCCGGCGAGATCGTTCTTCGAACGCTACTCCCGCGCACACATGCCCAGCTTCGACGGATCTATGACCGCCTCGGACCACCGACGTCGGATGTCGTGCGACGTCACCGGTTGCTCGCAGACGTTGCCTATGTGTGCCTTCTCCCCGCACATCTGATCGTGGGCGTGATGCTGCGAATCGTGCTCGCACAGCCGGAACGCAAACTGGTTGGTGGGATCTACCGCTAGCCGACCGCATAACGCACTACTATCCACCCCCATGACTAACGTTCCACAGGGGCACCTGTACCTGGGCGGGGTACTCGATAGCGATGAGCACGTACATCTCGAAGCGAGTGACCTAACCACCCACGGCGTAATCGTCGGCATGACCGGATCGGGCAAGACCGGCCTCAGCGTCATCATGCTCGAGGAAGCCTTGCTGCAAGGCATCCCAACGATCATCATCGACCCCAAGGGCGATATGGGCAACCTGTTGTTGACCTTCCCCGAGCTCGACGGCCCGTCCTTCGAACCGTGGGTGAACGCCGCCGATGCTGAACGCGACGGCATTTCAGTTGGCGAGCACGCAGCGAAGACCGCCGAGTTCTGGAAGAACGGCCTCGAAGGCTCGGGCATCACCCCGGATCGAATCGCAAAACTTCGCGAGACCGCTGACTTTACGATCTACACGCCCGGTTCGAACTCCGGTGTGGGGCTGGACATCATCGGCGACCTTTCGGCTCCCGATGGCGCCGACTCCGAAGCGCTCGCCGACGAGGTCGAGGGCCTGGTCTCCTCGTTGCTCGCCTTGGTCGATATCGAAGCCGACCCGCTGACCAGCCGCGAGCACATCTTGCTCTCAAATCTGGTTCATCGAGCATGGTCGGAAGGCCAAGACCTCGACCTCGCCACCCTTCTCGGCCAAATCCAGAACCCGCCAATGCGCAAGCTCGGCGTTCTTGAGCTCGATAGCTTCTACCCCGCCAAGGACCGCACTGCGCTCGTCATGAAGCTCAACGGGCTTCTCGCATCGCCAGCTTTTGCGTCCTGGATGGAAGGCGAACCACTCGACATCGACACCATGCTCAGCAATGGTCCTCGTGCGTCGATCATCTCGATCGCGCACCTCTCCGACAGCGAGCGACAGTTCGTCGTGACCCTCATCTTGTCGAAGGTCGTGACCTGGATGCGAAAGCAAGCAGGCACCCCAGAGCTGCGGGCGCTGATCTACATGGACGAGGTGTTCGGATACGTCCCACCAACTGCCATGCCTCCGTCGAAGAAGCCAATCTTGACGATTCTCAAGCAGGCACGAGCGTTCGGCGTTGGCCTCGTTCTCGCTACCCAGAACCCCGTCGACGTCGACTACAAGGCGCTCTCAAACGCAGGCACCTGGATGGTCGGACGCCTCCAGACCGAGCGCGACAAGGACCGCCTTCTCGAAGGCATGTCCGCAGCCAGCGGCGGTGCGAACAAAGAGGAGCTGTCGAACATCATCTCCTCGCTAGACAAGCGACAGTTCCTGCTGCATCAAACCCGTGCGGCCGCCCCGACCGTCTTTGGCACCCGCTGGGCCATGAGCTACCTTCCAGGGCCGCTGACACGCACCCAGATCGCTGACCTTATGGTCGAGCGCAAGGCACTGCCCGCTGCGACGTCGACACCGCAGGACGCTACTGCCACGTCCCCCGCCACTCAGGCAGCGCCTGCAGCGTTGGCCGATGATGAAAGCGACATGCAGCCAGAAGTCGCTGACGGCATCGCGGTCAAGTTCGTCGACCCGGCCTCACCGTGGCTTACCGATGTGGGCGGAGACCCCGACGGAAAGCGCCTGGTCGCTGGCATTGCGGCTCGCGTTAACCTGCTGTTCGACGACACCAAGGCCGACCTACGCCACGAGGTCGAGTGGGAAGCGATCATCTCCCCCATCGACGACAACATCGACGTGGACGATGCAGTCGAAGTCGACTTCGACGATCGCGACCTTCGCGACGACAAGATGAGCGACGACCATGTGTTCGTCCTGGCCGACGCAAAGATCCACACCAAGGGCCTGTTCTCCTCGGCGCAGACAAAGCTGAAGGACCGTCTCTACCGCAACGAGTCGCTCGAACTCATGTCGAACCCAGAGCTCAAGATCGCATCGCGGGTCGGCGAGACACAAGAGGCATTCCAGCAACGGTGTAACGCCGCAGCAGAGGACAAGGCCGACGAGGAAGTCGCCAAGCTTCGCAAGTCCCTCGAGACAAAGATGGACCGCATCCGAGCAGCCATGGAGAAGTCCGAAGATCGCATCCGCGAGCTTGAGGCCGATGTGGAGTCTCGAGGGCGAGATCAGATCATGGATATTGGCATGTCGGTCCTCGGCGGCGTGCTCGGCGGCCGCCGCTCGACCCGCAGCATTCTCGGTGGAGCCCGGCGAGCGTCCTCGAAGGGACGGGTGAAGGGCAATGCTGAGGAGCGCCTCCGTACCGCGGAGAACCGTCTCGCAGACAAGGTCGATGAGCTCGAAGCGCTCGAAACCGAACTCACTGACAGCTTGTGGGAGATCCAGTCCTAATGGGATGACGTCGCAAAGAACATCGAGACGATCGAGGTTCCCCTCGAGAAGACCGATATCTCCATCGACGACTTCACCCTCATCTGGATTCCGACCCGCTAATCCGTCCGAAATTCGAGACAAAACGGGTCAGGTCGGCGAGATAGTTGCCGATTGAACACAGAGTGTGCGCAGGGGGTCACAGGGACCCCGGCGGCGACACCTTGCGCCCCCTAGGCTTGTTTGGAATCGAAACCGATGGAAGCAGCGGAACAAATGCCCCCGAGTTCGGAAGTTGAAAAAGAGGACAAGGCCGATCGCGGCGTTGTCCTACATCCGACATCGACGGTCTTCGACAGCTCGACAGAACGTCCGTCACGCTTCAACGCCCGCAAAGCAGCGGTCTTTGTTGCCGACCTCAATGCTGTGGCGCTCGCCTTGCTCGTGGCCAACATCATCCACCAGTGGGTCAAGCCAGCTGACCCCGTGGAACCACGCACCTACTTCTGGCTGTTCGTTCTGACATTCCCGATCTGGCCGATCAGCTTTACCCGTCAGTACCTCTACCGAGCCCGCCACATCGCCCGTTCGGCCGACGAGGCCGAGCGTGTCGTCAAGGCCATCTTCTACGGCTTCATGGGCGTCTTTGCGATCTCGATCTTCTCTCAGGTCATCTTGTCTCGCGTCTTGGCGCTCGAAGCGTTCTTCCTCATGCTCTTGTTCGTCGGTATCGAACGAGCGATCGCCCGCTACCTGTTCAAAAAGGCCAGGACCCAGGGCGAGAACCTCCGAAACGTACTCATCGTTGGCAAGAACAACGAAGGTGCCTTCGTACGCGAAATGCTCGATAAGGACCCGTCTCACGGCTACAAGGTGCTCGGTTACCTCGAAGACGAACTCCCTGGCGGGATCGACGACCTCGTGAACACCGGTCAGGCACTCGCAGCGATCAAGGACGCCAAGGCTGGCGGCGTGATCATCGCAGCGACGGGCATCGAGGTCGCAACGAGCAACCAGCTCATTCGCACGCTCACCGAAAACGATGTGCACGTCGAGCTCTCCTCGACCTTGTGCGACATTGCCTCGGACCGCCTCACGATCCGTCCGCTCGGTCGATTCCCGATGGTGTACATCGAGCCGGTCGAACGCGGCGGTTGGCGCGCATCGGCGAAACAGGCCTTCGACTACCTCCTCGGAACCATCTTGTTTCTCGGCACCTTGCCAATCCTGATCGGCGCCATGATCGGCATCAAGGCAACGAGTCCAGGGCCGGTCTTCTTCAAGCAAGTCCGTGTCGGACGCGATGGCGAAGAGTTCGAGGTGTACAAGCTCCGCACCATGGTGATCGACGCAGAGCAGCAGCTCGACAACGTTCGTCACCTCAACGAGGCCAAGGGACCGATCTTCAAGATCAAGGACGACCCCCGCATCACAAAGATCGGTGGCATCTTGCGAAAGACGTCAATCGATGAGCTTCCGCAGTTCATCAATGTTCTCCGGGGCGAGATGAGCATTGTCGGGCCACGACCAGCGCTTCCGAGCGAGGTCGAACAGTGGCAGCCAGTGCTCCGCAACCGACTTCGTGTCCAACCCGGAATCACCGGCATGTGGCAGGTCGGTGGACGCCTCGATGGCGACGGTGATGGTGATGACTACGGCCAGCTCGACCTCTATTACGTGGACAACTGGACGCTCGTTACCGACCTAACGATCATCTTGCGGACGGTTCCTGCAGTACTGCTGCAAAAGGGCAGCTACTAGGCGGCTATTCCATTCGCTAGATTGCGTGCCTCTTGCTAGGAGCGTGCCTTCTGCAGGGTTCGTTCGAGCTTGCGGTAATGGGCGTCGAACACATTGCTGACATCGGCCGAACGCGCACCATAGCTATGGATTGGTCGACGCGCTCCGAGGGCCTCGGCCACGATGACCCGCTGCGGAATGGCGGGCTTCCAGATCGAACGCTTGCCGACGATCGTTCCCAATTCGTCGAAGCGGCTCTGCGCTTCGCTGGAGATCGCCGGTTGCCGGTTCACGATTACACCGCCGAGATCAAGCTCGGGGTTCACCTGATCCCACACGTCGTCAATGACGTCGGCCACGGCCGCCATGGTGTTGTTTGCGAACGCCGATGACTCGGTCACGACAAGAGCGACATCAGCAGCAGCAAGCGCATTCACCGTAATTGGCCCGAGCCCTGCTGGGCAGTCGATGAACGTGACGTCATGGTCGTCGTCAACGCCCTTGAGCACCTTTCCAAGGGCCCGAGCAGATGTCTTTGGCCCACCTTCAGGCAGCCATTGCTGCATCCCTAATCCACCCGAGATGACCTGTAGTGCAGGGTCCCACGTTGACGG